>NZ_JBFUBE010000009.1:0-168583 GCF_056405915.1 Flavobacterium sp. P1_E4
AGGCAAAAGTCTTGTTTTTAATAAAAGTGATCTATTTAAAGCTAAATGCAAGGCACATTTTTTATCCGATAAAATTAGTAGCTTAAAAAAAGAGCCTTCTCAGAAGGCTTTATTTGAATTGTAGGATTGTAAAATTTGAAGATTTTGAGAAAAAAAAGAGGTTTTTTCACAGCCTGACGTCTTGGTACTACAGCGGGTTTGGGACTAAATTAAGCCCTATTTTCGGATTTGCCAAATCATCCCTAATACAAAACCAATTTCCCATTAAGCCTAATGCCCAAATCCGTTGTAGTAGCTGTTAGGCTGGGTTGCGACACGCACGCTGAGCACGAACGAATTTCGATTTCAATTATCGATTCCAATTGCGAAAGATTCTCCGCCTTTCGAATTCCGTTTCAATTAGTTCCATCTTTCAAAGAAAGCTTGAAAATCTTAAAATAAACCTCGAAAAAATCGACAAAAAAATTCCGCTTTCGGTTTTCAGAAAAGCGGTTCACGTTTGTTTGTCCGCAACAATTAAACTTCGTTTTACGGCTCCGATTTCGGTCGGCTTGATTTCTACTTCATTAAATCCTTTTCTTCGCTTAAATGCCTGATTAAAATCGGTTGCGTCTCGTTAACGGAGCAATCGAGCCTAACGTTCTCGCGCTACAAGCAGTTTGGGATTAAATTAGCCTTAACTTTCGGATTTGCCAAATCTTCCAAATACAAACTAATTTTTCCATTAAGCCTAATACCCAAATTGCTTGTAGCGTGTGTTACTGGAGGCTTGTTTTTGTCGAAATTACGATTAAACCGCAAATTTTCACGTTTCTATTGGCAAAACCCAACTTTCACGTTTCTGATTTTCGGTTCGGAATTTTCAACGTATTATTTTCAATTATTTACTTTCTATTTATAAATTCTGCGCAAAGAATTTCAAGCTTCTGCTGGCAAATCTCAATTTTCACGTTTCTGCTTTTCAGGTTTCTGTTGGCAGATTCCAATTTTCAAGTTTCAACTTTTCAAGTTTCAACTTTTCAAGTTTCTGTTGGCAAATTCCAATTTTAACGCTTCGGATTTTCAGGTTTCAACTTTTCAAGTTTCTGCTGGCAAGTTCCAATTTTCACGCTTCTGCTTTTAAACTTCTTACGGAACGAATGCTTATTTTCTAATTATTTTTATCTGCGTAATTTCGGCACAAGTCTCCAGTAACTAGTATATATGCGATATAAACCTTCGTATATACATCCTTAATTGGGTAGATTGGTGAAAGTTTGTTTCTTTTATTTTATTTCAAATATAGAAAATAATACCTACAAAGCTAAAAAGTATAATTTTCACTTCTTGCAACTGTTGTTATGCTCCGCTCAGTAAAATTAGACATTCGAAGAAAAAACAATGCCCTGATGCGAGCTTCCGTGTGCCTGCTGAGATCTTCCATCTCCCTGAAACATACTTCTGAACGCCTGCTACAATCTTCGAACGAGTTACTGTATACTTCCAATAGCCTAAAAATAAAAAAAGTCGGAACAAACAAATGTTCCGACTTTTTACAATTTATATGTTTCTAATTCTAAAAGAAAACTATTCTTCAGATCTTAAATCATCAAATTTATCATGTTTAATAATTTTAGCATTGACCGTAAAATAAACATACTCTGCGATATTCGTACAATGCTCAGATATGCGTTCCAAATGTTTTAAAACAATCACCAAATTTGTTCCTGAAACAACAGCTTTGGAATTCACCTTCATTTCATTGATAATATCATGAATGGCATCTTCACAACTGTTTCTGATATCTTTGTTTAAAACAAATATTTCCCCAGTAGCTTTACCATTTTGTTCCTCAAAACACTTATTGGTTTTAATCGTAATTAATTCAACTTGCCTGCAAATATCACCAATATCGAACTTTACAATCAAATCGTGTTTTTCCTTTATGTTTTTGGATTTTTTCATGATGCTAATAGACAAATCACCTATTCGCTCAATCTCATTACTGATTTGCATTGCCGACATAATAAAACGCAAATCAGAAGCAACAGGCTGTTTCAAAGCAAAAATGCTTTGACAAATCTCATCTATTTTGACATCTAATTTATCAATTTTATTTTCGGTTTTTTTTATAATTTTTCCTTCAGCGGCTTCCGGTTCTTGTAAAAGTATTTTGACTGCCTCGCTCACTTGGCCTTCAGCCAATTTTCCGATTTTTTTAATAATACTTTTTAAATTATCTAGTTCCATTTCGAAATGTGTTGCCATTTTATTTTATTTAAAATTGTAGAAGTTTTATATTTAATAGTCTAAAGATTCGATAGTTTAGAATCAACTATCATACCAAAACTAATATACTTAAAACCATTAACCAAATCTTCCTGTTATATAATCTTCTGTTTGTTTTTGCACTGGTTTAGTAAAAATAGAATTTGTTTTTCCCATTTCTATTAAATTCCCCATGTAAAAGAAGGCTGTGTGATCACTCGTTCTTGCCGCTTGTTGCATATTATGAGTCACGATAATGATCGTGTATTGTTCTTTTAACTCATGTATCAACTCTTCAATTTTTGAAGTAGAAATAGGATCCAAGGCACTTGCAGGTTCATCCATCAAAATAATATCTGGGCTTACCGCCAATGTTCTTCCGATACACAAACGTTGTTGTTGCCCACCAGAAAGTCCTAATGCTGAATCTTCCAAACGATCTTTCAACTCATCCCAAATCGCCGCTTGACGCAGTGACTTTTCGACAATCTCATCCAATTCTGCTTTATTGTTTATCCCGTTAATACGAGGTCCGTAAGCAATATTTTCATAAATAGATTTAGGAAAAGGATTTGACTTTTGGAAAACCATCCCAATCTTTTTGCGGATATTAACTACATCGACATTTTTATCATAGATATCAACATCTTCCACCAGCATTTGTCCTGTAATGGAAACACTTGGAATCAAGTCATTCATTCTGTTGATACATCTCAAAAAAGTAGATTTCCCACAACCTGAAGGCCCAATCAAGGCAGTCACTTTGTTAGCTGGAATATCCATTGTGATTTCATTCAATGCCTTTTTTTCACCATAGTATAATGATAAATCATTAACTTTTATTTTTATGTCTTTCATTGTATATTTTTTATATCTAAAAGAAAACTCTATTTAGTTGAACTAAGTCTTATTTTGCTCTTCTTCTAATTCTTGATCTAATAATTACGGCAACAACGTTTAGTGACAGTGTCAAAATCAACAACACTAAAGTTGTGGCAAACTGTATTGGCATCGTTTTCTCCACATCCGAAGATTGAGTCGACATAATATAAACATGGTAACCCAAATTCATAAACTGGTCGCTCAAAGAACCTGGCAGTGTTGCCAAATAATAGGCAGCACCCGTGAATAATATTGGAGCAACCTCACCGGCTCCTCTACTCACCGCAAGAATAGTTCCTGTCATAATCCCAGACACTGATTCTGGAAGCACCACTTTTCGGATAGTCTGCCATTTGGTTGCACCAAGAGCCAAACTAGCTTCTCTTAATTCACGAGGAATTGTTTTCAAGGATTCTTCAACAGAAACAATGATAACAGGCAAAGTCAATAAAGACATCGTTAAACTCGCCCAAAGAATATTGGGTTGTCCCCATCGCAATTGACCATCATTAAAAACAGTATCTGCACCAGCTCCCAAGAATTGGATAAAAAATCCAAGACCAAAAAGACCAAATATAATTGATGGTACTACCGCCAAGGTACGAACTGAGAATCGTACAGCTGCCGCAAATTTGGAATTTTCACTGGCATATTCCGTTAAGTAAAGTGCTGTAATTGTCCCAAAAGGAACCGCCGCTATAGACATAACAATCACTAAAATAAAAGTACCAATCAAGGCTGGGAAAATCCCACCTTCAGTCATACCATTTGTTGGGAAAGTAGATATAAATTCCCAAGAGAATTTGGTTCTTCCTTCATAAACGATGATTCCCAAAATGATAAAAAGAATAGCAATAATAAGGATTACGGCCAATTGAGTAATACCAACGAAAATCTTTCCTTTTATTTCCGAAGTACTTTTTTTACTGGAAAAAAAGTGATTTTCTGATTCATTTATAACTTTTTCCATAATTATTTTCCTTGGAATTTTTTCAATAATTTACCTTTTACATAAAACTCAGCCACCGCATTTAAGGCAAAAGAAAAAATGAAAAGTAATGATCCAATAAAGAACAAAACACTGTAATGAGTCTCTCCAAATACAGTTTCGGCCATTTCAGAACCAATTGTCGCAGCAAACGTACGTACACTTTCAAAAGGATTAGCAGAAAGTAAAGCTGCATTTCCGGTTGCCATCAACGCAATCATTGTTTCACCAAAAACCCTTCCAACTCCTAGCAATAATGCTGCAAAAATACCTGGCGTTGCTGCTGGTAAAACCACAAAAAAAGCAGTTTGCCACTTACTGGCACCCAATGCCAGACTCGCTTCGGTATAAGTTTTTGGAACCGACGCCAATGCATCTTCTGAAATTGTATAAATAATTGGAATAGCGGCCAAAGCCATTGCCACCCCACCGATGAAAGCATTTAATCTGGAATCATATCCAAACACATTCTGAAAAAAACTTGCCAATACCATCAATGCAAAAAAACCAATAACCACTGATGGAAAAGCAGCTAGCATTTCGATAATAGGTTTTATGATTTCTTTTACTCTTTTGGAAGCAAAACAAGAGGTAAATAAAGCCGCCAATACTGCCAGTGGACCAGCAATTAGCATAGCAATAATAGTCACTTTCAAAGTTCCTATTAACAAACCAATTAATCCAAATCTAGGATTATCGGAAACGGGTACCCACTCAGTACTGAAAAAAGTACTCCAGGTTTTATCCGATCCCTCTTGATTTTGGGATTCTGCATTCATCATTTCATCTGCCGGCGCAACACTTAAGTCTTCTTTTGGAGTGTCTCCGTAGCTTTCCGGTTTTAAATCATCTTGCGTTACAGGCTCAGAACCATACGTTTCTGGTTTTAATTCTTCTGTTGCTTCGGTACCGTAAGATTCCGGTTTTAAATCTTCTGCGGTTTCTGTTCCATATGCTTCAGGCTTCAACTCTTCTGAAGATGTATCGTAAGATTCAGGTTTATTTGCAGCTGTTGCTTGAGCTTCTATTTTTGCTTTAGCATCACTTCCTAAACTAAATAACGGCAATGATTCTTTGAATACAAAAATGAAAATCAGAAAAATAATTGCTATTGATAGAAAAGCAATCGACGAAATAATTTTTTCGGCCAGAAACTCAGAAAGCCTGAATTGCTTCTTTAAACTTTCCTTGGTAAAAGTTTGTTTGATTGGTATTTGGGAATCCATTTTATTTATTTAGGAATTCGTATAGAATAAACATAAATATCCCTCACTTTGATTTAAAATGAGGGATATTTTACTTCAAATTACTTTAAAGGATAATAACCTACTTCAGCAATAATAGCCTGACCTTCGGAACTTAAAATCCAATCAATAAAAGCTTTAGTCTCACCAGTTGGCCTTGATTTTAAATACATATACAAATATCTTGTGATAGGATAGGTATGATTTTTAATTGTTGCCGCAGTAGGCAAAATTGCAGGGCTTTTGTCATCTTTTTTAACACCGCAATCTTTTACTCCCTCAGCATAAGCTGCACCACCGTAACCAATAGAGAATTTATCTTTTTTAACAGCATTTACGATTGCAGCAGTTCCTGGCAATGTTTGACAAGATGGAGAAAAATCAGTTTTTACAACATTGTCTTTAAAGAATCCAAAAGTTCCTGAGCTGCTTTCTCTTCCGTATAATTTAATTGGAGCATCTGGACCACCAACTTCTTTCCAGTTCATAATTTTTCCAGCAAAAATTTGTCCAATTTGTTTCAAAGTAAGAGCACTAACTGGATTAGCTTTATTCAAATAAACAGACAAACCGTCTTTGGCACAAGGAATCTCAACTCCAAGTGTATTATATCTTGCTTTCAATTTTTCTACCTCAGAAGGTTTGATCGGACGACTTGAATTGGCTATATCCGTAGAACCGTTTATTAATGCCGCCAGTCCTACTCCAGATCCTCCTCCAGTAACCTGAATAGATGCTCCCGGATTTTTTTTCATATACACTTCCGCCCATTTTTGGGACAAAATAACCATTGTATCAGAACCTTTAATAGTAACTTTATTTACCATTGTAAAAGAAAATCCTATTGTCATTATGACTAATAAAATCCCTGCAGTTTTTAATTTAGTAGTTTTCATATTTTAATTTATTTAAATCGCGTTTTAAATTTAGAATCTAGCTTGTACTCTAAGAGTGAATGTATTATCGTGTTTGTCATTTTTAAAATCTGCACCGGCATTTTGAGATTTTTCATTTATTGGCATTAAGTAACAAGCCATTATTTTAATATTGTCATTGAAGAAATATTGCCATGCATATGTCCAAGTATTGTATCTCAAATCACCAGCATTTGTAACTGCATCTCCAGACATTTTAGTATTAGGATCAAAAACATCATATCTAATAGAAGCTATATTTACTTTACCAACATTTTTAACAAATGAAATGTAATAACCTTCTACGTTTCTTACTTTATTAGCGTTAAATAATGAATTAACTTGAGCAGTATTTGTTGTTCCTGAATAAGTTCCTCTGATATATTCGCCTTTTAAAGACATTCCCCCAAGGAAGTCATAATAAACTTGCGCCTCAGCACCAAATAATTCTTTATTAAATTTATCACCTACTTTAGGAGTAAATGGATTATTGTTCACATCTGAAAATACTGTAGGAGGAGTTGTTTGAGCAATTACGGTAGTTTTTCCCAGATAAGTATGCCCTCCAAAATCTATTCCCAATGAGTTGTTCATCATTTTCAAAGAGTAAACACCTCTAGCCATGAAATCTTTTGCATTGTCAACATCTTTTGCTTGACTTGCCAACGGTCCTTCTCCAAAGTTTCCGTTAAGTATAGCGAATTGTAATTTTAAAGGGAAGTTGTATTGAGTAACAAAATCAGCCTCCAATTTAACTCCCTGATCCCTTTCTGTTGGATAAAGTGTTCTTGTCATCAAAGTCCTTTCTGCAAATTCTCTTGATGCTGAAGAATATTCTATTTCATAAGTAGGTCTGTTAAACTGACCAACCCATAAAGAGAAAGTGTTAAGCCAACGGTCATTCAACTGTACATAAGCATCTTTCAAAGTAACTTGATGTACTTCAAAGTTAGGCTGCAAAACAAAATTTACACCGTCGATAGGCTTATAAGTAAATTTAATCCTTGCTCTTCTAATGTAAAATGAATTATCTTCATATGAAGTAGTACCGCTTACAGGAACTCCGTGTATAGTCCCGTCTGATGACCAGGTATCATAAGCTTCATATTGAGCCTGAATATAACCTGAAACTTTAATCTTGTTCAACTCATTAACAATTGATTCCAAACCAGAAAACTTTTCTTCATAACCAGCTAACTTCTCTGAATGCTGATTGACAGTTGCTGCCAATGAATCTAGGTTAACTTTCTTAATTGTATCATTTTCAACTTCCTGAGCATTAACTATACCACAAATTGATATCATTATTGCAACTATAACTTTTTTCATTTTCTTTTAATATGAATGTTAATTTGCCGCAAAGGTGATACCGCAATGTTAAGTTAAAGTTAACACAATGTTATTTAGATGATAATTTAATGTTAATCGGTTTTTTCTTAGAAAAATTTAAGTGTAATTTTCTTGCCTTAAACACAAATATAGTTGACAATAAGGCACTTATGAGAAATTTTTTAAAGTTACCAAATGTTTAATTTAATTTCTTTTTTAAGCCAAATTGATCAGTTATGTATGTCTTTTCGAGTGTAAAAGAAAACTCAGAGCCAATTCCAAACTCACTTTCGACATAAATTTTTTCTTTATGAGCTTCAATAATGTGTTTCACAATGGAAAGCCCTAAACCTGAACCTCCTTCGGTACGAGAACCACTTTTGTCCACTCTATAAAATCGCTCAAAAAGTCTAGGTATATTTTGTATTTCTATACCTTCACCGTTATCGGTAACTCGAACCAATACTTTTTTATTGGTCAAATTCACAATAGAAATTTCGGTCAAACCACCTTCTTTTCCATATTTTATAGAGTTCACAAGTAAGTTCTCGACAACTTGCTGAATTTTGTCTTTGTCCCCATTTACAAAAATGGGGAGAACATTATCATTTTCGAATGCCAAAGTGATATTCTTTTTTTCGGCTTTCATTTCCAACAAATCGAAAACATTTTTAATCAGCTTTACAATATCAAATTTTGTAAAATCAAGATTCAAATCCCCCGATTCCAATTTGGTAATCATATCCAAATCTTCCACGATATAAATCAATCGCTCTACTCCTTTTTCTGCTCGCTTCAAGTATTTCTTTCTAATGGATTTATCATCCATAGCGCCATCAATAAGAGTTGACAAATAACCTTGAACCGTAAATAATGGGGTCTTGAGTTCATGGGAAACATTACCTAGAAACTCTCTTCTATATTCTTCACGTATTTGAAGCATTTCAATTTCCAACTTTTTATCAGTTGCAAACTTCTTTACTTCTCGTGTCAACGTTTCCATATCTGTGGTAATCGGTTGATTGATAAAAGTACTAGATTCCAATAGCGATACATCATCGTAAATTTTCTTTACTCTTCTATATATAAATCGTTCCACTCGGTATTGCAAAACAAAAAATGAAAAGACATAAACAAAAAATAGGCTTATAAAACCAAACATTAACATATTTACAAAAGAAGATTTGAACAGTATTACAGATAGAATCATGCAAAATCCTGACACAAATAGACTGATATACAAAGCTGATTTTATAGCAAACTTGTAACTTTTTTTGAAATTGATTTTCATTATTGATTTAGTACACGCATTATGGTTATTTGAAAAGACTTTTAAAATCTATCAAAAGTACCATTTATTTAAACTTCAAATTTATACCCTACTCCTTTTATGGTCTTAAAAAGATCATCTCCTATCTTTTCACGAAGTTTTCTAATGTGGACATCAATTGTTCTACCACCTACAACTACATCATTTCCCCAAACCTTATCCAGTATTTCTTCTCGTTTGAAAACTTTTCCGGGTTTTGAAGCCAATAAATAAAACAACTCGAATTCTTTTCTTGGCAAGGCAATTTCTAGATTATCCTTTACAATTTTATACTCTTCACGGTTTATTTCGATTCCGCCCACATTGAGAGTTTCACTGTTTTGATCTTGTTCTTTTAATCTTCGCAACAATGCTTTCACTTTACTAACCAATAATTTTGGTTTTATTGGTTTGGTAATATAATCATCGGCACCGGCATCAAATCCAGCCACTTGAGAATAATCTTCACTTCTTGCTGTCAAAAACGTTATGATAACATTATTCAACTCAGGTATTCTTCTAATATGTTCACAAGCTTCCATTCCGTCCATTTCGGGCATCATAACATCCATTATGATAAGGCTTGGAAGTTCTTTTTTTGCTTTTTCAATAGCATCTTTACCATTGACAGCCGTAACAATCTGATATCCTTCTTGAGCTAGGTTATAGCCTACAATTTCTAAAATATCTGGTTCATCATCAACCAGAAGAATCTTGGTGTTTCTTTTCTTCATATTTAATAGCAAAAAATTAAGCTTTCTATTGTATTCATCTCTTAATTAAACACAATGACTTTTTATTGCAATGTAAAAGTAATAATAAACGGTAAGTATCAATACGAAAAAAGCGGACTTAACCTTAATTTAATATGTTAACGATTTCATAATAATTATGATATCCATTCATAACTTGATGTTAACACAAAGACTAGAATCCCGCCATTTATTTGCAGAAAATTAAATACTACTTAAAATGAAATTAAAATTTCTATTCTTTACACTGTTTATTTGTGTTATTGGTTTCTCACAAAACAAAGGAACAATAACTGGTGTTTTATTAGACAAAGATTCCAATAATCAATCCTTACCATTTGCCAATGTGCTGATAAAAGGAACAAAAATTGGCACCAACACTGACGTAGAAGGAAAATATACAATTACTCTAGCTCCAGGAAATTACACTGTCCAATTTAGTTTTGTAGGTTATGAAACTACTGAGGTTCCCGTAACTGTAGTAGCCAACGAAACTGTAACTGCAAATAGTTCTTTGGGTTCTGGTGGTTATAAACTAAAAGACGTTGTTGTCAAATCAAGTGGCGGACGTGAAAAAGAAACAGCATTATTATTGGAACAAAAAAATGCAGTTGTCATCAAGCAAAGTATAGGCGCACAAGAAATGTCCAGAAAAGGAGTTAGCGATGTCGAGGAAGGTTTAACCAAAATAACCGGAATCACAAAAGTAGGCTCAAGAGGTTTATTCGTTCGTGGACTGGAAGACCGTTACAATAATTTATTGATTAATGATTTGGCTGTACCTTCAAACAATCCATACAACAAATACATTGCTTTGGATTTATTCCCAACAGACATTGTTGGTGTAATTGACGTGTACAAAACGTTTAATACTAATATTTACGGCGATTTTGCCGGAGGTACTTTTAATATCCAAACAACAAGACCATCAAAAAGCATTACTAAATTTAGCATCGGAATTGGTTATACCACAAATAATAGTTTTTCTGATTTTTTAATTGCTGAAAACGCCGATTCTCCAGAAGGCTTTTTTGGATTAACTGGAAAATACAGAAAACTTCCTTCAGCTTTAGGAAGTTCACCAGCATCTGTAACCATGACGCCGGAGCAATCATTGAGTGCATACAAAGACAGTGGTTTCAATGTCGCTGATACTAAAAGTCCATTAAACACAAGTATCGGTTTCTTGAATTCAGAAAAATTTGATTTCGAAAACGAAAAAAGCTTTTCATATCTATTGTCTCTTTCATTCGATAATGATTATAAAATCACAAACGGAGTACAAAGAAACTTCAATAACAATCCATCGGGTTATGTTTACAACAGTAATTTTATAACTACTGATTACACATATGAAACTTCTTTTACAGGATTGATTGGTTTAAATTACAATACAAAAAAACTAAAACTGTCTTACAACACTACCTACATTAAGACAACTAAAAGTTTAATACAAGATCAATTTGGTGTTCCAAATACTAGTACATCAAACAATGATGTTTTAATAAGAACGAATCAATTGGACGAAACAGCATATCTGAACAATCAATTATTAGGGGAATATGCTCTAACTGACAATAACGATCAAAATATAAAAGCTGGAATTTCCTATGCTTTGACAAAATTTTCACAACCAGACCGTAAATTTTTCTCTGGACCAAAATCAGGAGATACTGATATCACTACCTCAATTGCAGGAAACAATTTTATTCGCCAATATCTAGACATCACCAGTGATTATTATTATTCAGGGTTAGCAGAGTACAATTATAAATTTGGAAAAGAAGAAAAAAACAAAAAGTTCTCTGTAGGTTACAATGGTTATGCCTCAAACATGGAATCTTCTTATCGATTTGTAATCCCTACCACTGGACCAACATTTACAGGCCCTATTAACACTATCGACAGCCAATTAAACAGCTATTTAGCTAATAATACTTTTGCTTTTAGAGAAAGTTCTAATGCTACTTGGCAAGCCAAATTATTTCAATCATCGAATGCTGGTTATGCAAATCTATTGTACAATTTTGACAATAAATGGGAAGTTAACGGAGGTTTGCGTGTAGAAAGCACTTTAAGAGAAACTCAATACAGAGCTCTAGGATCTTTCGATGATCCATTTATAAAATTATCATATGATAATTTATACTTTTTACCTTCATTGAATGTAAAATATGAAGTTACAGACACTTCAAATATGCGTTTTTCTGCCACAAAAACATATACTTTGCCTATTATAATGGAAGCCTACCCAATAGAATACATCAACGCCGATGGAACTTCTACAAAAGGAAATCCTTATCTATTAAATAGCGAAAACTATAATGTAGATTTGAAATACGAAATATTCCCTTCTGCAAAAGAACTTTTTTCTGTAGGCTTATTTGGAAAGAAAATTTTGGATCCAATAGAACGTACTTTCATTGCCAATGCAGCCAATACGACAATTACGACCTATTTAAATTCGGATCAAGCAGTACTATTTGGAGCTGAATTTGATTTCTTGTATGATTTAGGAAGAATAAATGAAAACTTAGCCGATTTCTCTTGGGGATTCAATACTTCATTAATGCACACTCAAGTAGATGTAAAACCTACTTTCACAGATTCAGAAGGAAATGTTACTACCTCTATTGAAACACATCAAAAAAGAGAGCTACAAGGAGCTTCAAAATATTTAATTAATTCTGATTTAAAATACCAATTCAATTTTAGCTCAGAATGGAGCAACACGCTATCTTTAGTATACTCTGTATTTGGAAAAAGAATTTACGCAATTGGTACAGGAGGTTTAGACCACATATATGAATTACCAGTTAATCAATTGGATTTTGTTTGGGGAAGTAAAGTGTCTAAAAACATAGATTTAAAATTCTCGGCTCAAAACATCTTAAATCCAAATATAAAATTCGAACAAGGAAATGATGGTGATGCTCCTTTGATAGATGAAGCAACCATCCGTAACTACAAGAAAGGTATAGAATTCTCAATGAGTTTAGGATACACATTCTAAAATCAATCCCGCTCAAACAAAGCCTCTAATTCATTAGGGGCTTTGTCATTTATAAACAACAGAATCTCTTAACGTTAACATCACAATTAAGACCTATTTTGATAACTTTTTTGTAATTATTCGGTAACATCTATTCGGAACTCACAAAGTACTTTTGACATATCAAATTATGAAAAATAACACTCAAACTATGAAAACAAAATTTTTAGCTTTAGCAATGTCTTTAGGCTTATTTATCACATCATGTAGTAACAATGATGATCCAGCTCCTTTAACAGTAGCTCCTTTAACAGGAACAGAAAGTATCGTTGTAGGAACAACTACTACTTTTTCAAGTACTACTACAGGAGGTACTTTTACAAGTGCTACTCCATCGGTAGCAACAGTTGAAGCTAATACAGGTGTAATTACAGCTGTATCTGTAGGTACATCTGTAATTACTTATACAGTTTCTGGAGCAGCGGCATCAGTAACAAAAACAGTAACAGTAACTGCAGTTCCAGTAGCAACAGGAGAAATAACAGGGACTTTTGCAGCTGACAAAACTTATGCTTATGGAAATTACACTTTGAAAGGTATCGTAAAAATAAGCACAGGTGTAACAGTAACTTTTGAAGCAGGTTCTACAATTACTTGTAACAAAACTACAGGTGACAATGCCTTAGTGGTTTTGAAAGGTGGTAAACTAATCATCAAAGGAACCGCTGACAAACCAGTAGTATTTACTGAAGCTTCTAAAACTCCTGGTTCTTGGGGAGGAATCATCATGTATGGTGATGCTCCTATCAAAGCTGTTGGTGGCGTAACAACTTCAACTTCTGAAGATGGAAATGCATTACCTTACGGAGGAACAAATGCTACTCACAATGGTGGATCATTAGTATATGCTAGAGTAGAATATGCCGGTGCAAAATTGGCTGATGGATCAAAAGAAAACAACGGTTTTACTTTTTACTCAGTAGGTTCAGGAACAACTTTGGATCACTTAGTTTCTTATAAAGGAGCTGATGACGGATATGAATTTTTTGGAGGAACTGTAAGTATGACTAATGCAATTTCTTATGGTAATACTGACGATGCTTTCGACTGGCAAGATGGATGGCAAGGTCAAGCAAATAGCAACTGGTACGCTTACCAAACTGGAAAAGGAAACTTCGGTATGGAAATTGAATGTTCAAACAACGACAATGCATTCTGGCCAAAAATCACAAACATTACTTTAAAAAGAGCTGCTGGTACTACTCCAGAAACTGCTGGTGATATTCAAATTGATGCTTTCCAATTCAAAAAAGAAGCTAATGGAGATTATAGCAACATCATCATTGATGGATATGCAAACTATACTGAAGGAACTACTACCTATACTGGAGCAGCTTGTAAAATTCAAGATGCAGCTACAAATACAGATCAAGTAAATACATCTAAAATTAAAATGACCAATGTTACTATTACAAACACTGGAATAAACATTTTAGGAGCAACTGTTTCTGGCACACCACTTGTTGTTAATTTTCCTGCTGGACAATTTGTAACAAGTACTACTGCAACAGGGGCTTCATTGACAAACGGTGCTTGGTCAACTGTAGACGGAAATACTTTGATAAAATAATAAAATTTTGAATTAGTTAAAATACCTCTCATTTCTTGAGAGGTATTTTTTTTTATAAAAAATTATTGTTATATTTACTATCAACTTAAAATGCTAATGAAAAAAAACTACTTTTATATTACTCTTTTATTGGCTATTTTCTTTACTATTACAGCTGCTGCTCAAGATAGTAAGCAACCGCCAAAAGTACAAGATAACGCTTCAATTGAAGGGTTAAATTTGTACCCGAACCCTGTGACTAATGGTAAAGTTTACATTACTTCAAAAAACGACTTAGAAAAAGAGATTATCATTTTCGACGTATTAGGCAAAAAAGTATTGCAAACTAATATTAGTACCAAAGAACTAAACGTTTCTAATCTTTCTCCTGGTATTTATATCATTAAAATCATTGAAGAAAATGCAACTAGTAGTAGAAAACTAATAATCAGATAATTTTTATTAAAATAATCATAAAAGTTCCAATTTTCATTGGAACTTTTTTTTTGGAACTTTTCAAAGCCATAAACATCAAAAACCCAAAAAAGGTTCCAAAATAATAATACCTTTGTCCTCAAAAAAAAAGAACTTGATTACAGCCAGCGACATATTTACCATTTCGAGTCAGAAGCAATTTGAAAAAATAGCTTTAAAAGTATTCCGATTTCAATATGAAAACAATTTGGTCTACCAAGAATTTTGTGATTTACTAAAAACAAATCCACAAAAAGTAAAATCGCTTCATCAAATTCCTTTTTTACCTATTCAGTTTTTCAAAAGCCATAATGTTGTCTCAAACAACAATCCAATTCAGGCAACTTTTACCAGCAGTGGAACAACCGGAACCATCACTAGCAGACATCTAGTTACCGATGTTTCCATTTATGAAGAAAGCTATCGCAAAGGCTTTTCTCAATTTTATGGAAATATTGAAGATTATGTTGTCTTAGCCTTACTTCCCTCCTATCTTGAAAGAGAAGGATCCTCATTGATTTATATGGTTGAAGATTTAATACAATTGACCAACAACAGCGAAAGTGGCTTTTACCTACACAACCATGAGGAACTAATCCAAAAATTGGTTGATTTAGACCACGCAGGGCAAAATGTCATTCTGATTGGAGTTACCTACGCTTTATTGGATTTAATCGAGAAACACACCTTCCAACTGCAGCACACCATTATTATGGAAACGGGCGGTATGAAAGGCAAACGCAAAGAAATGATTCGAGAAGAATTGCACGAACAACTTTGCACCGGTTTTAGTGTTTCTGCTATCCATTCTGAGTATGGAATGACCGAATTACTATCACAAGCTTATTCGTTAGGAAATGGCGTATTTGAATGCCCTTCCTGGATGCAAATACACATTCGCGACACCGAAGATGCCTTGACATATATTAACGACGGGAAAACGGGCGGAATCAACGTTATCGACCTAGCCAACATCAACTCTTGTTCATTCATAGCCACGCAAGATTTGGGCAAAAAATATCCCAACACTACTTTCGAAGTATTGGGACGTTTTGATAATTCAGATATTCGAGGTTGTAATTTGATGGTTGTTTAGATTGTTGAATCGGTTATTTGTTGAATCGTTAAATCGGCTATACATTCCGCATAAACGATTAACCGATTAAACAGTTAAACTTTTAAACAACCCTAATTACAAAATAATTTTTCTTACCGCTTTGCAAAAGTACAAACTGATTGTTAATCAAATCTTTTGAAGAAAGCACAAATGTTTCGTTCACTTTTTCTTTATTAACAGAAATAGAATTGGCAATCAAAGCTCGTCTGGCCTCACCATTCGATTTAAAGAACCCTGTTTTTTCATTCAGAACTTGAACAATATCCAATCCTGCTTCTACATCGCTTTTTGAAATCTCAGCTTGAGGAACACCGTCAAAAACTTCTAAAAAAGTAGTTTCATCTAATTGCTTCAAATCATCAGCAGTAGCATTTCCAAAAAGAATATTCGAAGCCTTAATTGCTTTTTCCAACTCTTCTTTTGAGTGTACAAAAACAGTTAACTCTTCAGCTAATTTCTTTTGCAACACTCTTAAATGTGGAGCTACTTTATGCTCTTCGATTAAAGCATCGATTTCTTCTTTTCCTAGGAACGTAAAAATCTTGATATATTTCTCTGCATCCACATCGGTAGTATTCAACCAGAATTGGTAAAATTTATAAACCGAAGTTTTATCAGCAGTTAACCACACGTTTCCACCTTCGGATTTTCCAAATTTAGAACCATCCGCTTTAGTAATTAACGGACAAGTCATTGCAAAAGCTTTGGCCTCTTCACCAACGTTCATTCTTCTAACCAATTCAGTTCCTGTCGTGATATTTCCCCATTGATCCGAACCTCCCATTTGCAACAAGCAATTGTATTCTTTATGCAAATGATAAAAATCGTACCCTTGAATCAATTGATAAGTAAACTCAGTAAATGACATTCCTTCTCCTTCGCCAGACAGTCTTTTCTTCACAGAATCTTTGGCCATCATATAATTTACCGTAATACGTTTACCGACATCACGAGCAAAATTAATGAATGACAAACCTTTCATCCAATCGTAGTTATTTACCAAAACTGGAGCATTTGCAGCAGTATCATTAAAATCTAAAAAACGAGACAATACTCCTTTTATGCCTTCAACATTATGATTTAAAGTCGCTTCATCCAATAAATTTCTCTCATCTGATTTTCCGGAAGGATCTCCAATCATTCCAGTCGCACCACCTACCAAAGCAATTGGTTTATGACCAAAATTCTTAAGGTGAACCAATAAAATAATTGGCACCAAACTACCAATATGCAATGAATCTGATGTGGGATCAAATCCAATATAGGTAGTTGTCATTTCTTTTAAAAGTTGCTCTTCAGTTCCTGGCATGATATCGTGTACTAAACCACGCCATTGTAATTCGGAAATAATATTTTTCATCTAATAAATAATCAATTTTGAGCAAAGATAAAATTTAATGTTGATTTGCTTATTTGTTTAATCGGTTAATCGAAAAAAAATCACCAAATAAACACTTAAACGATTTAACGAATCAACATTAAATAATATATTTGTAAATATGGTATTAGTCACAGGAGGAACAGGCTTAGTAGGCGCACATCTTTTAATTCACCTATTAGAAAAGGGAGAAAATGTCCGTGCCATCTATAGAAATCTAGACAATACCCAGAAAACAAAAGCTCTTTTTTCATTGTACCAAAAAAATAGCCTTTATGATTCTATCCAATGGATTCAAGGCGACATTCTAGACATTCCTACATTAGAGAACGCATTTCAGGGAATAGATCAAGTATACCATTGTGCAGCGATGATTTCCTTTGATCCAAAAGAGGAAGATCTTGTTCGAAAAACCAATATTGAAGGAACATCAAACATTGTCAATTTTTGTTTGGCAAATAATGTCACTAAACTTTGTCACGTAAGCTCCATCGCAGCTCTTGGCGATTTGCCAGAACACGAATCCATTATTACAGAAGAAACCGAATGGAATCCTGAAAAACCGCATAGCGATTACGCGATTTCAAAATATGGCGCCGAAATGGAAATATGGCGAGGCCTACAAGAAGGACTTCAAGTAGTGATTGTAAATCCTGGCGTCATTATTGGCCCCGGATTTTGGAACCAAGGAAGTGGTGAACTTTTCACAAAAGTAAAAAACGGACTTGCCTTTTACACCAAAGGATTAACTGGTTTTGTTGCAGTTTCGGATGTTGTATCTATAATGCATCAACTGATGAAAAGCCCCATTCACGGTGAACGTTTTACGTTAATAAGCCAGAATATTGTTTTTCAGGACTTCCTGTATTCCATTGCTGACGCCTTAAAAGTTAAAAGACCTAAATATCATGCAACTCCATTTATGATGAATGTTTTATCAAAACTGGATTGGGTTGCTTCCAATGTTTTTGGTCTAAAGAGACAACTAAGCAAAGCCTCTGCAAGGTCTTCTTACACAACCGATTTATATTCCAATGAAAAAATAAAAAACGCCTTGAATATTACATTTCAAGACGTTCATAATTATATAAAGGAGATTACAAATCTGTAACTGCTTCTATTTTTTAGCTTTTATTTCTTGCTTCTTTTGAGCAATTGAATCCTTTTCTTTTTTGATCTTCAAATCCTTGATTTTTTTGTCCTTTTTTATAGAATCCTGTACTTTTTTGGCTTTTGCTTTTTTTAGAGCAGCTACTTTTTTTGCCTCTTTTTTGATTATCAAATTTACTGCCGTTGATTCCTTTTTTAAACGATCATTAAGGTCATCGTACATTTTTTTGTATTCTCTATAATCAGCGGCATAATAAGCATTGCTTTTTGCAAACTGAAGGCTGTCAATTTTATATTTTTTATAAATATAAGTCTTTGGATTGATCCCGTTCTTATACAAAGAATTGGGATTTTGATATTTTAAAGCTTCCAAAATTGACATATCATAATAAATATCTCCCATCACTTTTTTGTCAATAAGATTATTCGGTTTTTCAACCAAATCCTTATTGCAACTCAAAACCAAGGCAACTAAAGCAAAAAGAGAAACTATTTTTTTCATATGGAGATACTTATTGATTTTTATCGGTCATATGTAATTCGCATATCTTCATTGGTATTTGCGACCAATTTTCTGCCATGCTCATTTCATCAAATGAATTTTTATCTGTCGAACAACATTCTTTGGCCGGCACGGATATCTTTTACTTTAAAACCAGAATAAACCAATTTACCATTTACAAAAGTATGAGTAATTCTAGATTTAAAAGTAAAACCTTCAAAAGGAGACCAACCGCATTTCGAAAGTATATTTTCTTTCTTTACACTCCATGGCAATCCTGCATTGATTATAACTAAATCGGCAAAATAACCCTCTTTAATAAAACCTCTTTTTTCAATTTTGAAAATCTTGGCTGGATTGTGGCACATTTTTTCGACAATTTTTTCCACGCTTATTTTTCCTTGATGATGCGCTTCAAACATAGCCACAAGAGCATGTTGAACTAATGGACCACCAGAAGGAGCTTGTAGGTATTTTTGTTTTTTCTCGTCCAATGTATGTGGTGCGTGATCCGTAGCAATAACATCAATACGCCCATCATTTAGCGCTTCCCACAATACTTTTCTATCGTTAGCTGTTTTTACGGCAGGGTTCCATTTAATCAGATTTCCTTTTGTTGCATAGTCATCATTGGTAAACCACAAATGGTGTACACAAACTTCAGCAGTAATCTTTTTATCTTCAAGTGGAATTTTATTGCTAAACAATTCCATTTCTTTGGCAGTCGAAAGATGAAAAACATGCAATCTTGCTCCGGTTTTTTTCGCCAAAGCAACTGCTTTTGATGAAGAAATATAACAAGCTTCTTCACTACGGATAAGATGATGCGCAGTTACTGGCACATCTTCTCCAAATTCTTCTTGATATTTTTCAAGATTGTTCTTAATTGTCATTTCATCTTCACAATGAACTGCAATCAGCATTGAGGTACAAGCAAATATTTTTTCCAAAACTGCTTCATTGTCAACCAACATATTTCCTGTGGAAGAGCCTAAAAATATTTTGATCCCAGCAACATTCTTTGGGTTTGTCTTCAACACTTCCTCAAGATTGTCATTGGTTGCGCCCATCATAAAAGAATAATTGGCAAAAGATTTTTCGGCTGCAATTTTGTATTTTTCTTCTAGAATTTCCTGGGTAACTGCATTAGGTACAGTATTTGGCTGCTCAATGTAAGATGTAATTCCTCCTGCAACCGCAGCTCTAGATTCCGATTCAATATCTCCTTTACGAGTAAGACCCGGCTCTCTAAAATGTACTTGATCATCGATAACTCCTGGCAAAAGGTAATTCCCTTCCGCATCAATAATCATACAATCTGAAGATTTCAGACTAATGTTATCAGAAACCTCTACAATAAGGTCATTCTCTACCAGCACATCCCCTTCAAAAATAACTCCTTCATTTACTATTTTAGCATTTTTAATCAAATATCTATTCATAGTATCTTCTTTTTACAAACTGTTAACTAACTTTTTTAAACGTAACATAATAACTCCGAATACGGCTTCAACAATAATGGAATTGCTCATTTTAGACTGCCCTTTGGTTCTATCGGTAAAAATAATAGGCACTTCCGAAATAGCGAATTTTTTACAATATGTTCGGTATTTCATTTCAATCTGAAAAGCATACCCAACAAATCTAATTTTATCCAATTTTATAGCTTCGAGTACTGATCTTTTGTAACAAACAAATCCAGCAGTAGCATCGTGTATTTTCATTCCGGTAATCATACGAACATAAACCGATGCAAAATACGACATTAAAACACGACTTAAAGGCCAATTTACAACATTTACTCCAGTTACATAGCGAGATCCAATAGCCAAATCAGCATCACCAAAATGACACGCATCATACAATTTCTCCAAATCATTCGGATTGTGTGAAAAATCTGCATCCATTTCAAAAATAAAATCATAGTTTTTTTGCAATGCCCATTTAAAACCATGCACATAAGCGGTCCCCAATCCTGATTTCTTAGTTCTTTTTTCCAAAAATAATCTACCATTGTACTCTGACTGAAGCATAACCACTTTATCCGCAGTATGATCCGGAGAGTTATCATCAATAATTAAGACATGGAAAGGTTTGTGTTGAGAGAGCACTGCTCTAATAATGCTTTCTATGTTTTCAATTTCGTTATAGGTGGGAATTATAACAATGCAATTGTTCATGTTTCGCGTAATTTCCGTGCAAAAGTAACGTTTTTATGCCATTTGATTATTATAAAATTATAATAAATAATGTTATAAAAATCACTAATTTTGCTCTAATTATGACTGAACACGTACTTCATCCTAGAATAACTGACACTAACGACTGGGTAACACTGGTTTTTATCATGGCTTTCGGCATCATTGCTCTAACCAAATCCGTCTATGAAAACCGCTTTGAAGATTTCACAAAATTGATGTTTTCAGACAAATACGTTCGGATTTACAGAGACAGTAGTCACCTTATGGGAATGTTTTCCATTTCCTTATTCGTTGTTCAAATTATTTCCTTTTCGTTTTTTATCCAAATTTTACTAAACAATTTTGGTTATGGTTCAAAAACAGATTGGATCTTATTCATCCAAATATTCACTTTTGTCATTTACTTCATCTTATCGAAGTTTTTAATCGAAAAAATCATTGCAACCACATTCAAAATAGAAGAACTTGTCGAACAGTTTAATTTACAGAAAGTTACATATCGAACTTATGTAGGCTTATTACTACTGCCAATTGACATCATTTTATTCTATTATGAATCCATCTTAAAAAATATCCCATTACTGATTCTATATAGTATCGTAGTTATGAACGTTTTACTATATGTGTACTCCATAAAAAATTACAGAAAAGAAATTTTCAGTAAGTTGTTTTATTTTATTTTATATCTTTGCACTCTTGAAATAGCACCCTATTATTTTATGTATTATTGGTTTACAAAAGGTAGCGTTTAGAAATTATTTAAATATGAAAGTGAAAACAATTTTGGTRTCACAACCAGAACCTAAAGTGGAAAATTCTCCATACTTTGAGCTGCAACAAAAGCATAAAGTAAAAATTGATTTCAGACCTTTTATTCATGTAGAAGGGGTAAGCGCAAAAGAGATTAGACTTCAGAAAATCGATCTTAATAACTACACTGCTATTATATTAACAAGCAAAAATGGTGTGGATCATTTTTTTAGAGTTGCAGATGAGATGCGTTATAAAGTCCCTGAAGGATTAAAATACTTTTGTCAATCTGAGGCAATCGCATTCTACCTACAAAAATACGTAGTATACAGAAAACGTAAAATCTATGTAGGTCCTAAAGATTTTGCTGATTTGTCGCCTTTAATTAAAAAATACAAAGACGAAAAATTCTTGCTTCCGGCATCAGACCAATTAAACGCCGACATTCCTGTAACATTAAACGCTTTGAAAGTAGACTGGACTCCAGCCACTTTCTACAAAACTGTTATGAGCGACTTGTCTGATTTGGCCGATGTTTATTACGATGTATTGGCTTTCTTTAGCCCAACTGGAATTAAATCATTATATAAAAACTTTCCCGATTTTGAACAAAACAATACTCGAATAGCCGTTTTTGGAAGCACCACTCAAAAAGAAGCTTTAGATCACGGATTGCGAATAGACATTATGGCTCCAACTCCTGGAACCCCATCTATGACAATGGCTTTGGAAAAATACATTATTGAAGCCAATAAAGGAAAATAGACACATACAAGATTCTAAATATTTAAAATTCCAAATCCCAACTTTAAACTGTTGGAATTTGGAATTTTTATTTTATATCATTTCTACTATTTTTGTTTTAAACTCACAACCAAAATCATTCTTTGACTTAAAATTAAACCTTATGCCACGGAAATAGTCAAAGAACTAACCAGATTGAAAATTATCAAACAACCACTCTATGAAAAAACTCAAACTTACCCTTCTCATTCTTCCTTTCTCTCTTGTTTTAATGAACTGCAACTCCACAAAAAAAGGGGCAGAATACACCAAAGTAGAGAAAAAAATTAGTTACAAAACAGACATCGAACCTATAATTGCAAATAGCTGCACTCCTTGCCATATTCCGCCTCAAGGAAGAAAAGAACCCCTAGAGAACTACGATCACGTAAAAGAAAATATCGGCGCTATACTGGAACGCATTCAACTACCGCAGGACAATCGTAAATTTATGCCTCCAGTAAACAAAAAGCCAGCATTAACTACTGACCAAGTTGCACTTTTTGTAAAATGGCAAGAACAAGGCATGACTGAATAAGACTAATTACTTGTATAAAAAAATCCGCCTCAATACTAAATTGAGGCGGATTATATTTTTTAGATAACTATGAAATTACCTTCTATTATTAAAAATCGAAATGTAATACAGTAAAGTAGCGATTGATCCCAATGCAGCAACCACATACGTCCTAGCTGCCCATTTCAAGGAATCTTTTGCTCCTGCATGTTCTTCTCGCGTTAACATATTTTTATTCTCCAGCCAAGCCAAAGCCCTGTTACTCGCATCATATTCCACTGGCAAAGTAACAATTGAAAACAAGGTAGTCGCTGCAAAAATGACAATCCCTACCAATAGCAATTGCGGAAAAGTACGCAACATCAAGATTCCCGCCAATAAAATCCACTGCATATAAGTCGAAGCTACATTTACAATAGGCACCAACTGAGAACGTAAAGTCAACATGCTATAAGCCGTGGCGTGCTGCACAGCGTGACCGCATTCATGTGCTGCAACTGCAGCTGCAGCTGCGTTTCTTTGATTATATACAGCCTCGCTCAAATTGACTGTTTTGTCCACCGGATTGTAATGGTCTGTCAATTGTCCAGGAGTCGAAATTACGCGCACGTCACGAATACCGTGGTCGGCAAGCATTTTCTCGGCGATTTCGGCACCGGACATACCGTTTTGCAAACGTATTTTAGAATAAAACTCAAATTTACTCTTTAGTGTAGAACTCACTAACCAACTTGCCAGCATAATACCACCGGCAAGAATCAAATAACTCATTCCCATATTTTTGTTTTTTAATTTTGTGTTTAAAATCTATAATTAAACATCAAATTCTGAACCAAATTATAATTGTGTCATTTTGGCATTTTACCAATTATTTGCAGATTGTAATAAAAGCTATCAATTCTGCACCTTCATAATATGTAAAAGAAACATTTACAACCTCATACCCTTCAGAAGATTTAGTATTCAAGAAAATCTCTACCTCTTTTGATAATTCTTCTTTCATACCGGAAAAACCAGCCTTCTTTTTCAAAATGTGAATTTCGTGTTTTTTCATTTTTATGTTTTTTATATTGGTTATAGAAACTTGAAAAATGTTACACAAAAAAATCCCAAACCCCAATCGTAAAATTGGAATTTGGGATTTTTAAAATTTATTTTTTTCATTGACATTGATATTGCCATTGAAATTGATATTGGACTCTTTTTTTACCCCACCAAATTGATAATTTTCCCCGGAACAATAATCACCTTGTTAGGTGTTTTACCATCCAGTTGTTTGATGGTTCTTTCGTCTTTCATAACGACTTCCTCGATTTGTTCTTTGGTTAAATCCAAAGGCAAATTGATAGTGAAACGCATTTTTCCATTGAAAGAAACAGGATATTCTTTATCACTTTCCACCAAATGAGCCGGTTCAAATACCGGGAAAGTTACCATTGCAATAGAACCT
Organism: Flavobacterium sp. P1_E4; assembly: GCF_056405915.1. Classification (NCBI taxonomy): domain Bacteria; kingdom Pseudomonadati; phylum Bacteroidota; class Flavobacteriia; order Flavobacteriales; family Flavobacteriaceae; genus Flavobacterium; species Flavobacterium sp. P1_E4. Next base: position 24,549 of record NZ_JBFUBE010000009.1, read on the forward strand.
GAATTCCCTAGCAACGACCACAATTCTTCAGCGATGTGTGGTGCATAAGGCGAAATCACAATTGCCAATGGCTCCAAAATCGCTCGAGAGTGACAATTTTGCGCTGACAATTCATTCACACAAATCATAAACTGAGAAACCGAAGTATTGAAAGAGAAATTCTCGATATCTTCCGCCACTTTCTTGATAGTTTTGTGCAATGATTTTAGGTTATCTTTTGTTGGTGTATCATTAGTAACAATCATCGTATGTTCATCAAAATACAAACGACATAGTTTTTTCAAGAAACCAAAAACTCCCGAAATTCCTGCTGTGTTCCAAGGTTTAGCTTGTTCCAAAGGCCCCAAGAACATTTCATACAAACGCAAAGTATCGGCTCCATATTCATTACAAATATCATCCGGAGTTACTACATTGTATTTGGATTTTGACATCTTTTCGATCTCACGACCTACTATGTATTTACCATTTTCTTCGCAAATGAATTCGGCATCTTTATAATCTTCTCTAAACTGCTTGAATTTCTCAATATCCAATTCTTCCGAAGCATTTACAAATGAAACATCAGTATGAATCGGCTGAACAGTTTGTCCGTTAATTTTATTTTTAGAAACAAAAGTATTTGTCCCTTCCAATCTATATACAAACGCACTCATCCCCAAAATCATCCCCTGATTAATCAGCTTCTTGAATGGTTCTTCGGTTGGTGCAAAACCTTTGTCTTTTAAGAATTTATTCCAAAAACGGGAATACAATAAGTGACCTGTAGCGTGTTCGCTTCCGCCAATGTATAAATCCACACTTTCCCAATATGCCAATGCTTCTTTGCTAGCAAATTCTCCTTCATTTTTTGCATCCATGTAACGCATCCAATACCAAGAACTTCCTGCCCAACCCGGCATTGTGTTCAATTCTAAAGGAAATATTTTTACGTTATCTATTAACTGCGTACTGACAACTGCATTCTGGATACTATCCCAAGCCCAAACTGTTGCATTTCCTAATGGAGGCAATCCGTCTTCGGTTGGTAAGTATTTCTCCACTTCTGGCAAGATGATAGGCAAATGTTGCGCATCAATCATCTGCGGCAAGCCATTCACATAATACACAGGGAAAGGCTCTCCCCAATATCTTTGACGGGAGAAAACCGCATCACGCAAACGGTAATTGATTTTCCCTTTTCCTTGTCCTATTTTTTCTAACTCTTCAATAATCTTTTTGGTCGCTTCTTTGTAATTCAGTCCGTTTAGGAAATCCGAATTAGCAATCTCCACATTGTCTTTAGAACCAAAAGCTTCTTTAGAAATATCCACATTCGCAAAAATGTTTTTGATTTCCTGCATTCCTTTTTGCCCTTTAAAGAAATTCGCAAAAGCATAATCTCTTTCATCACCGCAAGGAACCGCCATTACAGCGCCTGTTCCATATCCAGCCAAAACATAATCCCCTATCCAAACCGGAATCGGTTCTTTGGTAAAAGGATGCTCAGCAAAAGCTCCAGTAAATACACCCGAAATCGTTTTCACATCCGCCATACGTTCTCTTTCAGAACGCTTGGCCGTTTTTTCTATATAGGCTTCAACTTCCGCTTTTTGTTCAGCAGTCGTGATTTGTGCCACCAATTCGTGTTCTGGTGCTAGAGTCATGAATGTAACTCCGAAAATGGTGTCAGGTCTTGTAGTGAAAACATCTATAAACCTCACCCCCGACCCCTCTCCAGAGGAGAGGGGAGCGAGCTCCACGTTCGTACTAGTAGAATTTCGCAAGCTTAATTCTTCCTTAATTTTTTCTAAAACAGATTTAATATCATTTAAAACTTCTTCATTAGTAAAACGAATTACTCTATAAAGATGTTTTTGCTCTAACTCTAAAGTTCTTAGTTCATCTAACTCTATTTGTTCCTTAGCATTATGATATCCACCGTCAACCTCAATAATTAACTTTTTGTCCAAACAAACAAAATCAACAATAAAATTTCCAATATAATGTTGCCTTCTTATCTTAAATCCAAGATTCGAATTCCTAACTTCTTGCCAAAGCACATCCTCAGCCTCAGTTGGGTTCTTGCGATTTTCCCTAGCATTACCAACTAATTGGGAAGCAATTGCAGCGTTAGCTGTCATATACCCCTTCTCAACGCCTTGGCTCCCCTCTCCTCTGGAGAGGGGCTGGGGGTGAGGTTTTACAGCAAACGAAACCATCGCACCCACAGATTTCCCAATCCAGTTTCTTTGGCTTTCCTTAATACTTTCGCTCCAGTCAATATCATTCAAACCTTGTAACAAACGTTCCGCATAAGCCGAAATTCGCATGCTCCATTGGGTCATTTTTTTACGAATCACAGGATAACCGCCACGCTCCGAAACACCGTTCACGATTTCGTCATTCGCCAAAACCGTTCCCAATCCAGGACACCAATTCACTTCGGTCTCTGCCAAATATGTCAATCGGTATTGTAGCAAGATTTTCTCCTGTTGTTCTTTTGCGAAAGCGTTCCATTCATCTGCCGAAAACAATTCAATATTATCGTCACAAACCGCATTTACATTCGCATTTCCTTCCGCAGAAAAAATCGCAACTAAAGTCGCAACATCCTCAGCCTTGTCTGTATTTTTATTGTACCAAGAATTAAACAATTGGATAAAAATCCATTGTGTATGCTTGTAATAATCGGGATTCGAAGTACGCACTTCTCGATCCCAATCAAATGAAAATCCTATTTTATCCAACTGCTTTCTGTACCCCGCAATCACTTTTCCTTCTTTGTCAACGCCACCATCAATATTTACCGAAGTCGTGTCCTCAGGACGTTGCCCAGTCTGAATTGCATATTGCTCCGCAGGCAAACCAAAACTGTCGTATCCCATTGGGTGCAGTACGTTAAAACCTTGGTGCCTTTTGTATCTCGAATACACATCCGATGCGATGTACCCCAGCGGATGCCCCACGTGCAATCCCGCTCCAGACGGATAAGGAAACATATCCAACACATAATGTTTTGGTTTGTCTGAATCGTTTTTGGCCGCAAAAGTTTTATGCTCTGCCCAGTATTTTTGCCATTTGGCTTCTATTTCGTTCGGATTGTATTTCATTTCTTTTATCTATAATTAACCCTATCAGGGTTTTGAACCCTGATAGGGTTACAAAAAATTGAGTGGCAAATTTACGTTTATTGTCGCTTGTTACCAAAGCTATTTTTTATTTAAAAAAGGTGTTCAATTAATTGATTTTGGAGCAGAAAGATTTGGCATTTATAGGAGGCATCAGTCCCGCTATCCATTACAATCTTATGGCCCGAACCCCGGGCCACAAGGATTTCCACTGCTATCGGGGCTAAAGAGGAAATAATGTGCTTTTTTGAAATTATCTAAATTAATCACACTGCCCCAACGGTTGAAACCGTTGGCTATAGCATAATGGAAGCTCAAAATATTTACTGCAATTCCATAGCCGACGGTTTCAACCGTTGGAGGCTCCAATAATCATGCTCCAATTAAAAACAAATCAAAAAAACAGATCGCCTTTCTGCACAAATCAAGCATTACACTAAAGCAAGTTAACCTTCATGCTTATTTACTTATGCTTTATACAAAACTAAGTTAAGCTTTAAGCATAACTCTATTAGCCTTTATCACTAATTAAGTTATGCTTTAACACCAACTTTATTAGCCTTTATCACCAACTGACTTATCCTTTATCATTGATTAAGCTATGCTTCATCACTAAGCTAATTAGCCTTTAACACCAATATATTTAGTGATAAAGGCTAATTTTATTAACATTAACCACCTAAAATCATGGATTTTGAACGGCTTTGATTTACCATTACTATTTTTTCCTTCCCTATTTTCCCCAAAGCAAGCGCATGATGTGTTTTTTAAACTCATGTATTTACCCTAAAATAAGAATACTTACATTTGTGTATCTAACCTATTAGAAACCAAAATAGAAATCGACCAACAATGAACATTAAAAAATTATTCTTCAATACAACAGTCCTGATAATGCTATTGTCATTTAGCGTTGCCGAAGCCCAACAAAAAATCACCATTGTTGCGGCCGCCAATCTAAAAGTCGCCTTGGATTCGATAACCACGGTCTTTAAAATTCAAAACACAAATATTGACGCACAAGTTACCTATGGCGCATCGGGGAAATTATTTGAGCAGATTTCCAATGGCGCTCCTTTCGACTTATTCTTTTCCGCCGATATGGATTATCCCAACGAACTCAAGAAAAAAAGCCTAACGGCATCAGAAGTCAAAATGTACGCGACAGGAAAATTGGCCCTTTGGAGCAAAAAAACAGATCCCAACATCAAAAAGATGAGCACGCTGTTAAATGCCAATATCGTCAAAATTGCAATTGCCAATCCAACAACCGCACCTTATGGCGAAAAAGCCGTAGAAAGTTTGAAGTTCTACAAAGTCTATGATAAGGTAAAAAGCAAATTGGTTTTTGGCGAAAATATCACCCAAGCCGCTCAATTTACCACAACCGGAGCCGCCGATATCGGAATTGTGGCTTTGTCACTCGTTCTTACTCCAAACATGCTGAAAGAAAACGGCAAATATTACATCATCCCCGAAAAAAGTCACGCCCCTTTGCAACAAGGTTGTGTAATTTTGAAGCACGCACAAGGAAATTCAAACGCTGCTAAATTTTACAATTTCATTTCATCCAAAAAAGCGGCGGCTATCTTAAAATATTACGGATATTCAACTAAATAAATACCGTTGACTAAAAATCTTCGTTTTGTTTTAGCCGATTGAAAGTCTGCAAGCTAACAGCACTTATTTACAGACAAACACCTGACTAAAAAACAACCACAGATTCGCAGATTACTTCCTGAAAACTGAATTTAATAATTTTAGGAAAATTAATTCGCGCTAATTCCGCTGAAAGCGGTTAATTTACAGATGAAATTTTTATTAAAATCTGCGAATCTGCGGTAAAGCCTCTGCCATTATTTATTCGCTCCAAAGTAATTTGCGAAAATTTGTGTAATTTGTGGCTAAAATATTTTCACAAGCTGAACGCTAAATAGATGTATACCCAACAATAATGAACACGCTAAACGGAAACATAACAGCAATTCAATCGCACGAAGGAATTTCATTGGTGAAAGTCAAATCCAATGACACAATTTTCACTTCAATTGTTCTTGACACGCCCGAAACGGCCTCTTATCTAGAAATAGGCCATTCTGTAAAAATCATTTTTAAGGAAACCGAAGTTATTATTTCCAAAGATTCCAATCCAAACATCAGCATTCAAAACCGATTGCAATGCACCATTGAATCCATCAAAAAAGGAGTTCTGCTCAGTCAAATCAACCTAAATTTTGACGAAACAATTATAGAATCCATAATAACGACAAATGCTTGCGAGCAATTGCAACTAGAAAAAAACGACACAGTAATCGCATTAGTAAAAACGAACGAAATAAGTTTATCTCCCAATGATTGATTTTGACCCATTATGGCTCACGGCAAAATTGGCGTTTATCACAACGCTTATTCTCTTGCTTTTGGCAATTCCACTTTGTTATTGGCTAGCGTATAGCCGTTTCCGATTCAAAGCGATAATCGAAGCCATCATCAGCTTGCCTTTGGTATTGCCTCCGTCAGTTTTGGGATTTTATCTTTTGGTTGCTTTCAGTCCAGAAAATACTTTCGGCAAATTTTTATCCGACTATTTTGACTTGCGATTGGTTTTCACTTTTCAAGGATTGATTGTAGCATCCGTTTTATACAGTTTGCCGTTTATGGTGAACCCTATTTTATCAGGCTTAAAAAATCTGCCTGCATCTTTACAGGAAGCTTCTTTTACTTTGGGAAAATCAAGGTTCTCAACCATCCTAAAAATCATTCTCCCCAACATCCGTCCATCCTTGCTCACCGGGATCATAATGACCTTTGCACATACGGTTGGAGAATTTGGTGTTGTCCTAATGGTTGGGGGAAGTATTCCAAAAGAAACCAAGGTAGTTTCCATTGCAATCTACGAAGAAGTCGAATCGATGAATTACGATAATGCCAATGTTTATGCAGGAATATTGTTTGTGTTTTCCTTTTCTATTTTGCTGGCCGTTCATTTAATTAATAACAAGTCTAGAAAAACAACTCTTTATTGATGATACACTTTTTGATTTTCCTGCAAGGTTTTTTTTTAACCTTGTAGGTATTAGCAGCCCTAGAATATACCTACAAGGTTCGAAAAAACCTTGCAGGATTACCAACAGCAAATACAACTCACCATTTATCAATAGAAAGTAATAATAAACACAGTTCCTCAATAATGATACAGTTTAATGCCTATAAAATGTTGCAAACGGCAGAAGGAGAATTGCCTTTGGATGTTTCTTTTACCATCGAGAAAGGACAATTCTTGGCTATTTATGGAAATTCGGGTGCGGGAAAAACAACATTACTCAGAATATTGGCTGGACTTACCCAAGCCGACAAAACAAATATTGAAGTAGCAAATGACGTTTGGGATAACTCTAAAAACAAAATTCATTTGTCTATCCAAAAACGTTCCGTCGGTTTTGTTTTTCAGGATTATGCATTGTTTCCTAATTTGACTGTAAAAGAAAATTTGGAATTTGCATTGCAAAAAAATGACAATAGCAAAATCGTTTCCGAGTTGATCGAACTAATGGAATTGCAGTCTTTACAAAACAGCAAACCACAAAATTTATCGGGTGGGCAAAAACAGCGCGTGGCTTTGGCAAGGGCGATTGTCCGCAAACCAAAAATCCTTTTGCTCGACGAGCCGCTTTCGGCACTTGATGATGAAATGCGATTCAAACTTCAAGATTATATCTTAAAAATTCATCAAAAATATCAATTAACGACTTTGATGATAAGCCACAGCATTCCAGAAATATTCAAACTTTCGGATAAAGTCATTATTCTGGATAATGGAAAAATCATTAAAGAAGGAACTCCGGGAAATGTATTTTCGGAAGAAAAAATAAGCAGCAAATTCAAGTTGACGGGAGAAATAATTACCATCACCAAAAGCGATATTATTTATGTTGTTCAAGTACTTTCCGGAAACAACATCGTAAAAGTAATAGCCACCGAAGACGAAATACAAAACTTTAGAGTTGGCCAAAAAGTATTGGTAGCTTCTAAAGCGTTTAATCCAATCATTCAGGTTATCTCGTGAATTCCAATTCTCATTTTTTGGATGATCCTAAAAAAGCAAAATATCTCCCCTTAGCCCCGATAGCAGTGGAAATCTCCCGATTTAGAAAAACAAGGCTTTTTTGCCGTAGTTTTTATTTATCGGGAATTGAAACGAATAGCGGGAAACCATATTTACAAAAATGCCAAATCTTTCTGCTCCAAATCAATAATTAAACTCGGATGATATGAACTGTGGAATGCCATAAAGACAAAGAGTCCTCCCCTATTGAACGTCTAATGAGAGTTATTTGCACGAAAGTTAAAACTTTGGGACTTATTAACTTCAAATTAAAGAATATGTTTATTATTTTTACCCCATAATTTAGACATACTATGAGTTCATCCTTTGAAAAGTTTCAAAAGCGCAGGTTAATTTCCTCTTATTTTTCAGTAGTGCTAAGTATATTCTTAGTATTGTTCCTATTAGGAATACTGGGATTTTTTATCATCAATTCCAAAAAACTGGCAGATGATTTCAGAGAAAAAATAGTAATGACTGTTTTTTTCAAAAATGAAGCCAATGACACAATTCTTAAGGCCTTTGGACAGGAACTAAAGACCACGAAGTTTTCTAAAACTTTTGTATATGTTTCCAAAGAGCAGGCAGCAAAAGAACATACTGATATTATTGGCGAAGATTTCGTAACCTTCTTGGGGGAAAATCCTTTGCAAAATTCATATGACATTCACTTAAAAGCGGATTATGTCGAAAGAGACAGCATCGCAAAAATCGAATCTCGTTTACGCAAAAATGCCATGGTTTCGGATATTGTTTACGACAAACAATTGGTGAACTTAGTAAACGACAACATCAAAAAAGTGAGTATGTGGATTTTGATTATCAGTGCATTCTTGACTTTTATCGCCGTACTTTTAATCAACAGTTCATTGCGACTATCCATATATTCCAACCGATTTATCATCAAAACAATGCAAATGGTGGGTGCAACCAAAGCCTTCATCAGAAAGCCATTTGTAATGCGTAGCATAAAACTAGGAATGATTGGCGCTGGACTTGCTATTCTTGCCTTAATAGGTGTTCTGGTTTATCTGGAAAACAGTTTTCCAGACCTTGGAATCTTAGATGACAAGTTATTGATAGGCCTTGTATTGATTGCCGTATTTGGACTTGGAATTTTAATCACTTGGCTGAGTACTTATTTTGCAACACAGCGTTTCTTGAATTTAAGAACAGACGATCTTTATTAATTTTAGAATGCAGATTTAAGATTGCAGAACCGAGTCTAAAGAAGAGCTCGCTAAGCATTAAAAAAATAATATAGAAATGAAAAACGAAGAACACAAACACGAATTCCTTTTTGAAAAAATAAACTATAAAATTCTATTGATTGGAATTGGAGTAATCGCATTGGGCTTTTTATTAATGTCTGGTGGAGGAAGTGATGACCCAAATGTTTTTAATGATTCTGTTTTTGATTTCCGAAGAATTCGTTTGGCTCCAACTACAGTATTAATTGGATTTGGAATTACCATTTATGCCATTCTTAAAAACCCTAAAAAATAGTAAACGGTCGTCAGTATTCAGTGTTCAATTAGTAACAGTCTGAAAACTGGAAACTGAAAACTGAAAACTTTTACAAAAATGAATACATTACAAGCTATCATCCTTGCCATTATTGAAGGAATTACTGAATTTTTACCTATTTCTTCTACAGGGCATATGATTATCGCCTCCTCTTTTTTTGGAATTGCCCATGATGATTTCACCAAACTTTTTACCATTGTAATTCAATTAGGTGCCATTTTATCAGTGGTTGTTTTGTATTTCAAGCGTTTTTTCCAATCTTTTGATTTTTACTTCAAATTATTGGTTGCATTTATACCAGCTGTTGTTTTTGGATTGCTTTTCAGTAAAAAAATTGATGCTTTGCTGGAAAACCCAGTAACTGTTGCTGTTTCGCTATTGATAGGCGGAATCATTTTATTAAAAGTAGATGAATGGTTCAACAGTGCCACAGCTTCCGAAACGACTCAAGAAATCACTTATCTCCAAGCCTTAAAAATAGGATTATTCCAATGTCTTGCCATGATTCCTGGAGTTTCCAGAAGTGGCGCGACAATTGTTGGGGGAATGTCTCAGAAACTATCTCGCACATCTGCTGCAGAATTTTCATTTTTCCTTGCGGTGCCAACGATGCTAGGTGCGACGGTAAAAAAATGTTACGATTATTATAAAGATGGATTTGTATTGTCTGATGATCAAATCAATTTCTTAGTTATAGGTAATGTGGTTGCTTTTATTGTTGCTCTTTTGGCGATTAAAAGCTTCATTGGATTTTTGACTAAAAACGGATTTAAGGTTTTTGGTTACTACCGAATTATTGCCGGAATCATATTATTGGCAATACACTTTTTCATTCATCCTTTGACAGTACTTTAATGACAACCGAAGACTTTTTAAACGGCCAAGTTCTCTTAATTGACAAGCCTTTGCATTTTACTTCCTTCCAGGCGGTAAACAAGCTCAAGTATGCCTTAATCAATAAAGCAGGATTACCGAAAAAATTCAAAATTGGACATGCAGGAACTTTAGATCCTTTAGCTTCTGGATTATTATTGGTTTGCACAGGGAAATTTACCAAAAGAATTACCGAATTGCAAGGTCAGCCCAAAGAATATACTGGAACATTCTACATTGGAGCCACAACTCCATCCTATGATTTGGAAACCGAAATCGACCAAACTTTCCCAACAGAACATATCAACGAAGCCCTTATTCACGAAACCGTAAAACAGTTTTTGGGAGAAATTGATCAAAAACCACCAATTTTTTCAGCCATAAAAAAAGATGGTGTACGTTTATACGAACATGCTCGTGCTGGTGAAACGGTAGAAATTGCTTCGAGAAAAACCACCATTCACGAATTTGAAATCACAAGAATTGCACTTCCAGAAATTGATTTTAGGGTAGTTTGCAGCAAGGGAACTTATATTCGTTCCTTGGCTTATGATTTTGGAAAAGCAATGAATTCAGGATCGCATTTAACGGTTTTGCGTCGCACGAAAATTGGCGATTACAATGTGAAGGATGCTATTGACGTAACTTTATTTGAACAAACTCTAACCCCTCGATTATAATCAAAAAAAAAACACATGACAGATACAGAATTGAATTTGCGATGTGTTTTTACTAAAATCGGAGTAATGTTAACTCATTCTCTTTCTAAGTTGTTTACGTCATTAATTAATAATGTGTAGCACTTTCATTTCCAAATAGAAAATGAGATACATAATCGTAAACCTTTTCAAATAGATTTTTCATAATGATGTTTTTTTTAATTGTTGAACAATATTTAAATACACCAATAAAAAAAAGTAAATCAAAATAATAGATGTGGTTAGCAGTCACTAATTTACATTTTTTTTGATATAAAAAAATAAAAAATAAAAAAAAATACCCTGTAGTTATTAACAGGTATATTCTACTTATAAACAGGCATATTCTTTAATTGAATACATCATCTCTACAACTTCATTTTGCACAGAAAATCCTTTATCGTGCAAATACCACAATTGTAATTGTGTTTTCGCCTCTTCATCTATAATTCCAAATTGTTCTTTATAGTTTTTAATTAAATCGGTAGCACCTTTGGGTCTTGGTCCCCAATGTTTGCAAACTTTACCTAATTCTTTATCAATAATAAGGAGTTTCGGAATCGCTCTGCCACCATTGGTTAAAAATTGATTCATCAAATCATCATTCAAATCGCGGAAAACAATTTTTAAATCAATATTATCAGATTCGGCAGCCATTTTATTTAATATTGGCAAAATCTGGGCAGCATCCCCACACCAACCTTCAGCTATAACCAACCAAATGTACTCTTTCTCCAATTCCTTTAATTGATCTTTAATTAACTCTGGAACAACAATCGTTTTGTCCAAACGTCTCAAACGAATTTCGTTTAAAGTACTGTATTGCAACAAATCTTCAGATTGTTCATTCCCAGTTGATTTTCCTTCTGAAAGTAAATCGGATACGATTTTTTTATATTCTAAATAAGTGTAACTATTAAACAACGCCTTTGCTACTGAACTTTTCATAACTAAATTTATTACTTTTTGTTATAAAACAGCATATCTTCATTGGTGTATACTCCCAATGTCGACATGCTAGTTTCATCATACAAGTTTATTTGATACAAAATTAACAATATCAGTTGTTTAAAAACGTGATAAAAATCACATTGTAACAAACAAAATACATATTTTTATAAAATGGACAGCAAATCAAAATCAATCGGTTTAATATTATCCGGCGGTGGATCAAAAGGTATCGCGCATGCTGGGGTTTTAAAATTTTTGGAAGAAAAAAATATCGTTCCTACCCAAATTGCCGGTTCAAGTGCGGGTTCAATTGTTGCTGCTTTATATGGAAGTGGTAAATCACCAGAGGCTATTTTGGAATTCTTTAAATCTATTTATTTTTTTCATTGGAAACATTTTACATTCTCCAAAGCGGGTCTTATCGATTCGGAATCATTCAAAGAATATTTCTATGAAATATTCAAAGACACCACTTTGTCTGAGCTCAAAATTCCTGTTCATATTACCGCAACAGATATGATTAAAGGAAAATCAAAAGTATTTGGTCCCGAAACCAAAACAATAGATGCAATCTTAGCCTCATCATCATTTCCGGGAGTAATGTCTCCTTATGAATTTAACGGTAAATTGTACAGTGACGGAGGCATTCTCAATCATTTTCCAACAGATATTTTAAAAGATAAATGCGATACTTTAATTGGCGTTTATGTTAGTCCAATCCAAAAAATAGAAGCCAAAGATTTGACCTCTATCAAATCGGTAACCGCTAGAGCTTTTGATTTATTCTCGGCCAATTCCAGTATACACAAATTTGATCATTGTGACTGGTTGATAGAGCCCGAAGCTCTATCACTCTATAGCACTTTCGAAACAAGCAAAGTCAAAATGGAAGCTATCTTTGATATTGGATATGAATCGGCGAAAAAAACATATAAAAAACTAAAGCAATTCAGTGAATAATCAAAAATTATGAATGGTTATAAGCTATTGAATAGTCCTAAAAAACTTAATTTAAATATTTAAGGAACTCTATTTTCAAAAAAAACAGAATATGTCTATATTTGCACAAATTTGACAGCATTGAACCCAATCAGTGATGCAATTTACTTTCGATAAACGAAGGGAGACCTTAAAAAACAAAAACTGACTGATGAAATACAAAAGAATCCTTCTGAAATTAAGTGGTGAAGCTTTAATGGGTGATTTACAATACGGAATTGACCCAAAACGATTGGCCGAATATGCCGATGAAATTAAGCAAATTCATGAAAAAGGAGTAGAAATCGCTATAGTAATTGGTGGAGGAAACATTTTTAGAGGTGTTGCAGGAGCCAGTTCTGGGATGGACAGAGTACAAGGAGATTATATGGGAATGTTGGCCACAGTTATCAATGGAATGGCATTACAAGGCGCTCTTGAAGACAAAGGCATGAAAACCCGTTTACAAACTGCCTTGAAAATGGAATCAATCGCAGAACCTTATATCAAGAGAAGAGCAGATCGTCACTTGGAAAAAGGAAGAATCGTTATTTTTGGAGCAGGAACTGGAAATCCATATTTCACAACAGATACAGCTGCCGTTTTACGTGGTATCGAAATCAATGCCGATGTGATTTTAAAAGGAACTCGTGTAGATGGTGTTTATGACTGTGATCCAGAGAAAAATGCTACTGCAGTAAAATTTGATTTCATCTCTTTTGAAGATGTATTGAAAAAAGGATTAAATGTAATGGATACCACTGCATTTACTTTAAGCCAAGAAAACAAATTACCGATAGTAGTATTCGACATGAACAAAATAGGAAATCTATTGAAAATTTGTGAAGGACAAAACATAGGAACCGTAGTAAATATATAGACATCCTGGATTATTAGATTGTTGGATTATTAGATAAGAATAGAAAATGTCAAAAAAATCCAAAAATCTAAAATCCAAAAATCTAAAAATCTAAATTATGACTGAAGAAATTGAATTTATATTAGATAGTACAGAAGAATCGATGACTGGTTCTATTGAACATTTAGAAAAAGCATTTTTAAATATTCGTGCCGGAAAAGCATCACCTGCTATGTTGGGAAGTGTTTTTGTTGATTATTATGGATCAGCATCTCCACTGTCTCAAGTATCAAAAATTAGTGTACCTGATGCTAGGACCATCACACTTCAACCTTTTGAAAAAAACATGTTGCATCCTATAGAAAAAGCAATTATGGTTGCCAATCTTGGATTCAACCCAATGAATAATGGAGACATGATTATCATTAGTGTCCCACCCCTTACAGAAGACCGCAGACGTGACTTAGCCAAACAAGCAAAGTCTGAAGCTGAAGATGCCAAAATTGGTGTTAGAAACGCTCGAAAAGATGCCAATACAGATATCAAAAAATTAGAAAAAGAAGGAACTTCAGAAGACATTTGCAAAAGCGCAGAAGAAGAAGTTCAAAACTTAACTAATTCATTTATCAAAAAAATTGATGAACTTCTAGCGGTAAAAGAAGCCGAAATCATGAAAGTTTAATCTTTGGATTCAACAATTATTAAATCTGTCTCGTTTTTAGGAACAAGACAGATTTTTTTATAGCTATTTTTGCCATAACAAAATGTAATTGAACACATTTTGCAACAAATCGTTTTTATGAAGTACTTTTTTCTATTGTTCTTCCTTTTTACGCTTTCAATTCAAGCGCAATTTCAAGTAAACGGAATTGTCAAAGACGCTTCAACCCAAAAAACACTCGCATTTGCCTCTATCGTTACAAATGACGGCTCCAACACTATTTCGGATGTCGATGGAAAATTCAGCATTTCATCCAAAAACAAAATAACAACTATAACCGTTTCTTACATCGGTTATTCAAAAAACACGATTAGTACAGAAAACAATAAGATCTTTTATAAAATAGCCCTTATTGAAAAAGCAAACCAGCTCAAAGAGGTTTTGATTTCTAATGAAAATCCAGCATTGGCTATTATAAAAAAAGCCATTCAGAACAAAGCAGAAAACAATCCTCAGAAAAAACTCAAAAGCTTTGAATTCAAATCCTACAATAAACTCATAGTTACTGCCAATCCAGACTCCATTAATGGAACTATAGACTCCGTGTTTGTAACCAATTCGTATGAAACTTATCTAAAAAAATTAGATTCAACTGATTACAAATTCAAACAACTCATCAAGAAACAGCATTTGTTTCAAACCGAGAAAGTATCAAAATATCAATACGACGGTAAAAGATTAAAAGAAACTATTTTAGGAACGAGAATGGCAGGATTCAAAAAGCCTGTTTACGAAATACTTACTTTTAACCTTCAATCATACTCCATATACGACTCAAAATATGAGCTTTTTGAAACCAAATATAAAAGCCCAATTGCAAATGATGCCTTGAACGATTACAACTACAAACTACTGGATACTGTAGCCATAAATGGTCGAAACACTTATATGGTTTACTTTAAAAACAAAAAAGAAAAAAGAGCCGCCGGTCTGGAGGGTATTTTATACATCGATGAAATTAATTTTGCAGTTGCAAAAGCTATTATGCGCATCAAGGGAATATTGGACATTACTGGAATTCATGAATTTCAATTCATACCAGAAAAATATTTATGGTTCCCTATCGCAACAAAATTCAAAATTGTAAAAGGAACCAATGATGATGATATAAAAATACTGGGTGGAACGATTCAATTTGACGGTGACATTAAAGAAGATTTAACTCCAAGAAAAAGAGTCGAATCCGATTATATTTATCTACTCTCCCAAACTACAAATTTTGACATTCAATACTCCACTCCAGTAGCAATCAAAAAACCAATAGTTCAAGTTGAGATTAAAGAGGATGCCATAAACAAGCCCGAAAGCTTTTGGATCGAATATCGAAAAGACAGTTTGGACAGCCGAAGTGAGAAAACCTATTTATCATTAGACAGTATTTCGATAAAAAAAAGAATTGAAAGCAGACTGAATTTTGGTCGTAAAATCTTAACTGGATACCTCCCTTTTAAACTTTGGGATTTTGATTTGCGAAAAATATTAAGCTACAATAATTATGAAGGCTTGCGATTGGGAATTGGCGGCATAACTAATGATTTTTTTTCCAAAAAATACCGCATCGAAGGCTACACTGCTTATGGTCTAAGGGACTATAATTTCAAGTATAATTTAGGAATAGGCGCCAGAGTTGATAAATTCTCCAATACTTGGGTTGGAATAAGCTATACTGATGACCTTAGAGACATTGCAAGTACTGACTATGTTGTCGAAAAAAGAGCATTCAAAATCTATGATCCACGTTCTATCAATTTTAACACTTTTTACAGATATGAGCAATACCGAATTGCATTAGAATCCAAAATTATCCCAAAAGTGGAAAGCGTTTTTGCACTTGCCAATACTTTTGTAACCCCACAGTTCGATTACACTTACAACCTGAACGGCAAGTCCTATAACACTTATACGATGACTACCGCAACAATTTCTTTGAAATGGAGTCCTTACAGTGATTATATGCAAACTCCAACAGGAAGAATTGAAACCGAAAAAAGATTTCCAAAGTTCACTCTTCAGCTGACTCAATCACTTCCCGATGTTTTGAACAATGATTTTACTTATACCAAAATTGACTTCAAAGCCGATTATCAAATCAAGTATTTAAATGGTCAGCGAACTTTTTTATTATTTGAAGCTGGACGAGCCTTTGGTGATGTCCCGCTTCCTCAATTATATAGTAACTCACCGAATAATTTAAACAAAGAAACGATTTTTAAAAGAATTACGTTTGCAGGTAGAAACAGTTTTGAAACCATGTATTTCAATGAATTTTTCTCAAGTGAATACATGTCTTTTCAGTTCAAACATGGTTTTAACAGAATTTATTTTTTTGATAAACTAAAGCCTTCTCTTGATTTTGTAACTCGAATGGCTTGGGGAAATATGAAAAATCCAGAAAACCATATTGGTCTTGACTTTAAAACCTTGAACAAGGGATTTTTTGAATCTGGCATTGAACTCAATAAAATCTTTAACGGATTTGGACTTGGTGGTTATTACCGCTATGGCCCAAATCATCTTAGTGCTATCAAAGACAATGTTGCTGTAAAACTAACTTTTGTTCTTGACTTGGGGATTTAATTCAGAATCTTCATCTAATTCCTTATAAACAAAGTCGAAACCCAATTTCCAAAATCTCTTTTGGACCGACCACTCACGACCTATCATTAATTTATTATCTGTAAAAAAGACTACATAATTGTTAAAAAACACATGCTTTTTTGCCTCAAAACGTCAAAATCATCAAATAACTAAAGTTTGGCATCAAATTTGCTTCGCCAGAAAGTAAATTACATCGACAAAATACATGTTTATAATTTAAATATAATCTTTTACCTATAAAATATATTTTTTTTTATTAAATACAAAATCAATAAAACAAATAGATTTCATAAAAAGGGTCTTCAAAATAGATAATAATGAGCGAAAATACAAATATCGGACATTACAGTATTCCAACATTTCTAAATTCGACAACCAAAATTGTTGTCAGTACTGCAATACTATATTTTTTAATTGCCAAATTATCCCTATTCATATTCGTTACTGAAATTAATATACTCCCATTTTTCCCAGCAATAGGTTTTGCAATAGCTGCAGCTTTAATTTTTGGACGAAAAGCAATTCTTGGAGTAGGAATAGGCTGTTTAGTATTTTCTATATGTTTATATAAAAATGATTTCCAAGATGCAACAACATTTGAAGAACTCGTTAAACCTCTGATTTTATGTTTTATCAGACCAATTATAGCCTGTCTAAATACGTTTCTTGTTTCTTATTTAACCCAATTGTGGTGCAAAACGAAGTATCCTTTCGACAGCGAAAAAAATGTTATATTTTTTGCTTTTGCAGGTTTACTGGGAACTTTCATAAGTGTTAGCGTTGGTTTTATTCCACTTGCAATGACTTCCTATTTTTCTTTTGAAAATTGTATCCTTATTTGGAGTAACATGCTCAGAGGAAATGCTTTGGGCACAATTTTATTCACTCCATTCGTACTTTCTTGGTTATATAATACGAAAGAAAACATTGTATGTACAGCAACAAAAAAAATAGAAGTTATTACCCTAATCATATCTACCCTATTTCTAACATTATATATTTTTGAATCACACGCCAACAACGAATCCATTCTCTTCTTTTTATTGATATGGGCAGCTTGTCGATTTGGGATGAAAGTGATTACACTAGTGGCTTTAATCATAACAATCATAGCCATATATTGCACAGGTCATCATATGGGTGGTTTTATTTTAAGCGGATGGAATAATGACTTCTTAATGTTGCAATTGTTTCTATTTGTAAATATGGTCTCCGTACTATTTCTGAAGGCAATATTAGAAGAAAAAGAAGATGAGGAGCGCAAATTAAAAATTAGTGAACAAGCACTCAATCTAGAGACAAACATATTACAAGCAACCATCGAAAGCCCAAACGAAATCAGCATTTCCTCAATGGATATTGACTTAAACTATCTAAGTTTCAATACGAACCATGAAAGGTATATGAAAAATGAAYATGGAGTCGATATAAAAATCGGSGACARTCACATTGATTTAATTACAAACGAAAACCGAAAAGAAGAAATCCTTTCCATATTTCTTAAGGTTTTAAAAGGTAATACATTTTCTGTAGAGGAAAAAGACGCTACTGGAAAATACTGGAGCATTGCTAAATCTCCTATCAAAAATGAAGAAGGCAAAATTATTGGAGTAACCACAATTGTCACTAACATTACTGAATTAAAATTAAAAGGAATACAGTTAGAAAAAAATAACATTTCGCTTAATGAACGTATTAAAGAACTGCGCTGCCTATTCGATATTTCAAAAATTATCAGTAACAAAACACTTTCTAAATCAGAAAAATTGGAAGCCTGCGTTCAAATTATTCCAAAAGCGCTGCAATTCCCAGAAATTGCCAATTGCAGAATCCAATTAAGAGATAAAAAATTCATTTCAGATAATTATCAAAAAAATGACTGGCAACTCAATCAAACGATTACTGTAAATGGAGAGGAATACGGTTGGATAGAAATAGGCTATTTTAATGCAGCAAAACTGGTAAAAGAAAATGTTTTTTTAGATGAAGAAATAAAATTATTGGAAACATTAGCTGACATTATTTCTAAATCAATTGAAACTAAAATAGCTGAAGATAAACTTCTGAAAAGCGAAGAAACCTATCGCGTTTTATTTGATAATGTACAAGACGTCTTTTTCAAAACTTCAATAATAACAGGAGAGATATTGGATGTCAGTCCGTCCTGCAGCACTTTTAATGGAATAACAAGAGAAGAACTTCTGGGTCAAAACATGTCAATTATTTATTCCGATAAGGATCAAATGCAATTGATGTTTCAAAAAATAATAACAGAACAAAAAGTTATTGACCATAATAATGAGATTACAATAAATGGAAAACTTTTTTATGTATCAATCAATGCAAAAATCATTTTTAATTCAAATGGAGAGCCAGAATTTGCAATAGGCTCATTAAGGGACATTACTGAGCGAAGATTAGCTGAGGAAAATCTAAAAATAAGCGAAGAAAAATTTCGTACCATATTTGAGAACACTCAGGATGTTTACTATATGCATAACCTTGACGGGGAAATATTTGAAGTGAGTCCATCTGTCGAAAAACATTTTAAGTACACAAGAGAAGAAATGATTGGTAAATATACTGGTGACCTCTATTATGACCCTTCAAAACAGAGTGAATTCAGAAAAAAAATTATCAAAGACGGTTATATAAACGACGAGCATGTACAATTTGTAACTGCAACTGGAGAACCATTGCATTTTTCAGTCAACTGCAAAATGATTTATGATCAAAATGACGTCCCTTCACATATAGAGGGATCGATGCGTAATATTAATGATAGAATCATCAATCAACAACAATTGGTAGCAGCTTCAGAAAAAATCAAAGAAAGCGAAGAGAAATTCCGCTCCATTTTTGAAAACATGCAGGATGTATATTATCTGCATACTCTCGATGGTACACTAATAGATATAAGTCCATCTGTCGAAAAAGACTTTCAGGCAAAAAGGGAAGATCTCATTGGCAAAAATGTCCAAAGTTTTTATTGTGTCCCTCCCAAATATGATGAGCTTAAAGCATTAATACTTAAAGACAATTCTATAAACGACCAAGAAGTACAATTCTTAACAGCAACTGGAGAAACCGTATTTTTCTCTGTCAGTTCAAAATTGATTAATGACAAAAATGGCAACCATACCCTAGTGGAAGGTACCATGCGTAATATCAACGATAGAATCACTAATCAAAACAAATTGCTGGAAGCAACCGAAAAAATCAAACAAAGTGAAGAAGAATTTCGCGCCATATTTGAATCCTTTGAAGATGTATACTTCCGTACTACTTTGGATGGATATTTTCAAAATGTCAGCCCATCTGTTGAAAAAATATTAAAATACAAAAGGGAGGATATCATCGGTAAACATTCCCTTGATTTATATTTACATCCGGAAGACCGCATCAGAGCAGTTGAAATCATTAAAGGAAAAGGACACCTTAATGATTTTGAGACCATTTTCAAAGACAAGGACAACAATCCTGTACACTTGTCCGTTAATGGCCATTTTGTATATGATTCCAAAGGCGATGCATTATACCTTGAAGGCACAATTAGAGATATTAGTGAACGAAAAAATAATGAGCTAAAAATAGAAGTAGCAAATCAGGCAATCAAAGAAAATGAGAAAAAATATCGAGGTATTTTCGAAAGTGTCCGTGACGTATTTTTTAGAGCCTCAGCCAAAGATCACAAAATAATAGACATCAGTCCATCATGTGCTTATTTTGATATGATGCCTAACGAACTGATAGAAAAATCAATTATAGGATTCTGTCATAATCCAGAAGACAGACAAGCAGTTTTAAAAGAGCTAATGCAAAATGGTGAAATAAAAAATTATGATGTCCTATTTATGTTGAATTCAAAAACCCACTATGTTTCAATTAACTGTAAAATTGCTTTTGATGAAAACAATGAACCTGAATTCTTAATTGGATCTTTCCGAGATGTTACTGCCCGTATTCAAGCGGAACAAAAGCTAAAGATAAGCGAGGCAAAATTCCGATCCATCTATGAAAATTTTGAAGACGTCTATTTCAGAACAACTATGGACGGGGCGATTCTTGATGTGAGTCCGTCATTTGAAAAACATTTTCACAAACCTTGCTCATTTGCAATGGAAAACTCAGTCTTTGATTTTTATTATAACAAACAAGACAGGGAATCATTATTTAAAAAACTGAAAGAGGAAGGACAAGTTAGGGATTGTGATATCCGATTTAGAGATGGGAATGATAACATTGTATTTTTCTCTGTAAATGCTCGTTTAATATATGATGAAAATGGTGAGCCAGTCTTCATAGAAAAATCTATGAGAAATGTTAATGACCGTATAGCCTATCAAAAGGAGATGCTGACAAAAAACCGACAACTCGAATTCCAAAACATTGAATTGGAACAATTTGCCTATATAGCATCACACGATTTACAGGAGCCGTTAATAACTGTAATTCAGTTCATACAATTGCTCAAAGAAGAATTAGGTGAAAATTTGGATGAAGACCAAAAACAATATTTACAATTCATTAACAGCTCAACCTCCCGTATGCAATTATTAGTAAAAGGGCTATTGGACTACTCCAGAATTGGAAAGGAAAGAAGAACAAGCAGCATTAACTGTAATGAAATTGTTGCTAATGTCATTGCAGATATGGATGTTAGCCTGAAGGAAAGCAATGCTATTATCGAATATGAGAACCTGCCTGTAATAGAAGGCAATACTACTGAAATGAGACAATTATTTCAAAATATGATTAGTAACGCCAATAAATTTCAAAAAAAAGACCGACAGCCAAAAATAAAAATAGCGGCAGTAAAAGAGGAAAACAACTGGCTATTTTCAATTGAAGACAATGGAATTGGGATAGAAGAACAAGATATGCATAAAGTGTTCGTGATTTTTAAGCGTTTAAATAATCGCAGTGACTACCATGGAACAGGTATAGGATTATCTCATTGCAAAAAAATTATAGAACATCATAGAGGAAAAATTTGGGTCGAATCAAAATTTAATGAAGGAAGCACCTTCAAATGGACCTTTCCCTTAGAACAAAACCAATATATATAAATCAAAAAAATTACAATACAAAAAATGGAAAATAAACTAAACTGTATCTTATTGGTTGATGATGATATTGCCACTAACTTTATCAACAAAAAAATCATACAAAAAGCCAATATAATTGAACATATTCAAGTAGCTTTAAATGGTAAGGAAGCTTTAGATTATCTTTGTAACCAAGGTAAATTTGAATCTATAGAAAACAAATATCCCCAACCTCAATTGATATTATTAGATATTAATATGCCAGTTATGGATGGATGGGAATTTATGGAAGCTTATCAAAATTTGAATATTGCAAACAAAGAGAATATTGTCATTGTAATGCTCAGTAGTTCTTTCAACCCTGCTGACAAAGCCAAAGCCGAATCCATACCAGAAATTTCAGAGTTCAGACAAAAGCCGATGAGCAAAGAAGCACTACTTCAAATTATAGCAACTAATTTCCCAGAACTAGTTGAGGAAATAGTTATCTAAAATAATGCTATTAAATTATTAACCGCAAAACTCTATGAGTTTTGCGGTTAATTTTAAGGTTTAATAATTAGCACCGAAGGCGTATTATTGAGCCAAGTACTATGGGAATCAATTAGTTTTTTCCAACTTTCTAGACTAATAATCATTAAATCTTGTTGTTCCAAAAATTCTTTCTTGATTGTTCTTTCTTGCATCATCATGATATGATTGGGAGCAATTTGTTCAATCGAGCGAACATTTTCTTGAATTTCTCTACTGTTTCTTACTTGCCCGTCTGTATCCAAAACAGTAATTTGAGAACCATTATTGTGTATCAACTTTTGTGCAAACTCCATTAAAAACCCATCTTCTTTACTGAAAATTGGCATAAACACACGATTTATTTCTTCCAACTCTTTATCGACAAGAATTCCAACTGCCATTTTGCTATTGGCAATAATTTGTCTTGTACTTTCATCAAAAGGAGAATTTTCGAATAGGCCCTCTTTCCCCGTAATTTTATCGATCAAACGGTCTGGATTAATAATTCGAGTTGTAAAGCCGAGCACTTTCCCCAACAACGTTCCTTCAAAAATAGATTGTCCCAAACCAACCAACAATAAATCATATTCACCGTGATTAGCCGTCTCGGCAATTTCAGAATCTATATCATTGGACACTTTAAAAAGAGTGACTATTTTTTGATTTAGCTTTTCTGATTCAGAAAGAACAGGCAAAAAAGTTTCCTTTTCATAATCTTTAACGTCAAAAGAATGCAACTCTGAACTTAATGATAAATGCATTGCCGTTACAATTGTATTCCCGCCTTGTTTCTTAACCAAACTGTTGGCAACTTTTAGCAACGTTTTTCCTTTGTCTGGTGAAGCAAAAGAAATAAGAATTTTGTATTTGCTTTTGTTACTTATTTCTTCTGGGACAATAGTAGGTTTGTCTCTAAAAACATAATTTATTAAATCCAACGCCGGCCCCGTCATAAACGTGGTCACCAAAGCCATAATCACCATCATCGTAAAAATTTGGGTAGACAAAACTCCAAGATCATATCCAATGTTCAGTACTACCAATTCCATCAAACCTCTCGTATTCATCAAGGTTCCAATAGACAAACTATCTTTCCAAGTATGACCGACAAATTTTGCAGCAAGCGCACTACCAAAAAACTTTCCCGCTACAGCAACCAAAATAATGACTCCTGTAATTTTCCACAAATGCGGGTCATCAATCAATCCAATTTGAGTTCTTAAACCAGTAAATACAAAGAACAAAGGAAGCAACACAACCACTGAAACGTCTTCTATTTTTTCGATAAAAATAGAACGAAATTTATTATTCTCCGGCATGATTGCGCCAGCCAAAAAGGCTCCAAACAAAGCATGAATACCTATCAATTCAGAGACATAAGAGGAAAGCAATAAAGTCAAAAAGAAAATAGCGACAACAGGTTTGCTTAGACTTTCTCTTGTTGAACTCAAATCACCAACCTTTTTTAGAAAAGGGCGAACCACTTTCAACATCAGCAATACATAAAATACCGCCAATACAATAACATATAACGAACTGGTAAATGAACCCGCTTTTACAATAGCAATTACGGCTGCCAAAATACACCATGCAGTAATATCATCGGCCGCTGCACAGGTAATAACAATCGCTCCTAATTTCGTTTTGTGAATCCCACGTTCCCGAACAATTCCAGCCAGAACAGGAAATGCAGTAATACTCATAGCAATTCCCAGGAACAATCCAAAAGAAATAAACTCAACCCCTTGAGGAGCAAAAGAATGATAGATAAAATAGGCTAAACCTAACCCCAAGGCAAAAGGAATTATGATACTGGCATGACTGATAACTACAGCATCATGCGCTTTGTTTCTGAGCGCTTTCAAATCGAGTTCCATCCCTATTACAAACATGAAAAGAATTAATCCTATTTGACTCAAAAACTGCAAGTTACCTAATGAATCTTTTGGAAACAGCATCGCCGAAAATTCAGGAAAATACATTCCGATTAAAGAGGGCCCCAAAACAATACCAGCAATCATTTCGCCTATTACAGTTGGCTGTCCAATTTTTCTGCAGACCCAACCAAAAAAACGAGCGACCAAAATAATTGTTATAATTTGTGCCAGAAGAATGGCTAAAGGATGTTCCAAATTTTGCGCCATCGCTGTCAGAAAATCATTCCAATGCCCATGTTCTACATGATGAGAAACAATATTTCTTCCAGATTCCAGCATTTTCCCTTTTAGAATAATCCAATAGATTAATCCCGAAAACCCACCTATAATCGTCAGATAAAAAAAAGATTTTTTAATATTCTTCATACGGCAATCTTAATTAATTTAATTTTCATGCAAATATGAGAACTGATTTTTGAGGGATAAAACGATTTCCAATCAAATTTTAGGGGAATGTAACAAGAGGACAAAACTTTGTAATAAGTTAGATTTTCACTTTCATCAAAAAATCATTTCGATAAGTATCACTCAGAACTAATACGATTGATTTACCATTTTTTCCATGAAGAGCAAGCGAAATTTCATTATGATTGAAAAACTGAACCGCCGATATTGCGATAATCTCTTTTTTATTCACTCTGCAAAAATCAGTATTGGGTAGCTGATTTAATAATGAGCCAAAATTGATATTTTTAAGTATTAAAAGACTGCCATCTGCAAGATGGACTTCCTTATCCCTACTATCTCCCAATGCCGTTTTGATATATTGAATCTGATCAAAATACAGCAATGATTTTCCCTTATCTGTATTCAAATGAATGAATTTCTTAGAAACATCCTGTTTATGAAATCTTTCCAGAGCCTTTGCAACTGCTTTCTCCAATCGTTCTTTCGTAACTGGTTTGGTGATGTAATCTACTGCATCAATATCAAAAGCTTCGGCAGCGTAATTTTTGTATGCAGTGGTAAAAATTACTAATTTATTTTGAAGCGAATTAGCCAAAGTCAGCCCATCGATTCCCGGCATTTCAATATCGGAAATACACAAATCGAAATCGAGCTTAGGAACCTCCTCCAGTAACTTTTGAGGGTCATTAAACGCCTTTATGACTTCTAATTCAGGAATTTGTTCACAAAGCATTTTCAGGTAAGTCAAACCTGGCAATTCATCATCAAGCAGTAAACATTTGATTTTTGTATTCAAGCAGATTAATTTTTAAATGCGCAATATAGATGTCGTTCTCGACAAATTTATCCAATTTGAACTGATTTTTGTATATAATTTTCAATCGTTGTTCCAATGTCGTTGCACCAATTCCACTTCGTTCTTTTTTCAATGCTTTTTTCTCAGAAATTTTATTGGAAACCGTCAAATAGAAGCAATTGTCCTTAAATTCAAATAGTATCGAAATAAAGGCATCAGCACTTTGCAGATCTGCATGTTTAAAGGCATTTTCAATTAAATCAATAGAAATCAGTGGTGCCAGAAGATTTTGTTCATACAGCTTTTCTCCTTCATTAATCTTAGTCTTCACTTTCAATTCAAAAAGCGGACTCACTTTAATTTTATTAATTTCAATCAGGTTTAAAGCAAACTGGATTTCTTCTTTTGGAGAAACAAATTTTTTCTGGCTTTCGTACAAAATATAATCCAAAACATTTGCTAGTTTATCCAACGCAAAATACGTTTGGTATGCATGCGATTGAATCGAGTTCAGAATATTTTTGAAAAGGTGCGGATTGAGTTTGGATTCTAATGTTTCCAACTGCAGATTATTTACTTTCATTTCAAGCAAATCAAATTTCTCTTCGACACTCTTTTTGGCTTTGCCAGATTGAACCAATCGGTAAACAAGATAACAAAGCACCACGATAAATGCCAAAATAATTACCAGCAACACATATACAATGCTATTGTTTTCTTGTGCGTTATCCATTTTAGTTTTAATTTGAAATAATTAAAAAGGGCTATTTGTTTTTAATGAGCCGATACAAATTTCAACCCAATTATAGAAGATATCAAAGTAAATAAGAAGAAAAGTCTCCAAAAAGTTGCTGGTTCTTTGAATATAAAAATACCGACCAAAACAGTTCCAACTGCTCCAATTCCTGTCCAAACTGCATAAGCGGTTCCAATTGGCAAGGTTTGGGTCGCTTTGTATAATAAAGCCATGCTAATAGAAAGCGCTATAAAAAAACCAACCATCCACAAAGTAGATGTCATTCCAGAAGTTTCTTTGGCTTTGCCCAAACAGGTAGCAAAACCCACTTCAAAAAAACCAGCTATAATGAGTAAAATCCAATTCATAATTACGGTTTAATAATCAATACCGAAGGCACTCCAATTAACCAAACAGGGCGAGAATCCAATAAATCTTTCCAGCTTTCCAAACTTACGATCATTAAATCCTGTTTGATTAAGAAATCATCTGTCAAAATTGATTCGTTATTCAAAATCACATTATTTGGAAATTTTTGTTTTAAGGAACTGAGTGCACTTGCTATTACAAAATTGGATTGCATATGACCATTGATATCCAAAAAGGCAACAGTAGCATTATTGTTAAAAATTATTTTTTGGGCATAGTCAATCAAAAAAGAGTCTTCAGACCCGTAAATAGGAACAAAAACCTGGTTCACTTCTTTTAAATCTTTGTCAATCAAAACTCCCAACGGCATTTTGACTTTCAGAACAATTTGTCTTGTTCTTTCATCAAATGGTGAATTCACAAACAGCCCTTCCTTACCCGTAAACTTATCCAATAATCTTTCGGGATTTATAATTCTCGAGGTAAATCCAATTACTTTGCCAAGTAAAGTTCCTTCAAATATGGATTTCCCAAGTCCAACCAATAACAAATCATAATCCCCTTGATTGGCAATATCAATTATTTCTGTATCAATATCAATTGTTGCTTTGAAAATTGTGGTGATTTCTTGTTTCAAAATAACCGCTTCTTTCATTATAGGATTAAAGCTGCTTCGCTCTTTGTCTTCCATATTGAAACTATGCATTTCATCACTCAAGGACAAATGCAATGCAGTAACTGTACAGGCTTCTTTTTGCTTCTTTACTAAACTATTAGCCAATCGCAACAAGGATTTCCCTTTCTCATTATTTCCAAAAGAAATTAAAATTCTGTATTTGCTGTGATTTACTTCTTCGTCATGATCGATGATATCACTGGTTTTGAAAATATAATTGATTAAATCCAAAGCAGGTCCTGTCATAAAAGTGGTCACCAAAGCCATGATTACCATCATCGTAAAAACTTCGGTCGTTAGAACCCCAAGAGCCAGTCCAATATTCAACACGATTAACTCCATCAGTCCTCTGGTATTCATCAAGGCTCCAATTACCAGACTGTTTCTCCAGCTTTGCCCAACGAATTTTGCTGCCAAAGCGCTTCCGAAAAACTTACCCACTACTGCAACAAGAATTATAAAACCAGTAACTTTCCATAAATAGGGTTCATTAAGCAATCCTATTTCAGTACGCAATCCCGTAAATACAAAGAATAAAGGAAGTAACAATATTACTGATACATCTTCAACTTTTGAAATAAAAACAGTTCTGAACTTAGGGACATCCGGCATAATTGCACCCATCATAAAAGCACCAAACAAAGCATGAATCCCAACTAGTTCTGTAGCATAAGAAGAAATAATCAATATCAAAAAGAAAATGGCTACAACCGGTTTACTCAAACTGTCTTTGGACCCATACAAATCTCCAATTCGTTTCAAGAAAGGCTTTACCAGATAAATCATCACTACAACATAGAGCGCAGCCAATGAAATTATGTACATCGAACTTTCGAAAGTTCCGGCTTTTACAATGGCAATTACTACTGCCAATAGACACCAAGCCGTAATATCATCGGCGGCGGCACAGGTGATTGCAATAGCACCCAATTTGGTTTTATGCATACCTCTTTCCTGTACAATTCGTGCCAAAACAGGAAAGGCAGTGATACTCATAGCAATCCCCATAAACAAACTGAAAGAAAGAAACTTAACTCCTTCTGGAGCAAAACGATTATATACGAAATAAGCCAATCCAATTCCCAATGCAAATGGAATTACAATACTTGCATGACTGATCACGATAGCTTCTTTAGCTCTGTTTTTCAACACTTTAATATCGAGCTCCATACCTATTACGAACATAAAAAGTATCAACCCAATCTGGCTCAAAAACTTTAAGTTCTCTAAGGAATTAGCCGGGAAAAGTGCATGAAAAAAATCAGGAAAATACAAGCCCAATAAAGATGGTCCAAGTGCAATTCCTGCAATAATTTCCCCAATAACCGAAGGCTGCCCAATTTTTTTGAAAAACCATCCAAAAAGGCGAGCCACAAGTATAATCATTATAATTTGCGCCAATAAAATAGCCAAAGGATCTTGTACGTTATGAATCATTGAAGTGAGAAAATCGTCCCAGGAACTTACACTTACCGTTGGATGAATGATCGTTTTATTTCCTTCAAGATGTTTGCCTTCTTTTATTATCCAATACATTAAAGCGGTAAAACCTCCTGTAACTCCTAAATAAAATAATGTATTCTTGTACTTTTTCATACTAATAGCAATGCGCAAATTAATTTTATAAAACAAAGATGAGAAAATCTAACCTATTAATTATAAAACATAGAAAAATAGTAACTAAAATTTAATTCTACCAATAATCTGAACTCAAAAAAGAAAAAAATAACTTTATCAATAAGGAAGGCTTTATTTCTAAAGGTTTACTAAATTTGCACCTTTAAAAATTTTAAGATGAAAAAATGGTTTAGCCTAGGATTTTGGGAATTAATTGCCAGAGTTGTAATCAGAAACAAAGCACTAATGCTATCGTTAATTGCGTTAATTACGATACTTCTGGCAATGCAATGGAAAAACATCCATTTTACCCATACCGAAGCCAATCTTTTACCTGCCGACAACATTGTCAATATTGAATACAATGCTTTTTTAAACAAGTTTGGAGAAGAGGGTAACCTGATTGTCATTGGCGTAAAAAACAATGCAATATTCACTCCAAAAGTTTATGCCTCTTGGGTAAAACTAATGGGGACTATCAAATCAAACAAAGACGTCGATTTGGTTATTTCATTAAATGATTTAAAAAAACTGCAAAAAAACGAAGTCGAGCAAAAATTCGAACTGGTTCCGTTTATTGACCAAAGCAAAACTTTGGACAAAGACTACTTACTGAAAATTAAGCATGAACTTTTTAATAAACTCCCTTTTTACGAAGGATTACTTTTTAATAAAAAATCAGGAAGCATACGCTCGGCAGTTTATCTCGACAAAAAAATTGTAAACACTCCCGAGAGAAAAAACTATGTTCTCAACAAGCTGATTCCTGCCATAAAATCCTTCGAAAAGGAAACAAACATCAAGCTTCGTGTTTCAGGAATGCCTTATATCAGAACGCTGAATGCGCAGACCATTCTTAACGAAATTAGTCTTTTCATTGGTGCAGCATTATTTGTCACTTCCCTATTGTTCTTTTACTTTTTCAGAAGTTTTAGAGCTACGATGATATCTCTTTTGATTGTAATCATTAGTGTAATGTGGTCTTTTGGAATTTTGGGATTATTGAATTATGAGATTACGGTATTGACTGCCATGGTGCCAACGTTAATGATTGTTATCGGAATTCCAAACTGCATCTTCTTGACAAACAAATACCATCAGGAATTCAAAATTCACGGAAACAAAGCCAAAGCCATACAACGAGTAACTACCAAGGTGGGAATGGCGATGCTGATGACCAATGTAACCACCGCAATTGGATTTTTCACTTTCATCACTTCCAATAACAAACTGCTTATCGAGTTCGGAAATGTAACCTCCATCAACATTTTGATGCTATTCATACTATGCATCATTGCTATTCCAATTTTGCACAGCTATGTTCCAGCCCCGATAGAAAGACATTTAGAACATTTGGACAGAAATTCCATTAAAAATTTCATGGATTGGATCTTGAGAAATGTAAAGTATAATCGTTTCTCCATTTATGCTGTATCTGTCAGCCTTTTGGTAATCAGCATCGTAGGAATCAACAAATTACGCATTTCCGGAAGTTTAATTGAAGACATGCCCAAGAAAGAAGAGTTCTTCAAGGACATTGTTTTTTTTGAAAAAGAATTTGACGGTGTGATGCCATTGGAAATAATGATTGACACCAAGCACAAAAAAGGGGTAATGAAATTATCTACTTTAAAAAAAATGGATGAACTCCAAAAGACGATAGAGGAAATTCCGGAACTTTCAAAACCGATTTCCATTGTCAATCTTGTTAAATATTCCAAGCAGGCTTATTACAACGGTAATCCTGATTATTATGAGTTACCCACTTCACAGGAACAGGCTTTCATTTTATCCTATGCGAAAAATGCTACTAAGAATTCCAAAGAGAATTTAATGAAAAGCTATGTTGACAATACGGGACAAGTGGCCAGAATCACCACATTTATGCGTGATGAAAGCGGAGGAAGAATCCCTATAATTGAAGCCGAAATTCGCAGAAAAGCTGACATCCTTTTTCCGCCAGACAGATACAATGTAATTATTACGGGAAAAGCTTTGGTTTTCCAGAAAGGAACTGGATACCTGCTCGATAACTTGCTTTCTTCGTTGGTGTTTGCATTTTTCTTGACAGCGCTTTTGATTGCGTTTATGTTTCGCTCTTTCAAAATGGTGTTGGTTTCGATAATCCCAAACCTCTTGCCTTTGTTGCTTACAGCAGGAATTATGGGCTTTTTGGACATTCCGTTAAAACCTTCAACGATTTTGGTTTTTGGTATAGCCTTTGGTCTTTCGGTCGATGACACGGTTCGGTTCTTGGCCCAATATCGGGAAGAGTTAAAGAAAAACGACTGGAAAATAAAGAAATCTGTTTATGCAACCTTCAACGAATCGGGACTGAGTATGTTTTACACTTCGATCGTTTTGTTCTTCGGATTTTCGGTATTTATGCTTTCGAGCTTTGGGGGAACTATTGCCCTTGGAGGATTGATTTCATTGACTTTATTATTCGGGATGTTGTCCAATTTGATGTTACTTCCAGCATTGGTGTTGACATTAAACAAAACAATTGCCAACGAACAGGAATTTATAGAACCTAAAATTGAGGTTCTGGAATTCACGGACGAAGAGATTGATAATTTTGAGAAAAAATCAAAGTAAACCCAAGCTATAAAGCGATATTATTAAACTATCAAAGCTACATCCCTAAAAACGATGTAGCTTTTTGTTTTAAACCAACTTTAATTCTCCAAATTCCCAAATCACATCAAAAGCCTAGCCCTGATAGCAGCGGCATCCTTTTACTTTTTTCTTTAAAAAGTAAAAGATATAGCGGATAGCAGGAAATTGCTCCTTATTACACTATATCTCACAATGGCAATTACAAACAAATGATTTATATTTGCATATAGATTTAAACACCGGTTTTTGTTTTAATCTAAAAAATGAACTCTAAAATGAAAAATGAAAATGAGACACACGAAAGTTAAAGACTTACTAAACAGTACAACGACGTTACAGGAAATTAATGCAAAAGGTTGGGTTAGAACTTTTAGAAATAATCAGTTTATTGCTTTAAATGATGGCTCTACCATCAATAATATACAGTGTGTTGTCGATTTTGAGAATACTCCGGACGAAACTTTGAAGAGAATTACTACTGGAGCAGCGGTTTCGGTAACTGGAAGTTTGGTAGAAAGCAAAGGTGCCGGACAAAAATATGAGATTCAGGTAAACAAGCTTGAAATTCTTGGAGACTCAGATGCTGAGAAATTCCCAATGCAACCTAAGAAACATTCATTGGAATTCTTGCGTGAAAATGCGCATTTGCGTGTACGTACGAATGCTTTTGGAGCAATTATGCGTGTTCGTTCAGTTTTGTCTTATGCAGTTCATAGTTACTTTCAACAAAAAGGTTTTGTTTATGTAAATACACCAATCATTACGGGAGCTGATGCTGAAGGAGCTGGAGAAATGTTCCAAGTGACTTCTTTGCCTTTAGACAATTTACCAAAAACCGAAGAAGGAAATATTGATTATAAAAAAGATTTCTTCGGAAAACATACAAACTTAACGGTTTCTGGGCAATTGGAAGGAGAAACTTTCGCAATGGCTTTAGGACAGATTTATACTTTTGGACCAACTTTTAGAGCCGAAAATTCCAATACTTCACGCCATTTGGCTGAATTTTGGATGATTGAACCAGAGGTTGCTTTCAATGACTTGAATGACAATATGGATCTTGCCGAAGATTTTATTAAATATGTAGTGAAATATGCGGTTGACAATTGCGGTGATGATTTGAAATTCCTGGAAGGTCGTTTGATCGAAGAAGAAAAATCAAAACCACAGGCTGACAGAAGCGAAATGCCTTTGTTGGAAAAATTGGGTTTTGTTATGAATAACGATTTCAAACGTGTTTCCTACACTGAAGCAGTTGATATCCTAAGAGATTCCACTCCAAACAAAAAGAAAAAATTTCAATATATCATTAACGAATGGGGAGCTGATTTACAATCGGAACACGAGCGTTATTTGGTAGAGAAACACTTTAAATGTCCGGTAATCTTGTTTGATTACCCTGCAAATATCAAAGCTTTCTACATGCGTTTGAACGAAGACGGAAAAACAGTTCGTGCGATGGATATCCTTTTCCCTGGAATTGGAGAAATCGTGGGAGGTTCTCAAAGAGAAGAGCGTTTTGATGTTTTGGTTGAAAAAATGAAAGCCTTGGGAATTGACGAAGAAGAATTATGGTGGTACTTGGATACCAGAAGATTTGGTTCTGCGGTTCACTCTGGTTTTGGACTTGGATTCGAAAGATTGGTGCTTTTTGTAACTGGAATGACTAACATACGTGACGTAATTCCTTTTCCAAGAACACCACAGAATGCTGAATTTTAAAAAATAGTTTAATCGGTTAATCGTTAATTTGGTTAACCGATTGAACAAATTAACGATTAAACAATACAAATGTTAAAGCAATTTTTAAATTTAAAAATATCACAGAAATTATCTCCACAACAAATCCAGTTGATGAAGTTAATTCAGTTGCCTACGCAAGCATTTGAACAAAGATTGTTGGAAGAAATGAATGAGAATCCTGCTCTAGAATCTGGAAAAGAGGAGGACATTTATGAAAAAGACGAGTTCGACAACGAAGAATATGACGACTACGACGATTCGGAAGCAGACAGAGTCGAAGCCGAAGACATCAACATAGACGAATACCTAAACAGTGACGACACTCCCGATTACAAAACACAGGCCAACAATTACAGCGATGACGATGAAACCAAAGAAACACCATTTGCCGCAACAATAAGTTTTCATCAGGACCTCATCAATCAACTAAACACGTTCATTCTTAATGATGAAGAACGTGATATTGCCGAATTTTTGGTGGGAAGTATTGACGATATGGGATATATCCGAAGAAGCGTCTCTGACTTGGTAGACGACATGGCCTTTACCCAAGGACTTTATACAACTGAAAAACAAGTTGAAGCCATATTGAATATCATTCACGAACTTGAACCAACAGGCGTTGGAGCACGTGATTTACAGGAATGTCTGTTACTGCAATTAAAACATAAAACCCCAACTGAATCAGTTGATTTAGCCACGGCTATTATCGAACAACAATTTGATTCTTTCGTGAGAAAGCATTACGACAAATTGATTCAGAAATTCAGCATTTCCAATGAACAACTTAGAAACGCCATCCATGAAATTGAAAGGTTAAATCCAAAACCTGGAGGATCTTTTTCAGGAAACAATAAAATTACCGAAAACGTAGTTCCCGATTTCACTATTCGAATTGTTGATGGAGATTTAGAGCTTACATTGAATGGCAGAAACGCCCCTTCCCTACACGTTTCCAAAGATTACCAGGAAATGATGCAGACCTATAAAGAATCAAAAGACAAATCGCATTCACAAAAAGATGCTGTGCAATTTATCAAGCAAAAACTGGATTCGGCCAAATGGTTTATAGACGCAATCAAACAGCGCCAAGACACTTTGTATGTAACGATGAATGCTATAATGCATTATCAAAAAGATTATTTGCTTGATGGTGACGAAACGCGATTGAAACCGATGATTCTAAAAGACATTGCCGATATGGTCGGACTTGACATATCAACAGTTTCCAGAGTGGCGAACAGTAAATATGTAGAAACTCCTTATGGCACAAAACTGATAAAAGAATTCTTTTCGGAAGCGATGAAAAATGATCAGGGAGAAGAAGTGTCTACAATTGAAATCAAAAGAATTCTGCAAAATACCATTGAAGAAGAAGACAAAAAAAATCCACTTCCAGATGATCTTTTGGCTGAAATTCTAAAAGAAAAAGGATATCCAATCGCTAGAAGAACGATTGCAAAATACCGCGAACAACTGGAAATTCCTGTTGCCCGTATGAGAAAAAAATTATAAGCAGCATTTCTCAACCTTAACACCCCTCAAATCTCTTTTTGAAATTGAAAAAGATTCTCCCCATATTCTCCTATATATTCCATCCGCTTTTCACACCGATACAAGCTTGTTTTTTCTTTTTTTTATTCCATATTGCAGATTACAAAACAGAACAGATTAGCGCGTTTTTTTTGCAAATTTCAATCATAACCATCGTGACTCCGATGGCACTGTATTATTTATTACGATTTACAGGCAAAGTAGATTCCATAATGATTGCCGATATGGAACAACGCAAAATTCCGTTAATCTTTCAAAGCTTTATAATTATCTTATTGCTAAGAAAAACAATCTCGTTGGAATATTACCCTGAATTGCATTTTTTCTTCCTAGGTGCTTTATTTAGTACTTTATTTGCCCTTGGATTATTATATTCCAAAACCAAAGCAAGTTTGCACATGCTCGCTATTTCGGCTTTAACGGTTTTTGTTTTCGGTTTGAATATTCATTTACAAATGGGAAATATATACATAGTTCCTTTTCTGCTACTGATGAATGGATTTGTGGCTTCTTCACGTTTGGTAATGCAAGCACACTCTCCAAACGAATTGATTATAGGATTACTGTTGGGCAGCATTCCTCAGTTGATGTTTCTTTTTTTATGGTTATAAAATGTAAAAAACAACCCCAATACTCAACGCATTCATTGTGACGGGTACAGAATCGATCTGAGCAGACGATTTAAAAAGTGAGTTTATGCTATAATATACTTGCAGATTAAAAGCACTGTATCCCACTGAAAGATACACTCCATAAATAAAATCTTCAAAATCTTTATTGTTTTTAATAACAATTTTATCCGTACCATCATCATAAACTGATTTATCTGCCAGTAAATAACTGACCTTAACCCCTCCATAAATCCTAAAAAACTGAAATTCCACAGGAGTTGAATTACGCCACCTAAACTCAATTGGAAGTTCAACCCGGAATTGTTCGAACCTATTTTTGTTGTAATTTACAGCAGATGGTATTACACCATAAACAGGATTTTGGTTCGTTCCTGTAATAGACATATTTTGAAGATAGTTATTGAACGAAAGACCAATTCCTGGTGCTATTGCAAAAGTTCTCTTTTTGTTTATTGGCATATCCCTAAGAAATCCTGCTGAAAAGCCAAAAGATATTTTTTGTTGTGACACCCCTGAAGGTTTCTTTAAAATCGAATTGTAGTTAAGTCCGGCATAAAACTGATCCTCTCTATAAAGACTATCAATCTTAACGTGCAAAGTATCAATTGAAAACGTATTCTCTTGAGAATATCCTCTGAAAAATGATAAAAAAAGAAAACAGCCAAGAAATAATCGCATCATTATTTTGTGAGTTAAATTGAGAGTTATAGCATTTAAAGCTTGCTAAAAACTATTGCTAACCAATTGTTGTTACAAATATAAGATTTTGGAAGTTTGATAGCACTTTTAAAATATAAATTAAACTTAGACGGAAATAATCGAATAAAAATCATTCAAATTATCTAAAAATAGTATTACTTAATTAATTAAAACACATATTTTTACTATTTACATAAATAAACAATCCAAAACAAACATACACAGCACTTTAAAAAACAGATAAAAATGCAAATAGGAATTATAGGACTCGGAAAAATGGGATTTAATTTAGCTTTAAATCTAAATCGAAATCAATATGAAGTTATTGCCCATGATGTGAATTCAACTTTCGTCAAGAATATCGCAAAAGAAGGAATAAAAACAGCAACTACTGTCGAAGAATTATGCCAGCAACTACGAAATCGAAAAGTAATCTGGCTAATGGTTCCCGCTGGTAAAATTGTCGATGAAGTAATCACTTCCCTCCTTCCTTTTTTAAATAAAAATGATATTATCATTGATGGAGGAAACTCTAATTATAAAGACTCAAAAAGAAGATATACACAACTCAAAGAACTTGGTTTTGACTTTCTGGATTGTGGTACTTCGGGTGGTACCTCGGGAGCTTTAAATGGCGCTTGTACTATGATTGGTGGAGATGCAGTTGTTTTTGAATACGTTTCCAATGTCTTTCAGGCCATTTCAGTTGCAAATGGATGCCTTTATACCGGTGAGGCAGGCAGCGGCCATTTTACAAAAATGGTTCATAACGGAATAGAATATGGCATGATGCAATCTATAGCTGAAGGGTTTGAAGTATTTGAGCACTCTGAGTACGACATTAATTTTGAAAAAACGGCCAAACTTTTCAATCACGGTTCTGTCGTTCGTAGTTGGCTTATGGAACTTACAGAAAATGCCTTTTCTAAAGACCCAAAACTAGATAGCATAAAAGGTATTATGCATTCTTCTGGCGAAGGAAAATGGACATTAGAAACAGCTTTAGACCTTGGCGTACCTACTCCAGTAATTGCTCTTTCGATAATGATGCGATACCGTTCTCAAATGCAGGATACTTTTTCCGGAAAAGTAGTGGCAGCACTTCGTAATGAGTTCGGCGGTCATGCTGTAGAGAAAAACGAATAAATTGTATCGAATCATTCCATTTGAATTTTAATCTAAAAAGAAATACATGTCAATATTGATTTTAATTATAAGCATTGTATTATTACTGGTTCTAATTTCCGTAATCAAACTCAACGCTTTTATTGCACTAATCATTACCGCTCTTTTTGTTGGAATTACAAAAGGAATGCCTTTCCCCGAAATCATAAACTCATTGCAACAAGGCATTGGCAGCACACTCGGTTCTTTAATTTTAATTCTAGCCTTTGGAGTAATTCTTGGTAATTTATTATCAACTAGTGGAGCAGCACAGCGGATAAGCTCCGTAATGACTAAATTATTTGGGGCAAAACACATTAAATGGGCGATGGCTATAACCGGTTTTGCTGTTGGTATTTCCATGTTTTATAATGCTGGTTTTATCATTTTGATTCCAATGGTGTTTGCTGTCAGTACAAATACTAAACAACCACTTATCTATTTGGGTATTGCTATGGCATCGGCACTGTCTATCACTCATGGCTTTTTGCCTCCGCATCCTGGGCCAACAGCCATTGCTGTAATTTTTAAAGCCAATATTGGCAAAACCTTACTTTATGGATTGATGGTAGCGATTCCTGCTTTACTCATTGCCGGAATCTTATTTCCAGAATTTATTAAAAAAATTAACGCCAATCCACCTAAAGGTTTATTCGAAAGTAAAACATTCCAAGAATCCGAACTTCCTTCTTTTACCATAAGTATCATTTCCGCATTGATTCCGATATTACTAATGGCTTTGGCAACCATAACCGAATTAACATTAGCCGAAACCAATTCTATCCGTATCCTTCTTGGATATATAGGAAACCCAACAATAGCCCTATTAATTGCCGTTCTGTTTGCATTTGTGTTTTTGGGAATAAAGAGAGGTCAAAAAATGCAGGACATTATGGATAAATCAAGCGCTGCACTTGCATCTGTAACTATGATTATTTTAATCATCGCATCTGGAGGTGCTTTCAAACAAGTGCTTATTGATAGTGGCATTGGAACTGATTTAGCAGTATTTTTCGAAAAATCTACACTTTCACCTTTAGTTTTAGGATGGTTAATTGCCACAATTATTCGAGTAGCAATCGGCTCGGCTACAGTAGCAGGACTAACAGCTGCAGGAATAGTTCAACCTTTGGTGGCTAGTTCAGGCATCAGTCCAGAATTGATGGTACTTTCTATTGGAGCCGGAAGTTTGATGTGTTCCCATGTCAATGACACAGGATTTTGGATGTTCAAAGAATATTTTGGCATTAGCCTAAAAGACACTTTTAAAACATGGACTGTAATGGAAACAATCATAGGAATTATGGGATTGATTGGTGTTTTAATTCTAAATCAATTTGTGACTACTTAAAAAATGGGAAAAGAATACATAGGAATCGACATTGGCACAACGGCTACAAAAGCAATTTGTTTTGACGAAAACGGAAACGTATTGCATCAAATCACCAAAGAATACCCAATGTATCATCCAGAAGAAAATTGGAGCACTCAAAAACCAAATGAAATTTTAGATTCTGTTTTAGACTGTATTAAGGAAATAACAAAAAACATACAACCCGAATTCATTAGTTTTAGTGCTGCAATGCAAAGCATTCTTATCATAAACAAAGAGGGCTTCCCAATAAGCGATGCTTTACTTTGGGCAGACAACAGATCTACTTCAATTGCTACGGCATTAAAGGAGTCTGAACTTAGGACTCTTTTTTATCAAAAAACAGGTATTCCCATCCACCCTTTTTCGCCGATGACAAAATTGGCTTGGTTTAAAGAAAACCAAACTGATTTATTCAACAATGCTTTTAAATTTATCAGCCTCAAGGAATATATTTGGCATAAACTCACAGGAGAATATGTTACAGATACCTCGATGGCTTCAGGTACTGGAATGATGAACATCTACACTTTGCAATGGGATGAAACTATTCTTAGTTATTTAAATATAAAGGAAGACCAACTTTCGAAAATTGTACCATCAACACACAAATCCAAAGGAATTAGTGATGGCTTTTTGTATATCCTTGGAGGCGGTGATGGTCCATTGGCTAATTTAGGAACTGGTTCAATGGAAAAAAATCGGATTGCATTATCCATAGGCACTAGTGGAGCTGTTCGGATTCCCGTAGAAGAACCTTACATTGATTCTGAAATGCGAACACAATGTTATCATTTAATAGACAATCAATACTTAAAATTGGGTGCCGTTAATAATGGAGCTGTCATTTTGCAATGGTTAAAAGAATCTCTTTTAAAAACAAATGAATCGTACGAAACCCTTCTAGAACAGGCAAAAGAAATTCCAGCGGGTTCTGATGGTTTGCTTTTTGTTCCCTATTTACTTGGAGAAAGAGCTCCAATTTGGGATGCAGAGGCACAAGGAACTTTGCTGGGCATCAAAATTACCCATCATAAAAGCCATTTTATCAGAGCGACTCTCGAAGGTATTCTTTTTGGATTGTTCAGTGTTGTCGAAATTTTACTTCCAGATCCCAAAATAAGAAAAGAAACTACTGTGATGGTTAGTGGCGGTTTTGGAAAAAGTGAATTATGGTTGCAAATGGTAGCCGACATTTTCCAGATGAAGGTCGTTGTTTCCGAAACCATTGAAGGAGCTGCTTGGGGAGCAGTTTTAATTGGCTTTAAAGCTATTGGGAATACATATTCTTTCGAAAATAAAACAGAAGTTACTTTTTACCCCAATCCAAATCACAGATTGATTTATGAAAAAGCCTTTGAGAAATTCAAAAAGATTTATCCTTTGTTAAAAGACATATAGAGTCAAAATATCATAAACTAAAAAAGCGTTGTATCTAATTTGACACAACGCTTTTTTTCTTGCAGAGAGGAAGGGATTCGAACCCTCGATACAGTTACCCATATACTAGCTTTCCAGGCTAGCTCCTTCAACCACTCGGACACCTCTCTATTATTTTGGTGTGCAAAGAACATTAAAAAAAATGAATTTCGGAAATAAAAAAATCAATATTATTGCATTTCTCCCCTTAACGACGTTTCGAATACATTTTTGAAGTCTGACGAAGGTATATTTTGTCCCAATAAATACATTAATTTGGTAATTGCAGCTTCAGTTGTAATATCTTTTCCTGAAATAATTCCCAGTTTTTTCATTGTGGTACTCGTTTCATAATGTCCCATGCTAACACTGCCTATCGAACATTGTGTAACATTAACAATATGTAAACCTCTATTTATTGCATTTTGCAAAAGCGCCAAAAACCAATCTTCAGTGGGTGCATTTCCAGCTCCGTATGTTTCGAGTACAATTCCTTTTAAACTTTCAATATTTAAAATTGCAGAGAGTACTGTTCCACTTATTCCCGGAAACATTTTGATGATTGCTACATTATTGTCCAAATGCGTATGAACTTTTAAAGAAGCTCCATCATTTGAAGGTAAAAACAATTCCGAATTTATTTTTAAATGCACTCCGGACTCCACCAAAAAAGGATAATTAGGAGAAATAAATGCCCTGAAATGTTCAGCATTTATTTTGACCGTTCTATTTCCACGGTATAATTTGTATTCAAAATAGAGGCAAACCTCTTTAATTAACGGTTTCCCATTTTCTTGTAAAGAAGCAATTTGAATCGCCGTAATTAAATTTTCTTTAGCATCGGTTCTCAAATCCCCAATAGGTAATTGAGAGCCTGTAAAAATGATAGGTTTCGAAAGATTTTCGAGCATAAAACTCAATGCCGAAGCTGAATACGACATGGTATCAGACCCATGAAGTACCACAAAACCATCAAAATTGGTATAATTATTCTCAATTGTACGAGCAATTTCGGCCCAATGCTCAGGGTTCATATTCGAAGAATCAATAGGATTTTCAAATGAAAAAGTATCTATCTCGCAATCCAGTAATTTTAATTCGGGAATATTATGAAGGAGTTTGCTAAAATTGAAAGCCTTAAGTGCTCCCGTTTCAAAATCCTTTCTCATACCAATCGTTCCACCGGTATAAATCAAAAGAATTTTAGACTTAGAGTTCATCGACATATTTCAATTTATTGACAACTGGATTCGCGTACATATCCAAAAACCCTTGTTTGGCAACTGGATGTTCATGATCAATTCTCATCTCTAAACGTCGCTCAAAAAGCAATTTTTCATTTTCGGTATATAAATGAGAAAATCTATTCGAACAGTTCAAAATATCATAAGCAATAAAATTGGTAGTCCACAATTTGTAATTAGCCAAAATGGAATCGTCAATCACTTGTGCCAATGCTTGCACTTGTTTGTTTGTAGTATCTACGTTTTTAATAATATCATCTATCTCAGTATCGAGAACATCACCTACGTGTATATGTATTCTTTTCTTTTGCCCAATGATTCCACTTAACAAAGTCTTGAAATCTTCGTTTTTTTCTTTCTTGTAAATTTCATTATTTGCTTCAGCCAATAACTGTGGCATTTTTAAAGCATCTGTTGGATCATATTCGTATGAAATGGAAACCGGAACAATCTTAATTTTCTTAAAGTAGTCCATTATGTTAGGTTCATCAGATCCCATGGCAATCATTTTCAAAACCCCAGGATTGGTCTCGTCATTTCCGTCTTTGGTTCTTCCCTCACGTTGTGCAATCCAAACCGAACGATTTTCATGCAACAACAACTGAGCCATATATTCAGAAAGCAATTTGGAACTCACCAGCAATTCTCTTGGTGATAATCCACGCTGAACCAAAAAATTTCTGTTTAGTTTTGCTAATGTTTTTAAAAAAGATTTTTTAACCAAATTATCACCAATAGCCGATGAAGTCATATCCAAACCATGCTCAAACAAAGAAGAATTCAGCAAAGTCGTATCTAGAACGATATCTCTATGATTTGAAATAAAAAGATAAGCAGTGTTTTTTTCTAACTTTTCAAAACCAGATGTGGTTAAACCCTCCGAGCTTTTCTCCAACACCTGTTGCACTCCATAATAAATAAAGTTGCATTGAAAATCACGAATAGAATGAGTTTTGCGAAGCTGTTCTTTCCAAATTTCATCTTCTGTTCCAGGAAAACAAAAGTTCATCAAAGCTTTCATCATCGGATGATCAATAACTTTTATTATTCCTTCGTTTATTTCGGAATCATAAAAAGACCTAATCGCATCAAATTTATTCATTTTGGTTTTCAATTTAGTTGGACAAAAGAACAAAAAAAATATTAAAGTTACAGAAAATCGATATTAAATACCGAATATTTCTGCAGAATTATCGGTTGTTACGGCTGCTATCTCATTTGCCGAAAGGCCATATATTTGAGCTAATTTATCGACAACATTTATTAAATAGCTGCTTTCGTTGCGTTTGCCACGATAAGGAATTGGAGCCAAATAAGGAGAATCTGTTTCCAAAACAATATGTTTTAAATCGATTTTATTCAAAAATTGATCTATTTTTCCATTTTTAAAAGTAACAACCCCACCTATTCCCAATTTCATATTATAGGATATCGCTTGTAAAGCCTGCTCATAAGTTCCAGAGAAACAATGAAAAATTCCAAACAATTCAGGTGATTTTTCCTCTTCCAAAATTTCGAATATTTCATCAAAAGCCTCACGACAATGAATCACTATGGGAAGTTTATATTGTTTTGCCAGCTGAATTTGTTTTCTAAAAGCGATTTGTTGTTCGGGCAAATGCGTTTTATCCCAATATAAATCAATCCCTATTTCACCAATTGCAACAAACTTTCTTTTAGTCAATTCGGCTTCAACCTGACTTAATTCCTCTAGATAATTATCCTTAACATAAGTAGGATGCAAACCCATCATCAAGAATACATTATTAGGGTAATCTCGTTCCAAATCATACATACTCTGAGTATAAGTAGAATCTATCGCTGGAACAAAAAAACGTGTAACACCATTATCAATGGCTCGTTGCATCATTTCGCTTCTGTCCAAATCAAATTCTTCTGAATATAAATGGGTATGGGTATCGGTAAGTATTGCCTTTGTTTCCAAGTGTAAAATTTAATGCTGCAAAATTACTCTAAAAAGCGGGCTTTCCAAAAAAAGGAGTTTCATAAAGAGCCATTTGATTTTTTAGGGAACAAATAATGAAACATAGCCAGTATAACACTATTTTTACTTTACAAACAATTCATTTCCAATATGAAGAATT
The DNA here is from genome assembly GCF_056405915.1 of Flavobacterium sp. P1_E4. Classification (NCBI taxonomy): domain Bacteria; kingdom Pseudomonadati; phylum Bacteroidota; class Flavobacteriia; order Flavobacteriales; family Flavobacteriaceae; genus Flavobacterium; species Flavobacterium sp. P1_E4. Next base: position 67,620 of record NZ_JBFUBE010000009.1, read on the forward strand.
TACACGAAAAGTTAAAGAAGGTAGATTACAAAAAAATAAAATTTAAAGTCACCAAGACACAACACCTTTTGATTAAAGCAAAAATCAATGGCGTAAAAGGAAATTTCATACTGGATACAGGCGCTTCCAACAGCTGTGTGGGATTTGAAAGCATCGAGCATTTTGCATTGGAAGCCAAAAATTCCAAAACCAAAGCTTCGGGTGCAGGAGCAACAGGCATGTTAACACAAATATCCTCCGATAACAAGCTAAAATTGGGCAAATGGAAAAACAACAAACTAGATCTCGTTATTTTCGACTTATCACATGTCAATGAAGCCTTATCCCATTATAAAGTAAAACCTGTACATGGCATTATTGGTGCAGATGTTTTGATGAAAGGCAAAGGAATAATCGATTATTACAATCATTGTCTTTATTTAAAGTAAGAAAACTTTTTTAGTTATATTTGCTGATCAAGTTTTAACAAATCTATTACTATGAAAAAAACTCTACTTTGTTTTCTATTCTTACTTACTACTGTTTTTCATGCTCAAGTCACCGATGTTTCAATTTGCGCGGGCGAGCCTTTAAATCTGACTTCGCTAAATGCAGATTTCATTGGCAATTTTAATCCTGCTGAAACCACTATAAGTTATCATTTAAGCCTGGATGATGCATTAAATAATACTAATGTAATTGTAAACCCAACCAATTATATTGGCGCTCCGGGTACAACAAAAATTTATGGAAGAATTAATAATAACGGAAATATAACAACGAATTATTTTGATCTCACTGTATTCCCCTCTATTAATGTATCGGCTTCCAATAAACCAATTCTATGTAAAGGAGACTCTACTTCGTTAACAATTAATGTCTCTGACGAAAATCGTCAATATCTTTACTCAATAAACAATAGTGCTTATACAAGTAACAATTACTACGATAATTTACCCGCTGAAATTTACACTATACAAGTCTTAGATATTATTACTGGTTGTGCAAGTACAATTAACTATACAATATCGACACCAACGGCTTTAAACACAACTGCATTGATTGATGTTCAAACGGCAATTATTACTACAACTGGAGGAACTATACCTTATCAATACTCCCTAGACGGCATTAATTATCAAGCTAGTAATATTTTTCCAAATTTAACTCCAGGAGACAATACTTTTATAGTAAAAGATTACCAAGGTTGTACAGCAATGTTATCTGCAACGATCTTACCTGCTTTAACTTCTGTGGCAACTATTACCAAAGAAATAGATTGCGATAGTAATGGCTCAGTAATGATCACTAGCACTGGTGGAAAAGCTCCATATATGTATTCAATAAATGGAGGAGCAACATACCAAATGAATAACACTTTTAACAATCTAACTGCTGGAACATATACTACCACTGTAAAAGATGCTCTTAATACCATAAATCAAACAAACACAATTACATTAGCACCACCAACATCTGTAACTGCAATCGCAGTGATCACTAAAGCTACCAATTGTGGAGAAAGTGACACCGTGACTATTAGTGCAACTGCAGGAAAAACACCTTACCTCTATTCTTTTGATGGCTCTAACACTTTTACATCTGTAAATACTGCTACTGGTTTAACTGCTGGGGATCATTCTTTATTTGTTAAAGACGCTAATGGCTGTTTAGCTCCTTTATCTGTTGTTATTACACCTTCTTCTTCTTTGTCTGCGACTTTTACGACCACGAACCCATACTGCTCACAAAGCAAAGATGGAAAAATAACTTTAACAGCAACTGGAGGAACAGAGCCTTATACATATTCAATAGGAAATGGTTATGTTTCAAGTAATCTTTTTAATAATCTATCTGCCGGATATTATAATGTAAGCGTAAAAGATGCTATTGGATGTCTATATACTATGGTTGCAGCCATTGTAGAACCTACTATTTTATCAATGACCGTAAGCACTACAAACTCAACAACAAGTGCTGATGATGATGGAACTATAACACTTAATGCTACGGGAGGAGTTGCTCCTTATACTTATGCAATAACATATAATAACGGAACACCACCTATTTCATTTCAAAATTCTACAATTTTTACAGGCTTAAAAGCAGGATCATACGATGTCTATGTGAAAGATGCAAACGGATGCATCTACTTTCAAACGAATACTATTACAGCTAACAACCCTAATTCACTTGTAGTTAGCATTGATGTTACACCAGTAACATGTAATAATTCTACTGGAATAATAACTATTCAAGCTACAGGAGGCATAGACCCATATCAATATTCGTTGGACAATGGGATTAATTATACTTCTTCAAATGTTTTTACTGGTTTGACATCTGGAATTTATAACATAAACGTTCGTGATACTAACAACAATACAACTTCAATGGTTGCAGTAATAACTCCTGTGAATGCTCCTGCCGTTTCAGCAACGGTTAATTCAAGTGTACTTTGCAAAGGAGACAATACAGGCTCAATAACAGCTAATGTAACAGGTGGACTCGCTCCATATACTTATTCTCTAGACAACGGGCCATATATAAATGGCAACAGCAGTATGATTTTTACTAATTTGTACGCTGGTACACATAATATAACTGTGGAGAGCACTAATGGGTGCCTCACAACAACTCAAGTTATTATTTCAGAACCAGCTACTGCATTAATGACTGTCACAACGGTAAAAAATCAAACTATTACTATCAATGCATCAGGCGGAGCTGGTAATTACAGATATGCAATATCACCTAATTTAGATATATTTTCAACGAACAATATTTTCTCAGGATTAACTCCGGGATCTTATATCGTTAATACTTCAGATGTGAATGGATGTTATATCACGATGAATGCCTTAGTTGATCCTCCGGCTCCTTTAATAAATGGTCAAATCAAATTGACTCTGGAATTTAAGCCTGGACAAACTCTAGCCGATCTTATCATTGATGGTCAAAATATCAAATGGTACATCAATCAGGACCCTTTGGCTGGAAAAACGAGTAAAACAAGCGAAGTTCCTTTGCCATTAACAACAGTTATTGTAGATGGAACTACCTATTATGCCTCCCAAACCATAAACGGAATTGAAAGTACAGAAAGAATGGCTGTAACTGTAAAATCAAACACATTAGGCACAGACGATTTGACTATCAAAAATTTCTCTTATTATCCAAATCCAGTGAAAAACGTTTTGACAATTTCGAATACTTCGAATATCGATGAAGTTACCTTTATCTCCATTAAAGGAGAAACACTTCTGACTAAAAAAATAAACGGTCTTCGTTCCGAAATTGACTTATCCAATTTCTCAAAAGGTGTTTATTTTCTAAAAATAAAATCTGAAGGAGCAGAAAAAACAGTGAAGCTGATAAAAGATTAATCTCAAATTCCATTAACAAAAAAATCCGCCTCGTTTGAACGAGACGGATTTTTTTTATTTTATGAATTTGTTAAATTACAATTCCAATGCTTTTTTAGCATTACCACCCATCAACAATTCTAATGGGTTTTCTAAAGCTTCTTTTACAGCAACCAAGAAACCAACAGACTCACGACCGTCGATAATTCTGTGGTCATAAGAAAGAGCCACATACATCATTGGGTGAATTTCCACTTTCCCGTTTACGGCAATTGGACGCTCGATAATGTTGTGCATTCCAAGGATTCCAGATTGAGGAGGATTGATAATTGGCGTAGATAACATACTTCCAAAAACACCACCATTAGTAATCGTGAACGTTCCTCCAGTCATATCATCAACTGTGATTTGTCCATCACGAGCTCTTAAAGCCAATCTTTTGATTTCAGCTTCAACTCCACGGAAAGTCAAGTTTTCAGCGTTACGAACTACAGGAACCATTAATCCTTTTGGTCCAGAAACTGCAATAGAGATATCTGCAAAATCAAAAGCAATTTTATGATCACCATCCATCATAGAGTTTACGTCTGGATACAATTCTAATGCTCTTGTAACAGCTTTAGTAAAGAATGACATATATCCTAAACCAAGTCCGCCATGTTTTGCCTTGAACGCATCTTTGTATTCGTTACGAATCAAGTTGATTGGCGTCATGTTTACTTCGTTGAAAGTCGTCAACATTGCTGTTTCGTTTTTGGCAGCAACCAATCTTTCAGCTACTTTACGACGCAACATAGATAATTTCGTTCTTTCAGTACCACGAGAACCACCAGTTGGAGTTCCCATAGAAGGCACAGCATTTACTGCATCATCCTTTGTGATTCTTCCAGCTTTTCCAGTTCCTGTAACAGTAGCTGGAGCTATGTTTTTCTCTTCCAATATTTTTTTAGCAGCTGGAGACGGAGTCCCTGCAGCATAAGAAGCAGCAACAGGAGCCGCTTTTGGCGCCTCAACTTTTACTTCAGCTTTTGGAGCTTCTACCGTTTTAGCAACTTCAGCAACTGGTGCTGAACCAGATGGTTTTGCCCCATCTGTATCTATAAGACAAACTACTGCTCCAACAGCAACAGTATCTCCTTCTTCCGCTTTTAGCGTGATAATTCCACTTACTTCTGCTGGTAATTCAAGAGTTGCTTTGTCCGAATCAACCTCAGCAATAGCTTGGTCTTTTTCTACATAATCTCCATCCTTTACTAACCAAGTTGCAATTTCAACTTCTTTGATTGATTCCCCTGGTGATGGAACTTTCATTTCTAAAATCATCTTATTCTTTGTTTAAAGTTTAAATTGTTTAAAGTTTCATGTCGTTCATTTACAAACCTGAAACTTTAAACTTGAAACAATTCTTAATTATCTAAATAAATTTTTGTCGAATACCATCCTGATAGCATCTGCATGACGACGTTTTGCTCTTGTATAACTTCCTGATGCTGGTGCTGCATACGCTTTTAATGAAGCCAATCTCCATTTGATAAAGTCGAAATTCATCAGCATAAAGCTGTAAGCTCCCATGTTTTTAGGCTCTTCCTGTGCCCAAACATAATCGTCAGCGTTTGGATATTTAGCAATAATCGCTTTGATCTGTTCAGCTGGGAAAGGGAATAACTGCTCGATACGAACAACCGCTACATCATTTCTTCCATTGTTTCCTCTTTCGGCAACAATATCATAATAGAATTTACCTGTACAGAAAACCAATGTTTTTATGTCTTTTTTGTTTACTGTTTCGTCATCGATAGTTTCCTGGAAACTTCCTTTTGCTAATTCTTCTACAGTAGAAACACATCTTGGATCACGCAACAAACTCTTTGGAGAGAATACCACTAAAGGCTTACGGAAAGTCGTTTTCATTTGCCTTCTCAACAAGTGGAAGAAGTTGGCTGGCGTTGTACAGTCGGCAACATACATATTATGTCTGGCGCAAAGCTGTAAGTAACGCTCCATTCTTGCAGAAGAATGCTCTGCTCCCTGTCCTTCGTATCCGTGCGGCAATAATAAAACAATACCGTTTTGATTGTTCCATTTGTCTTCACCACAAGAAATATACTGGTCAATCATAATTTGAGCTCCATTGCTGAAATCTCCAAATTGTGCTTCCCAAATAGTTAATGCATTTGGATTTGCTAAGGCATAACCATAATCAAAGCCAAGAACACCATACTCAGATAAATGTGAATTGAAAATACCAAAGTTTCCTTTTTTGTTTTCGATAGCGTTCAATAAAATTACTTCTTCTTCAGAATCTTCTACTTTAACTACAGCATGCCGGTGAGAGAATGTACCACGCTCTACGTCCTGGCCTGAAATTCTAACATCAAATCCTTCACTCAAAAGAGAACCGTAAGCTAATGTTTCGGCAGTTCCCCAATCAACTGTATTATTATCATATCCTGCTTTTCTGTCAGAAACAATTTTGGTTATTTTGTTAATGAATTTTTTATCAGATGGTAAAGTCGATACTGTTTTGATAATAGAATCTAATGATTTTTTCGCAAAAGAGGTATCTACTTTTTGAAGCATCACATCATCAGAAACCTGGTTGAATCCTTTCCATTCATTCTGCATAAACGGAGTAATGATTGTCAGACCTTTTTTGCGGGAGGCTTCTAAATTTTCTTCAAGATCTTTTTTGTATTCTTTCTCAATTGTATTTACATAATTAGCATCAATAACTCTTTCTGACAAAAGTTTTTCAGCATAAATATCTCTAGGATTTTGATGTTTTGCAATGATTTTATATAAAACAGGTTGTGTAAAACGAGGTTCATCACCTTCGTTATGACCGTATTTTCTGTATCCTAATAAATCGATAAAGACGTCACGTCCATACTCCATTCTGTAATCCAACGCAAAAGACATAGCATGTACAACAGCCTCTGCATCATCTGCATTTACGTGTAATACTGGCGAAAGTGTTACTTTGGCAACATCTGTACAATAAGTAGAAGAACGAGCATCTAAGTAATTAGTGGTAAAACCAACCTGGTTATTGATTACGATGTGAATTGTACCGCCTGTTTTGTATCCGTCTAGCAATGACATTTGAATGATTTCATACAAAATACCCTGCCCTGCAATTGCAGCATCACCGTGAACGGCAATAGGCAAGACTTTAGAGAAATCATCTGCGAAATACTTATCTTGTTTTGCTCTTGTAATTCCTTCGATTACTGCACCTACTGTTTCAAGATGCGAAGGATTTGGAGCCAAATTGATGTTTATTTTTTTACCCGATTTAGTTACTTTATCGGCAGTAAGACCTAAATGGTATTTTACATCTCCGTCAAAGTATTCCTGATCGTAGTCTTTTCCGTCAAATTCACCGAAGATATCTTGGGTTGATTTTCCAAAAATGTTAGCCAAAACGTTCAAACGTCCACGGTGAGCCATACCCATCACAAACTGCTCTACTCCTTTTTCCGCAGCTTTTTCAATCAAAGCATCAAGCGCTGGAATTACAGATTCTCCTCCTTCTAATGAGAAACGTTTTTGCCCTACATATTTGGTATGCAAAAAGTTCTCGAAAGAAACTGCTTGATTTAATTTATTTAAGATTGTTTTCTTTTCCTCAACAGAGAAATTAGGCTGGTTATTGTTTACGCCCAATTTGTCTTGAATCCATTTTACAACACCAGGATTCCTGATATACATATATTCAACCCCAATATACTGACAGTAAATAGCTTCAAGGCGCGCTACAATATCTTGCAAAGAACACGGAGGAACACCAATTACCTTAGCTGCATCAAAAACAGTTGAAAGATCAGCAGTTGTTAATCCGAAGTTTTCAATATCCAAAGTCGGACTATATGTTCTACGGTCACGAACTGGATTTGTTTTAGTAAATAAATGTCCACGTGTGCGGTATCCATCAATTAATTTTAAAACATTGAATTCTTTTTGCAGTTTATCCGAAACCAAACTGCAGTCAGTATTGCTCTCCACATACTCAACAATTCGCTGAACTGGATTTTCATCATTATAAGTAGTCATTCCAAAGTCAAAACCTTGGAAAAAACTTCTCCAGCTTGGTTCTACGCTATCTGGATTTTCTAAATATTGATCGTATAATTGAGCAAAAAATTCTGTATGAGCTGCGTTTAAAAATGAAAACCTATCCATAATATTGTTATTGAATATACTTTTGTTAAATAGTTCGGCAAAAATACAATAAAGCAAATTATTTAAATCTATTTTTTTACGTACTTTTACGTAAAAATTTGTTAAAAAAAGCCTGAAGTATGAAAAAATCAACCTTTTCTTCCCTAACAAAGTATCTTTTCATCTTTTTTACCCTGTTCTTTTACGAAAACGTAATAGCTCAATACCAGCAAACTCCTCAATCGAGAAGTCCGTTTTGGAATAATGTACAATTTGGAGGCGGATTAGGATTAAGTTTTGGCAGCGGATACACTGAAATCTCTGTTGCCCCGAGTGCAATTTACAATATAAACCCTTATCTTGCTACTGGTATAGGTCTTCAAGCTAGCTATGTTTCTTCAAAAAATTATTACGACTCAGGGATTTACGGGGCCAGCATACTCACCTTCATTAATCCGATTCCACAAATTCAGCTGTCCATAAATTTAAATCAATCCTATGTTAATAATCATTACGAAGCCTATAATGGCTATAGTGGTTATACCGATAATTTCTGGAATACTGCTTTGTTCCTTGGAGCGGGTTATCGAACAGGAAATGTAACCGTGGGACTTGCCTATAATGTATTGTATGACGAAAATGACAATGTATATGGCGATGCGCTTATGCCTTTTGTGAGAGCTTATTTTTAAAGATTTCTGATTAGCGATTTTAGACCCAAGAGATAGCGAACTGGCGAAGCAATTCAGATTAAAAAAAGGGTCAAGTCTACTTATCGCTTATTCAACCAACAAAGAAAATTTAATAAAACCATAATATTTTAAAACGATTACAATCCTCAATCAAAAATCGTTAATCATCATTCTAAAATCATTTATATTTATTCCTGAACCACACTTTTTGCCATTCTCTTTTTAAGACTAAGAAAGCAACTTGTTCTGCAAGAATCACTAAATCGGAACCATCCAGTTTTTTAATTTCGTCTTCGGAAACATCAATGATATAAAGCAAATTGAGGTACTCAGCAAATTTGTACTGAATGAGTCTATATATTTTTTCGTGTAATTGAATTTTCAATTCATCTGGAGTAATACTTTTTGGAAAATCAATTGCTTCGTTGGCCAAATTAAAATCCTTATTCAATTGAGTAATCAAATTGAGATAAAGTGTTTCATTGGTTGCTTCCTGGAGCAGTAAATCGGTATTTATTGGCGCTACAAACATATTTTCAATTTCAAAATTCAGTTTCAATGGCAAAATTCAATGGCAATGGCAAAATTCAAAAAATTAATATTGTAATTGTAATTGAATTTTGATATTAATATTGCTAAACTTTTCTTCCCATCAGGTTTTCGCCAAATGTTCTTAGCATTTCTTTTTTAGGAAGTTCTATATCCATTTTATCTAAGGTTTCAAATGCCTTGAATGTAAACATTTCTATCGCTTCTTGTGTAGCTTTTGAGCTGCCTGATTGATTAAAAATAGCTTTTGCAATTTCTATTTTCTTGGTATTGTCGTCTAATTGCGAGCTAAATAGTTTCTCTAATTCTGAAGCTTTTTCAGTGCTCGAAAATTCTAATGCTTTCAAATATAAGTAGGTCTTTTTATTTTCAATAATGTCCCCTCCTACTTGTTTTCCAAAAGTTTCCGGATCACCAAAAGCGTCTAAATAATCATCCTGTAGTTGAAAAGCCAATCCTAAATTGAGTCCAAAATCATAAATCAAATCGGCATTTTCTTCGGATGTGTTAGCAATAATAGCACCCATTTTCATAGCAGCCGCTACCAAAACAGCCGTTTTGTATTCTATCATTTTCAGATATTCCGGAATACTAACATCCTTACGGGTTTCAAAATCAACATCCCATTGTTGGCCTTCACAAACTTCGAGAGCTGTTTTGCTAAATAACTTAGCCAAATCCCTAAAAACAGTTGGCTCATATTGTTCAAAATATTGATATGCCAAAATAAGCATGGCATCACCCGACAAGATTCCGGTGTTAATATTCCATTTTTCATGAACGGTTTGCTCCCCTCTTCTTAAAGGCGCATCGTCCATAATATCATCATGCACCAGCGAAAAATTATGAAAAACCTCAACAGCCATCGCCGCTGGAAGCGCCTTTTTATAATCAGCATCAAAAACTTCTGAAGCCATTAAAGTCAATACAGGCCGCATTCTTTTCCCACCTAAACCCAAAATATAATCTATGGGGCCGTATAGATTATTGGGTTCTTTATTAATCGTTTGATTTTCTAAATAAGTAATAAAAAATTCTTGATACTGATAAATAGCGTGCATAAATAAGGTCTCGTTTACTTTTCCAGAGTCGATTTKGCTTGGATTTTAAAGCCCAAAGATACAATTCAAATATTAATTATTGGATTGTAAATTATTGTAAAAATGAAACTATAGTTTTTCCTTATGATATACATCGAAAAAAAACATTGGAAACTTTATTGGTATTTAAAGTTTCCTTATTACATTTGCAAAAACATTAGAAACTTTAATGGTGTTCAAAGTTTCCTAAATGCATTTTACAACATCAAAAAACAAAACACAAGGAAGTAACATTACTAAAAATAAGGATCATGGAAAATGAATGGGCAATTGATTCAAACGGATCAGACGTATTAATAAAATCTAGACATTCTCTAATTGGCTATATGCCAGGAAACAAAAACAATTTCAAAGGACATGTTGCCATAGAAAACGACCAAGTTGAAGATGCCTCGATTGAATTTTCATTGAATGTAAAAGACAAAGAAGCGAATTCGATACAGAAAAATAAAGATTTAAAATTCATTGATCTTTTTGACGAAGAAGAGAATCCATTGATACAATTCAAATCGACCTCTTTCCAGAAGATAAATAAAAACATCAATTTCTTGAAAGGCTTTCTAACTATCAAGAACATAACCAAAGTTGTTGAATTGGATACTGAATTTGTTGGATTCAATAATTACAATGGTGTTCAAAAAGCTTCTTTTGAAATTACTGGAAACATCAACCGTAAAGAATTTGGACTGAATTACAATATCCTTTCGTCAAATGGAGGTCATCCGATAGGGAAAGACATAAAGCTAATTGCCAACTTAGAATTTTCACATTAAGAATAACCAGTTCGTATAAAGCACAACAACAAACTAAAACTCATTTGACAACTAACTTTTACTTTATTATTCAATAACAACAAGTTACCCATAAAATGAAAGAAAAAATTATTTCAAAAGCAACGGAACTCTTCTTAAAACTTGGTTTTAAGAGTGTAACTATGGATGATATTGCCTGTGAAATGTGTATTTCAAAAAAAACGATTTATAAATTTTTTTGCAACAAAGAAATTCTGATCGCGGAAAGCACTGAGATGGTTCACAAAACAATTCATGAAAGCATCGATACAATCGCAGCAAAAAATTATAATGCTATCAAAGAAAATTTTGAAATCAAAAAGATGTTCAAAGAAATGTTTAAATCTGGAGAAGCTTCACCAGCTCATCAATTAAAAAAGCATTACCCTGAAATCTATGACAAAGTAATGTCTAGGGAAATAAACGAATGCAACACGGTCTTTAAACAAAATATTGAAAAAGGGATTCAACAGGGTTTGTACCGAGAACATTTAGACATCGACATCTATGTTAAATTTTATTACAACCTTATTTTCAGCATCCACGGAATGACGAGTTCTGAAAAAGAATCACAGAAATTAGAATTAGAAGCATTAGAATATCACACTAGAGCAATGGCAACGCCTAATGGAATTATAGAACTAGAAAAACAATTACAAAATCCAACCTTATCATGAAAAGAATACTTTTATTAACATTCTTGACTTTTGCTCTCACTGCACAATCCCAAGGGGTAAGCACAACAGCAACAAATCCGCTTACGTTAAAAGCGGCAATTAGCTATGCACTTGAGAACAAAGCCGATGCTAAAAAAGCAAAATTAGAAATTGAAAATAACGGTTACCAAATCGAAGAAATACGTTCTAGAGCTTTACCACAAATCTCTGCAAGCGGAAGCTTAATATACAATCCCGTTTTACAGACCAATGTACTTGACGGAGCAATGTTTGGACAACCTGGACAATCGATCCAAGTTGCTTTTGGGCAAAAATGGACTTCGGGAGCTGGAGTTTCATTAACACAAACGCTTTTTGACCAATCCGTTTTTACAGGTTTAAGAGCAGCACAAACCACGCGTGAGTTTTACCAAATAAACAATCAGTTGACAGAAGAGCAAATAATCGAAAGAGTAGCAAACAATTACTATTCCGTTTATGTTCTACGTGAAAGATTAACTTTATTGGACAGCAATTATGTTAATACGACAAAAGTACGCAACATTGTAAAAGGGCAATTTGATAATGGTTTGGCCAAAAAAATTGACTTGGATCGAATCATCGTAAAAATGTCGAATATCGATACTGACCGCGAGCAGGTAAGAAATCAAGTTCAGTTACAAGAAAATGCTTTGAAGTTTTATATGGGAATGCCAATTGAAACAAAAATTGAAATCCCAAGAACCGAATTTGAAGTAACACCACAAGTTTTGACAGAAGCACCAAATACCGCAAACAGAACGGAATTTTTGCTTATGAAAAAACAAGAAGAGTTATTGGAATTCCAAAAGACTGCAGTAAAAGCTGGATATTACCCAACACTTTCATTGGTTGCTGGCTATAACTACTTAGGACAAGGTCCAGAAGTACCGCTTTTTGCAAAACCTGCAGATGGTGTGTATTGGTCAGATTACTCTTCTGTTGGATTAAATTTAAAAGTTCCAATTTTTACTGGTTTCGGAACCCGTGCAAAAGTGAGACAAGCTGACGTGGACATCAGAATACAACAAGAAGACATCAAAGACACGCAACTTTCACTTGATTTGGAATACATAAATGCAAAAACTCAAATCGAGAACAACATTATAACCATTACAAATCAAAAAGAAAATATGAGTTTGGCCGCTGAGATTTTGAAAAATACCAAAAACAATTATCTACAGGGATTAGCTTCATTAACAGATTTATTGGATGCCGAAAACGCATCGCTTGAAGCACAGAACAATTATACCAGAGCAGTATTAGCTTACAAAATAGCAGAAATAACTTTAATCAAAACAAAAGGAGAACTTAAAACCCTATTAAACTAAAACAAGATGAAAAAGAATATAATAACTATAATCGTAATTCTAGGAGCATTAGGACTTATTGCTTTTACTTTAAATAAGAACAAAAAAGAGAATAAAGCTAAAACTGATATCGTTGCCGAAAAAAATGCAGCTGTATCTGTAAAAACAGCTCTGGTAAAAACAGAAGATGTTTCATTGGATTTCTTAGCCAATGGAAATTTTGAACCAATTCAAGAATTGACTTTTTCTGCTGAAAAATCAGGTAAAGTAATTAGCGTTTTGGTAAAAGAAGGGGATTATGTAAATGTTGGACAAACATTGGTAATCGTTAGAAGTGACGTTATAAATGTAAATGCCCAAACGGCAAAAGCTTCTTATGACAATGCAAAATCGGATTATGACCGTTATCTAAACGCTTTTAATTCAGGCGGTGTTACCAAACAACAATTGGATCAGGCAAAATTGGCTTTGACTAATGCTACAAACAACTTGAAACAAGCAAACATCAATGTTGGAGATACCAAAGTAAAAGCTCCAATTAAAGGATTCATCAATAAAAAATACATTGAGCCAGGTTCTATTTTAGCAGGAATGCCAGCTACAGCAATGTTTGACATTGTGAATGTTTCTAAATTAAAATTAAAAGTTACCGTAAACGAAAGTCAAGTAGCCAGTTTAAAATTAGGAAACACTATTAATGTTACTTCAAGTGTATTCCCTAATAAAACATTTGCAGGTAAAATTACTTTTATTGCTGCAAAAGCAGATGAAACCCTGAATTTTCCAGTTGAACTTGAAATCTCAAACAACGCTGATAACAGCTTAAAAGCGGGTATGTATGGAACTGCTAATTTTGGTTCTAAACAAAAACTACAATTAAAAGTAGTTCCTAGAAATGCTTTCGTAGGAAGTGTAAGCAGTAATGAAGTTTTTGTTGTAGAAAACGGTATCGCTAAATTGAAAAAAGTAACTTCTGGAAGAATCATAGGAGAACAAGTAGAAATAGTTGACGGATTATCTGATGGTGAAACTGTAATTGTTACAGGGCAAATTAACTTGCAAGACGGTAATACAGTAGAAATTATTAAATAATCAAAAGCATTAAGCTATACGCCATAAGCATTAAGCTTATTGCCTAAAGCCTAAAGCCTAAAGCCAAAAACATGAAATTAGCAGAAATATCCATAAAACGCCCGTCGATAATAATTGTATTGTTTACGATTCTTACCCTTGGCGGACTGTTCAGCTATAGCCAATTGGGCTATGAATTGATTCCTAAATTCGAACAAAACGTAATCACCATTGCTACCATTTATCCGGGAGCTTCTCCAAGTGAGGTTGAAAACACGGTTACCAAAAAAATTGAGGACGGAATCGCCTCTTTGGAAAACATCAAAAAAATTGATTCCAAATCATACGAAAGTTTGTCTGTAGTTACGGTTACACTAACAACACAAGCAAAAGTTGACGTTTCGATGAATGACGCACAGCGAAAAATCAATGCTTTGATAAGTGATTTACCAGATGATGCCAAAACACCGTCGTTATCTAAATTCTCGTTGAGTGATTTACCAATTATGACTATTGGTGCCAACGGAAAAATGGACGAAGCTGCTTTTTATGATTTGATTGATAAAAAAATTGCTCCCGTATTATCTCGTGTAACGGGTGTGGCACAGGTAAATATTATTGGTGGTCAGGAAAGAGAAATTCAAGTGAATCTTGATGCAGTAAAAATGCAAGGTTACGGACTTTCGGTTCCACAAGTACAACAAGTTATTTTGACTTCAAACTTGGATTTCCCAACTGGAAACATCCAAACCCGTAATCAAAAAATATTAATCCGTCTTGCTGGAAAATACAAGAATGTTGAAGAACTAAGAAACTTAGTTGTTTCTTCTAAAGGCGGAATTGAAATTCGTTTGAGAGATATTGCCGATGTACAAGATGCGCAAAAAATTGCCGAGAAAATTTCTCGTGTCGATCAAAAAAGCGCGATTATTTTACAGGTAATTAAACAATCAGATGCGAATGCCGTAGCGGTAAGTGAACTATTGCACAAAAGCATTAGTAAATTAGAAAGCGATTATAAAACCAACGAATTAAAACTGGAAATAGCCAAAGACAGTACGGTTTACACCCTGGAAGCTGCAGATTCTGTAATTCACGATTTAATGATCGCGGTAGTATTGGTTGCTTTTGTAATGTTGTTCTTCTTGCACAGTATTAGAAACTCATTGATTGTAATGGTTTCGATTCCTGTTTCGTTAATTGCAACCTTCATTGGAATTTACCTAATGGGATATACGTTGAACTTGATGAGTTTATTAGGGCTTTCACTTGTGGTTGGTATTCTCGTCGATGATGCGATTGTGGTATTGGAAAATATCTACAGGCATATGGAAATGGGTAAAAGCCGAGTTCGAGCCGCCTTTGACGGAACAGCCGAAATCGGTGGAACTGTAACTTCTATTACATTGGTAATTGTGGTGGTGTTTTTACCAATTGCAATGAGTTCTGGATTGGTATCGAATATTATCACGCAGTTTTGTGTTACCGTAATTATTTCAACATTGTTTTCATTGTTGGCTTCGTTTACAATTATTCCGTGGTTGTCTTCTCGTTTTGGTAAATTGGAACACATTGAAGGGAAAAACTTGTTCGGGAAAACTATTCTTGGATTCGAAAGCTATTTAACTCGCTTTACAAACTGGGTTACCGAATTATTAAAATGGTGTTTGGATCATTATTTCAAAACAATTGCTGTTGTACTTGTCTTGTTCTTTGGTTCGACTATCGGATTAATGGGTGGTGGTTTTATTGGTGGAGAATTCTTTGCCTCTTCAGATAGTGGGGAGTTTTTGGTTCAAATCGAAATGCCAAAAGACGCTTCATTGGAACAATCAAACTTTATGACTCAAAAAGCGGAAGCCTTTTTGAAAAATCAAGAGTATGTTCATAGCCAGATTACGACTGTAGGACAAACCAGTGAAGGTATGGGTGGCGCACAAGCAACTGCATACAAAGCTGAGATTGACGTAAAAATGATTGACCAAGCAGAACGTACAGATGATGCATCGGTATATGCTGCAAAAATCAAACGTAAATTGGAAAAAGTATTGGTTGGAGCCAAAGTAAAAACAGTTCCAGTTGGAATTTTAGGTACTGCCGAAAATGCAAAACTTGGACTGATTGTAACAGGACCTTCTACCGAAGCTGCTATGGCATTCGCCAAATTAGCCGAAGCTGAATTGCGTACCATTCCAGGAACAACCGAGATTAAACTAACCGTTGAAGATGGAAATCCTGAAATCAATGTACAAGTGGACCGTGATAAAATGGCTGCATTAGGACTAACACTTCAAACTGTTGGTATGACTATGCAAACTGCTTATAGTGGTAACACGGATGGAAAGTTTAGAGCTGGTGAATACGAGTATGACATCAACATTAAATACAATGCTTTTGACAGAAAAAATATTACTGACGTAAGTAATCTAATTTTCATCAACAATGCGGGTCAACAAATCAAATTGTCTCAATTTGCTGCTATTACTGAAGGTTCAGGACCTAGCCAATTGGAACGTCGTGACAAATCGGCTTCGGTAACGGTACAAGGTCAAAACGTTGGGGTTCCAACAGGAACAATTGTAACACAATGGCAAGCCAAACTGGACAAACTTAAAAAACCAGTTGGTGTAAATTACATTTGGGGTGGAGACCAAGAAAATCAAAGCGAAGGTTTTGGTACTTTGGGAATCGCTTTATTGGCCGCTATTGTCTTGGTTTACCTTGTAATGGTTGGTTTGTATGATAGTTTTATGCACCCGTTTGTGGTATTGTTTGCTATTCCGCTTTCGTTTATTGGAGCGATGCTGGCTTTAGCGTTAACGAATAATACATTGAATATATTTACCATTTTGGGTATCATTATGTTGATAGGTCTGGTGTGTAAGAATGCGATTATGCTTGTGGATTACACCAACCAGCGAAGAGCTGCCGGCGAAAGCATCAGAACGGCATTGATTCAAGCGAATCACGCTCGTCTTCGTCCAATTTTGATGACGACAATTGCGATGGTTTTCGGTATGTTCCCTATTGCATTGGCTTCTGGAGCTGGTGCCGAATGGAAAAATGGTTTGGCTTGGGTAATTATTGGTGGATTGATTTCATCGTTATTCCTAACCTTGATTATTGTTCCTGTTATTTATGAAATCATGGAGAAAATCAAAGCCAAATTATCTAAAGGAGAAAAAGTGGATTATGAAGCCGAAATGGTTGCCGATTATGACCACAAAGAACTAAGCGAGGATGGTTTCAATCCGAAACATACTGTTTAAAATAGGTTTTTATTAATACTGAAAAAGGGCTTTCAAAATATTTGAAAGCCCTTTTTTATGAAGTGTTTTTAACTCAAATTACACAATAAAACCCACAGATGACACAGATTAGGATAGTGTTTTTGAATTCTTTTAATTATAAATAACGCTTGAGTATTTTATCTGTAGAAAAAGCCCAAACAACATTGTTTTTATATGAAATATTCCTAATGGGTTGGTTATGGGTATAGTCTAAAGTCCAAGCGGTACCGCCATTTGTAGTTTTATAAATTTTATTTTCTAAAATTGCCCAACCGGTATTGGCATCTTTAAAAGCAAATTTTGTAAACTTTTCTCCATTGTAAATTGGCGTCCAAGAATCTCCACCATTGGTTGTTTTAAATAACTTAACATCTAATAAAGTTTGGAAGTATTGATTTACTAAAAGAAAACCTGTTTCTAGATCTACAAAGCAAATCTCTCTTGCAAAATACCCCCCTGGTTCATTAATAAAAGGATACTCTTTCCACCCATCTGTTTTATTATTTTTGAATAAAATAAAAGGTCGGTTATCAGTAAAGCCTTCATTATTCTTTATAGTTTTATAGCCAATTGCCCAAAAATGATCGTTATCAATTTCTGCTGATTGGAAAAGATCAGCCGTATTATCTCCTATTTCATAAACTTTTGTAAAATCAACCCCATTAGAAGTTGTAAAAACCTTTCCGTTTCGTGTAACAACTGTTCCGTCATTCATGTTAGCATCTACATACATACAATAATAATCTTCCGTAGTGTTTTCTATTTTAGCAAATGTCTCTTGACCTAAATACCCGCCAGCTGTAATTTTAGTAAGATTATGGAGCCCGTATGAACTACTCCATCCTTCATCATTTGTAGTAGCATAAAACCTTGTGCCGTTTGCCCATTTACTCCACGTAATACCTCCGTCTAAGGTCTTAGAAACACCCCCAAGATATAATATTTTATCACTAATCATTTGAATATTGTCTGTTGATCCATCTCTTTCTAAAGTTCTTTCCTGCGCTATCCAATCTGTCAAAGAACGGGCAGGAAGAATACCTATATTTCCACTGTAATTATTTTTGACTTCATTATTTACTGTTTTCCCATCTACTGTAAGTACCATTTTCGGCAATACTTTTTCAGTGGCTGGCAATTTAAAAGTTATCTCTGCTGCGGTAGTTGAAACAATTGTTGCTGCAACTCCATCAAAAGTTATTTTTATAGCGCTTATTTTGTCCGAAAAATTTTCACCATATATGGTAACTGTTTCTCCAGTTTCTCCAGAATTTTTAGAATACGATGTTACTTTTGCAGKTTTTATAACTAGAACTGGTGGCTCTGGAGTTGCCCCTAAATCATTTCCAGAATCTGAACTACAGCTATTCAAAGTTAAAAAAAGTTGCAACGTCGCTACTAATAAAATTCTTTTTTTCATTTTCATTTTTTTTATATTTCTTACTCAACTAATTATTTTTTTCCCAAGGCCCCATAACTTTTAGCTTTATTTGATGTTTCTTGACAATTGTAAACCAAATAAAAGTCTGCCGATCATTTCTGTGAATATCTGTTGAACCTTTTCCCAAATATAGAAAATAATAGTCACAAACTTACAAAGCATAAATTTTATTCATTTCAACCCTTTTTATGCTTCGCCCAGCAAAATAGGGCATCCGAAGAAAAAATAATGCCCTAATATGAGCTTCGAACCAAGCTTCACTTTCATTTTTATTAAGCTGACTTAGCTTAAACCTACGTTAACTTAGGATAAACCTACGTTGGCTTAGCTTAAACCTACGCTGACTTAGTATTAACCTACGTTGACTTAGGTTAAACCTACGTTGTCTTAGCATAAAGACACGCTGACTTAGCATAAAGACACGTTGGCGTAGTATAAAGCTAAGGTTTTGTCCTTTTTGTTAGGTAAAAACGAGCTGATAGAAGTCTGATCCCGATAATAATCCACAACAACTACACCCCCCGCTCCGCAAAGTCATGAGACTTTGTGAAGCTCGGGCTTTGTGCAACGGGGCAAATTTTATTTTTTGTCGGTTTCTTATTTTTTTGTAGGAATAGAACGAGTATATTTGGAAGCCCATATATTACTTAGGCAGTAAGTACTACTTGTAGACAATGTTGAAAAATCAAACTAAATAAAACATGAAAAAATTATCTTTATTATTTCTATTCATAATACTAAATAATTCAGTTTATTCTCAATGCTGGCAAGATATAGCACTAGGCGGAGCGCATACAATTGCTTTAAAAACAGACAGCTCATTGTGGGGTTGCGGTTGGAATCAATATGGACAACTGGGTGATGGGAGCTTTACTAATAAAAGTCAACTAGTTCAAATTGGTATTGATACCGATTGGAAAACTATCACAAATGGAAGCAATGTACATACATTGGCTATAAAAATGAATGGGACATTATGGGGATGGGGGTACAATAGACATGGAGAAATTGGAGATGGTACAAATATTAATAGAAATACCCCAACACAAATAGGTAATGATAAAAATTGGAAATTAGCAGTTGCTGGCAGAACATTTTCCATTGCAATAAAAACTGATGGTACACTATGGACATGGGGTAAGAATACTAACGGACAATTAGGTGATGGAACAAATACGGACAGAAACTTTCCAATGCAAGTGGGGACAGATACGGATTGGAAATCTGTATCGGCTGGAACAGATTATTTAGTTGCTTTAAAAAATAATGGAACCTTATGGTCTTGTGGCAGCAATAATGGTAGTCAGCTAGGAATTGGTTGGAATTTACCTGACAAAAACACTTTAATTCAAATTGGGATTGATAACGACTGGAACTTTATTTCTGCAAAGACTGCTACAACAATTGCATTAAAAACCAATGGAACATTGTGGGCATGGGGAAATAATAATTATGGACAATTTGGAAACGGAAGCACTATATATAGTGATATACCAATACAGATTGGATTGGAAACAAATTGGAAAGCTTTAGCAAGTGGAGATCTTAATACCTTAGCAATAAAATCAGATGGAAGTATTTGGAGTTGGGGATATAATGAATTAGGAGAATTGGGAAATTCAACCAATCAAGATCAGTTATATCCAATCCAAATTGGAACTGATAAAGATTGGCAATCTATTTTTGCTGGAGGAGTTTTTTGCGCGGCAATAAAAAGTGATGGTTCTTTATGGAATTGGGGCTCAAATCTTTCAGGAACATTAGCAAACGGAACCTTAATTGACACCAATTATCCTAGTATGGTAAATTGTTCGACATTAAAAGTTACCGATTTTTCAGAGAATGAATCTTTTTCAATCTTTCCAAATCCTGTAAAAGAAACAATTAACATTGAAACCAATATAAACAATCCTATTCATAATATAAAAATTATTGATTCTACAGGTAAATTAATTTTGGAGATAACTGATAATTTTCATCAAATAAATGCCCGGAAATTTCAACAAGGAATGTATATTATTATAATTGAAGCTGAAGGAGGATTCTACAAAAGAAAATTTATTAAAGTATAAGTAACTTAGCTAAGGTCGTTGTGAAATGTAATTGCCTTTTTATGAATCATGAGACATTATTTTGTTTCGACACCTCAAATTTAAAATAAATACGGACTGCCATTGTCGCAATGGCAGTTCGTATTAAAACAATGGAGTCCCTTGCAGAAACAATGACAGATCATGTTCAAACAATGAAAAGTGCCTCTCAAACAATAAAATGCTCTTTCATAACAATACGCTTTCAAGGGACAGTAATTATAACTCTTGCTAACACAATGACTATTTTGTTTGACAATATCAATACTCGTGTTATTTATTAGCTTTTCAAAATGATTTACAACCATTTCTTTCTCTTAAAATAGAGATAAGGCAAGGCTGCCGCAAATACCATTGCAATTATTGCCAAAGGATATCCCAAAGGCGCTTGAAGTTCTGGCATATTTTCAAAGTTCATCCCATAAAGTCCCGCAATAAATGTTGGCAGAGAGATACAGACCGTAACAACGGTAAGCATTTTGAAAATATGATTTTGTTCCAAATCAATTTTATTCGACACATTTTCCTTTAGATCGTCCAATCGGTCAAAATTAAATTGGATGTAATCCGAAACTACAGATAAGTCATTCAGTTCCGATTCAATGGTTTCTTTTATATCATTTTTTTGTTGCCAAGAACTTTTCTTATACAAGTTGAAAACTCGGGTAGTTTCAAGTAAGCATTCTTTTAGGAGCAAGTTGTTGAAATTATATCTTGTGATAAGATCCATAACTTCTGCAGAGAATTTTTTTTCCAATAAGATGGTACTCGCGAGAGCCTTTACTTTTTTGGTTTCGCTCTCCGTAATATCGGCAAAATAGTCAGAAATGAATTCAATCTGAAATTTTAAAATAGTCTTTGTATCTATTGATTGTTGTAATTGTGAAAATTTGTATGAATACGTTTTATTGAAAAAAAGATCGACTCCCGAGTTGGAGAAGAAAAAAAGACCTTTGGAAGAAATTATAAAGAAAACAGGTGATTCAATCAGTTTTTTATCCTCGTCGTAGTAAGGAATTGAAATATGAAAAGACACTTCATTATCATTTGACAAAAAATGAGAACTGATCTCGATATCCTCATAATGCTTCATTACCGAAAAATCGACTCCAAACTTATCCTCAACCCAGTTTATTTCCTCATCTGTGTAATCGATGAATTGCATTACATGAAAATCCAAATTCTGATCTAGAATTTCACTAGGCCTATTTACTTTGATAATTTCTTTGTTCTTCAATAGAATTTCTATCATAATTTGCTTTTATTTAGAATGTCCCGATAATACGGATTTAATTAGTTTGTGCGATGTCAGTGCTTATGTTTTGTAAACAAAATCTATCATCCATTCAATACCGTATTTGTCCCTGAACATCCCAAAATAAGAACCCCAAGGACTGTCTTCAATAGGCACTTCAATATTTCCGCCTGCTGAAAGTCCGTTAAACAACTTGTCGGCTTCTTCACGGCTTTCTGCCATAATACATATTTTAGATCTGTTTTCATTTTCATTTACTTTACCCATAATTTCCGGAACATCATTGCCCATTAAAAAATTTTGACCAATAGATAAAGCAATGTGCATTATTTTATTGGCTTCATTTTCTGGTACCGGGTAATCAGCGTTTGATATATCTTTGAAACGAACAATTCTTTCGAACTCTCCACCAAATACTGATTTATAAAAATTGAATGCTTCTTCGGCATTTCCGTTGAAGTTAACGTGAGGATTAATAAGTGCCATAATTTCTATTTTTTAAAATTATTTTTTAGTTATTTTTTTTAGGATGTGAAAAAACACAAATTCAGAAGAAGTCCTTAACCTAATGTCATTGAGCAAGAACCTACTGATTCCTAAGCTCCCATAGTACCTGTCTCTACTTCTCCTGCTCGTTTGTATTTGGCAATAATCACTCCGGATGGTGTAACCAAACTCTTTGTTAAAGTATAGGTTGCCGGAATCGAGCCGTCGTCAAACAACTTTTTCCCTTGACCTAGAATCAATGGGTGAATTTTGAGACTGAGTTCGTCCACAAAATCATTCTTAAGCAACAGCTGAACGAGTTTACTGCTGCCCCAAACTTGAATATCTGAACCCTCTGAATTTTTGAGCTTTTTTATATCTTCCAAACTTTCTATAAATACAGTGTTTTTCCAGTCTGTTTTTTTCAAGGTATTGGACATCACGTATTTTGTGCCCTCATTGATACCAGGCCAAATATCTGCGTGATTAGGCCAGAAAGCGGCCCAAATATCAAATGTTTTCCTGCCCAAAAGATAATCTGCAGGTTGCTTCAGCTCTTCTTGCACCGCCTCACCACCAACCTCATCATCGAAAGGCGCGCTCCAACCGCCATACTTGAAACCTTCTGATGGGTCTTCCTCAGGTCCGCCAGGGGCTTGCATTACTCCATCTAATGAAATAAATGACAAAACAATTATTCTTCTCATGATTATTATAATTTGAGTTTTAAAAAAGTAAATACAATGTCAATGTATGCGAATGTGACAATCATGAAAGCTGCACATTTATTATTGTCCTAACCCTATTTTAATAGTAGTACTTGATCCTCCTTTTCGCCAAAACTCTGTTAGCGATTCGTTTTTTTTATTCTTTTTTCAGTTCGTAGTAAAGGATTACTGCACCACCACCAAAAGTTTTAGTCTTTATGAGTTTAAGAATAGTCCTTTCGTTTATATTTTCAAATAATGGCAAACCTGTTCCCGCTATAACAGGATAAACACAAAATTGATATTCATCAATCAAATTAAGTTTCATTAACTGTATGATTAAACTCCGGCTGCCAACTAAAATCGCTCCACCCGATTGTTGTTTGAGTTCTAAAACTTCTTCTTCAATTGTTTGATTTGACAATTTAGCGCTGTCCCAATCGGTATTTTTCAGCGAACGTGAAAAGACGATTTTTGAAATTTTGTCAATAGCCATAGCAAAGTCGTCCATTGATTTTTCCCCTGAAGGATTTTTAACCAAAGTTTGCCAATATTGCATAAGTTGATAGGTTATTCTGCCGTATAGAATTGCATCTCCTTCTCTTAATAGTTCCGTATAATGCTGATGAATTTCTTCATCGGGAATTCCTGCTGTATGATCGAAAACCCCATCAAGTGTCATATTGATTGCTGCAATTATCTTTCTCATATCTTGTCTCTAATTATCATTTCATCATTCGTTGTTGGTTTTGCGAACATCTTACAATGACCACTAACTCATTTATAGGCCTTGCAAAATCACTCTAATCGACCTCAATCTGGGGAGTTTGGTCTGAGATAAAGGGTAGCTGTATTGCCTTTCAAATTTAATAAATAATATTCACAAATAAATTTTGTACGCTAGTAATCAAAACTTTATCCATCCCATCGGACATACGCAACGAAATTGAAATTATTTCCATGTCAAAGAAAATTTCATTCTTGAACAACCTTTGTAACAGACACATTGCAGTAATTTTATCCAATGTTATTTGTACTTTCAAAAAAAATTAAAAAAAAATAGCATTTCTGTAAAATATTTATCCTGTTCATTTGTCTACATAAATAGAAGGCTTCTAGAAATGAATTTAAAAACAAATAAAAATTATAAAATGAAAAGAAAAGGTTTTAAAATAGCAGGAATGGTATTGCTTGGCATCGGAGCAGCTGTAGGATTTACTTTTGCAGTAATGCTGTTGTGGAATTCGCTTATTCCTAGCATATTCGGATTGGGAATTATCAGTTTTTGGCAAGCATTGGGATTACTTGTGCTTTCACGTCTTTTGTTCGGAGGTTTCGGGCACTCAGGAGGACACCGATTTGGTGGAATGCATCATAGAAAAGGTTTACGTGAAAAATGGACGAGTATGACCCCCGAAGAACGTAAAGAATTCATAAACAAACGTAAAGAGCACATGTGCGGAGGAAGATTTGGTCGCAGACATTTCTTTGATGATAGGGATTTTGATTTTGAAAGAACTGATTTCGACAAAAAAGATAATGAGTAATAACCAACGGCAGGATGTCGGAACTCTGGTAACAACCTATAAACCTAGATTGAACGCGTTTATCCGTAAACGCGTTTCAAACAAGGAAGACGCGGAAGACATTTTGCAGGACGTTTTTTACCAACTGGCAAAAGTGGATACTGCGATGAATCCCATTGAGCAAGTGGCAGCTTGGTTGTATCGGGTAGCCCGCAACATGATAATCAATAAACAAATTAAGAAGCATGAAGAAGAATTACCTTCGTACCAAAACGATGACTATGATGATGTCCTGAAAGATATTTCCGAAATGCTATTCAGTAAACAAACATCACCATCTCCCGAAACAGAGTACTTACGCTCTTTGTTGTGGGTTGAACTAGAAGACGCATTATCAGAATTGCCTCAGGAACAAAGGGAAGTCTTTGAAAAAACGGAATTAGACGGTCTGTCATTCAAAGAAATATCCACAGAAACTGGTATCTCTGTCAACACATTGCTTTCGCGAAAACGGTATGCTGTTTTGCATTTGCGAAAGCGATTATCAGAGTTGTATGAAGAAATCATTTATTCCTGATTATTTCAACTAATTCATTTAAAAATAGAGAAAACTTTACTGTTCCGAAAAGTCATGAAAAATTTACTTAACGTATAGAGATCAACAATTCTAATAGGGCTCAATTAGTTAATTTTCTATTCTTTTTTCTTCAGGCTTTTCTTCAATCTTATAGGTATAGACACAAATGATAAAATAGAGCATAACAGCCCTACGTTATATTAACCAGACTATATCTAAAACATAATCACTTAATTTCCAATACAATCTAAACAAAACCATGGAAACTTATTTTGTTTATAAAGTTTCCTTATATATATTTGCACTACAAAATTATTACAAAAATCAGAAAACATGAAAAACGAATGGGAAATTGATTCTAACGAATCAGACGTATTGATAAAGACGAGACATTCATTGATTGACTACATGTCTGGATCCAAAAATAATTTTAAAGGACACGTTGCCATACAAAACAACGAAGTCGAAGATGCCTCTATTGAATTTTCATTGAAAGCGAACGACAAGAGCAAAAATTCAGATTTGAAATTAATAGACTTTTTTGATTATAATGAAACACCAGTTATTCAGTTCAAATCGACTTCTTTTCAAAAAATAAATAAAAACATCAATTTCCTAAAAGGACATTTGACCATCAAAAACATTACAAAAGAAGTGGAATTGGACACCGAATTCATTGGTTACAACAACTACAATGGAGTCCAAAAAGCATCATTTGAAATTACGGGAAATATCAACCGAAAGGATTTTGGCCTGAATTATAATACCTATTTCAATAATGGAGGATACGCAGTTGGTTCTGATATTAAACTTATAGCCAATTTAGAATTCGTTCATCAATAAAATCGATAGAAATCCCATTTGGCGAAATACATTTCTTTTATAATTTTACAATAACCAACTAATAAACAACCACATACGACAAAACATGAAAGACAAAATCATATCCAAAGCAAGTGATTTATTTTTAAAACTTGGTTTTAAAAGCGTCACTATGGATGATATCGCGGGTGAAATGTGCATTTCCAAAAAAACGATTTATAAATATTTTTGCAACAAAGAAATATTGATTGAAGAAAGCACGGAAATGGTTCACAAGACCGTTCATGAAGTTATAAATACCATTGTTGCCAAAGATTACAATGCGATTGAAGAGAATTTTGAGATTCGAAAAATGTTCAAAGAAATGTTTCAAGCCACAGATACTTCTCCATTATATCAATTAAAAAAACATTATCCCGAAATCTATCAAAAGGTAATGAACAGAGAACTGGACGAATGTAATATGTGTTTCAAACAAAATATAGAAAAAGGGATTCAACAAGATTTATACCGAAATGATTTGGACATTGATGTTTACGTAAAATTTTATTACTCGTTAATTTTTAGCATCAAGGAGAACACTATTTCCGAAAGAGAATCGACTAAACTGGAGCTAGAGGCACTGGAATACCACACCAGAGCAATGGCAACGCCAGAAGGAATAGTCGAGCTTGAAAAACAATTACTTAAAACCAATATATAATGAAGAATATATTCATTCTAACCCTTACCTTTTTGGCTTTGAGCGTCAATGCACAGGACTCGCCTAAGAGTTACAGCTTTACATTACAGCAAGCCATAGACCACGCGCTCGAAAATAATTACTCGGCTATCAATTCTGGTCGCGATATCGAAGCTGCCAAAGAAAAAAAATGGGAAACTACTGCAATGGGATTACCACAAATTAATGCCGGTGTTGATTTTACCAATAATTTCGTGTTGCAAAAATCGGTTGTTCCGGCAGAATTCTTTGGCGGAGAACCCGGAACTTATGCAGAAGTAGCTTTTGGAACCAAATACAATATGGTGGCTCATTCCACTTTAAGCCAGCTTATTTTTGACGGCTCTTATATTGTGGCACTTCAAGCGTCCAAAACCTATTTGGCTTATTATGAAAACGCCAAAAAAAGATCGAATATTGACATCAAGGAAATGGTGATCAACTCTTATGGCAACGTGTTACTGGCCCAAGAAAACATAATTATCCTAGAAAAAAACATTGCTTCCCTACAAAAAACGTTAAACGATACCAAAGCCATTTACAAAAACGGTTTAATCGAAGAAGAAAGCGTTGAGCAACTGGAAATCACATTGGCCTCATTGGAAAGCACTTTAAACTACAACAAGCGTTTATTGGACATCACCTACAAAATGTTGAAAATTAATTTGGGTATTGACATTAATGACCAAATCACTTTGACCGACAAATTGGATGTCTTGACCATTCAAAATATGGATCTTTCCTTTTCAAATACGGGATTTGACGTGAACAACAATATCGATTATAGAATAGCCACCAATTTTGAAGAGCAAAGAACACTGGAATACAAACTGGAAAAAAGTAAAGCCCTACCCTCCTTGGCTGCTAATGTTAATTTTGGATACACTGCTTTTAAAGATGAATTTCAATTTTTTACCGAACACCAAAACTGGTTTAACTATTCGAATTTAGGACTTGCTTTGAATGTTCCTATTTTCAGCAGTTTGGCAAGAAGTTCCAGAACACAACAAGCAAAAATTGCCTTGGATCAAGCAAAAACTGTCTTGAGCGAAACCGAACAAAAATTAAAATTGCAATATGCTACCGCAAAAAGCGAATACGAATACAGCATCGCCGATTATGAAACAGCAAAAAGCAATTTGAATCTGGCAGAAAGAATTGAGAAAAAGCAACAAATTAAATTTACCGAAGGACTCTCAACCAGCTTTGATTTTAATGATGCACAACGTCAGTTGTACAGCGCTCAACAAAAGTACCTGCAAACGATGGTTAACATCATCAACAAAAAAGCCAGTTTAGAAAAAATCACAACTAAATAACTACTCCTATTAAAACTAAAAATATGAAAAAGATAATAATCCTAATCACCCTTTCAATTGTATTGATTGCCTGTAACTCATCCGAGAAAAACCAATCTGTCGAGAGTATTATTGCATCCAAAGACGCAAAAGCATTAACCGCAAAAAAAGCCGAGCTACAATCCCAACTTACCCAAATAGACGAAGCATTGGCTACTTTGGACGTAAACAAAGAAGTGGAAGCGTTGGTTACTGCCGTAAAATTGAAAGACACTTTATTCAACCATTATCTTGAAGTACAAGGAAACATTAATACCAATGAAAATGTATTAATTCAACCTGAATTTCCAGGAAACTTAGTGGAATTGAATGTAAAAGCAGGACAAAAAGTTACCAAAGGACAAGTTTTAGGACGCACCGATGATGGCGGTATGAGTCAACAATTGGCTAGTGCCGAAAATCAATATGCTCTTGCCAAAACGACTTTTGAGCGTCAAAAAAACCTATGGAGTCAAAAAATTGGTTCTGAAATTCAATATCTTCAGGCTCAAACCCAAATGATTTCAGCGCAAAAATCAGTAGCGCAAATCAAAGCCCAAATTGCAAAAACCGTAATCAAAGCACCATTTTCAGGAACTATTGATGAACTTTTTGTTGAAAAAGGAGAAGTTGTTTCAGCCAGTCCAAAAGGATTAATGCGAATCGTGAATCTAGGAAATATGTATGTTTCTACTTCTATACCGGAAACGTATATCGGAAAACTAAAAATAGGTACTGAAGTAGATGTATACTTATCTTCATTGGGCAAAACCTATAAAGGAAAAGTTCGTCAAATTGGAAACTTCATCAATCCGAACAACAGAAGTTTCGGAATCGAAGTTAGCGTTCCTAATCCAGAGAATTTATTGCGCCCTAACCAAGTGGCTAAACTGAAAGTGATTGATTATGTAAGTAACAATGCTGTGGTTGTTCCAACCAATGTGATTCAGCAAGACGGCAAGAAAAACAGTTTTGTTTATACGGTAGCCAACTCAAACGGAAAAACAGGTATAGCCAAAAAAGTGATTGTTAAAACTGGCCAATCCTCAGACAATGTAACCGAAATTTTAAGTGGTTTAGATACCGACGCCATAATAGTTACTGAGGGTATGAACACCATTTCTGATGGGATGAAACTTAACTTCTAAAAATATGTCACACCAAAGTAAAGAATTCGGAATATCAAGTTGGGCTGTCGAAAATCGCGTTACAGTATATATCTTGACTTTATTGATTGTAATCACGGGAGTTATTGCCTATGTTACGATGCCTCGAGAGGATTTTCCGGAAATTATAGAAAATAAAGTTTACATCTCCTCTGTTTTTCCAGGAAACTCTGCTGAGGATGTTGAGAAATTAATCATCAAACCTCTTGAAAAGGAAATCAAGAACATCAGCGGCGTTGATAAAATTACCTCTAGCTCTTTCCAGGATTACGGAATGATTATCGTCGAGTTTGAAGATAAGGTTACCATCTTGGATGCCAAAACAAAAATTAAAGACAAAGTAGATATTGTAAAAGCAGATACCGACTGGCCTAATCTTGACAATGGAAGTAAAGTAGAACCAAGTGTATTTGAATTGAACATTTCGGAGGAAGTGCCAATTCTGAATATCAATTTACAAGGGAACTACACCACTCAACAACTTAAAAAATACGGAGAATTGCTTCAGGACGATATTGAAGAAATTCCTGAGGTGAAAAAAGTAGACATTCTGGGTGTTGATGATAAAGAAGTTGAAATAGCCGTTGACATTTTCAAAATGACGGCTGCCCAAGTCTCTTTTGACGACATTCAAAATGCTGTCAAATATGAAAATATGACGCTTTCTGGAGGAAATTTAATTTCTCAAGGATCCAGAAACAACATCAGAATTGTGGGTGAAATCAAAGACCCGAAAGAACTGGAAAACATCATTGTAAAACACAATGGAGGAACTGTTTACCTGAAAGACATTGCAGTTGTTAAGTTCAAAGAAAAAGAAAAAACGACTTATGCCCGTGAGAAAGGATCAGAAGTGGTGATGTTGAACGTGAAGAAACGTTCGAATCAAAATATGATCTCGGCTATTGAACAGGTAAAAGAAAAAATCAAAGAAGCACAAGCATCGTATTTGCCGTCCAACTTAAAAATTGAATTGACAAACGATCAATCTTCACGTGTTGAACATCAAGTAGATGAATTATCTAACCACATCATCTTCGGGATTGTGTTGGTAATGATCGTATTGATGTTTACAATGGGGCTTAGAAACTCTTTGTTTGTGGGAGCTGCCATTCCATTATCGATGTTGATGGCGTTTAGTATTCTTTCGGCATTTGGGCTGACCTTGAATACTATGGTACTTTTCGGATTGGTTATGGGACTGGGAATGTTGGTGGACGACGGTATCGTGGTAGTGGACAACGTATTTGCCAATATGAAAAAAGGAATGCCTCGTGTTCAGGCATCCAAAATAGGTATTGGTGAAATCGCTTGGCCTGTTATCGCTTCGACCGCAACTACCTTAATGGCATTCTTGCCTTTCGCCTTGTGGCCAGGAACAATGGGTAAATTTATGAAGTATTTCCCAATGACATTAACTGTTACACTATCAGCTTCGTTGTTTGTAGCGATGGTTGTCAATGCAGCTATGACGGGTGGATCGATGGAAATTGAAGACAAAAATGTGACCAAAAAATCAGCAAAAATATACTCGATCATTTTTACGATTATAGCGGTTATTTTTGTTCTTCTGGGGAATATCTATGATTCTAAATTGGCAAGAGCCATTGGGCATTTGGCAATACTGTCTTTTGTGTTTATGTGGTTGTACAAATTGAGACTGTACCAATGGACGCAAGATTTCCAACACAGTTTTTTTCCAAGAATGGAAGACAAGTACAAAACCTTTTTGGCCAAAATTCTAACCAGAAGAAGAGCCTGGTATGCCCTAGTCGGAATTATCGGAATGTTATTTTTCTCTTTCATCCTTTTGGGGATATTCCCAAGAAAAGTATTGTTCTTCCCGGACAATATCCCGAATCAGGTAATTGCCTACATCGAATATCCGCAAGGAACCGATATTACGAAAACCAATAAGGCTACACTATTTGTGGAGAAACAGGTTATTTCTATTTTGAGCAAATATGTAGATCCAAAAACAAACAAGAACTACTTGGCCGAATCAATCGTGTCCCAAGTAGGTGTTGGTGCTGGAAATCCAAACGTGGATGCTGGATCGGCTTCCGAAACTCCTTTCAAAGGGAAAGTGACGGTGAATTTCTCTGAGTTCAAATTCAGAAGAGGAATCAATACCGCCGATATCCTAGAAGAAATTAGAGGAAAAGTAAAAGGAATTGCCGGAGCTACCGTAACCGTCGAAAAAGATGCCAATGGACCACCGGCCGGTTACCCAATCAGTATTCAGCTGACAGGAATTGATTATGATGAAATGTTGAAAGAGGCTGACAAGATGATCACTTTTATCAATACTAAAAACATACCCGGAATCGAAAGATTGAGTATTGATGTCAATAAAGAAAGTCCGGAACTTGAAGTAAAAGTAGACCGTGTAAGCGCAGGAAGTTTAGGGGTTTCGACAGGGCAATTGGGATTCAATTTGCGTCGTTCCGTATATGGACAGGAAATCTCTACCTACAAAGAAGGCGATGATGATTACAACATCACTATGCGTATGCAGGATGACCAACGCAAGAACGAAAACATCTTGTTCAATCAGTCCTTGACGTTCCGAAACCAAACCAACGGACAAATGATGCAAGTGCCTATTTCTGCGGTTTCTGAAACAGAGAAAACAACCACATACAACCAAATCAAAAGGAAAAACCAAAAACGTATTATGACGGTTTATTCCAATGTTTTGACTGGTTACAATGCCGATGAAATTACCAAACAAATCGCTGCTGATTTAAAAGGATACCAATTACCAAAAACAATTACCTATTCCTTCTCGGGAGTGCAGGAAGAGCAAGGCAAAAACCAAAGCTTCTTATTCTATGCATTGTTTTTGGCTCTGTCCGGAATCACCATCATCATCGTATTACAGTTTAATTCGGTTTCCAAAACAATGGTTATTCTCTTTACGGTACTGCTGAGTTTCAGTGGGGTATTTTATGGTTACGTGATTGCGAATATGGATTTCGTTATCCTGATGACTATGATGGGAATCATTTCGCTGGCGGGTATTGTGGTGAAGAACGGAATCGTATTAATGGACTTCTTTGTTTTATTATTGGACAAAAAAGTAGCCGACAAAAACTTGACAAGCCACGACGACCTGACCATAGAAGAAATTAAGGAAGTGATTATCGAGTCTGGAAAATCAAGGTTGCGTCCTGTATTGCTAACCGCCTTGACGGCAGTATTGGGATTAATCCCTCTTGCTATTGGATTGAATTTTGACTTCTTCTCCTTAATAACCGACTTGAATCCGCACATCTTTATGGGAGGAGACAACGTGATTTTCTGGGGACCTTTGGCCTGGACGATCATCTTTGGATTGACTTATGCCACTGTTTTGACCTTGGTAATGGTACCCGTAATGTTCTATTTGGTAAAAAGAATGAAATATTGGTTGAGAGATAGACGAAAAGCTGGACCTATCGAAATATAGATTTTGAAAACTTTATAAAAAACCACCTGAAATTTGATTTTGGGTGGTTTTTATTTTTTTGCAGGAATGGAATGAGTATGTTTGAAAGATATGATGTAAAAAAAATGTAAAAACACATTGCTAAAATACCAAGACTTGGTATCTTTGATAAAAAAGATTATGGCACGAAATACTTCTATATTATTAGGCGATCATTTTGAAAATTTTATAAATGAGCAAATTTCCTCTGGAAAATATAGTTCTGTAAGTGAGGTTGTAAGAACTGCTTTGAGAGTTTTTGAGCAAGAAGAGAACAAGACAAAATCTTTAATCAACGAACTTAAAATTGGTGAAAAAAGTGCTAAGATTAAAAATTTTGACCGCAAAAAAAATCTTGAGCAACTTAAAGCAAATTTCAGAAAATAGATGCCAAGATATATAATAAGTGAGAAAGCACTTGACGACATTAACAAAATTTGGATTTACACCGCTGAAAACTGGTCTATTGAGCAAGCAGACCGCTACTATAATTTGCTTTTTGACGAAATCGAATATATAGTTGACAATTTTGAAATGGCACGTGATTTTGGGAATGTCAGAAAAAATTATAGATGTTCAAAAGTAAAATCTCATTTAGTCTTTTTTAAGAAAATAGAATCTAATGAAATCGAGGTCATCAGAATTTCACATGAAAGAATGGATATTGAAACCCAATTGAGTATTCAACTTTAAAGATTCATATATAAATACCCCACGCCGAAAAGTCTCTTGACTTTGCGTTTTTTTTAAGCTCTCAAAAAATCATAAACGTGATAAAAGTCTCCCTATGTCCCTTCGCTGTGTCTTGAGAATCGGGTGTCATAATAATATTAAGGCGTGCCTCTCGATTTTGTAGGCGTCACCTTCATTTTTGATAGGCACACCTGTCTTTTTAATAGGCGCGCCTATCGATTTTGTAGGTGTCGCCTTTGATTTTGATAGGCGCGCCTCTCAATTTTGCAGGCATCCCCTTTGATTTTAATAGGCGTGCATATTGAATTATTTATGCGAGCCATAGTTTTAGATAGGTGCGCCTATGGTTTTGGTAGGTGCTCCTTTGGTTTTGGTAGACAAGCTACCAAAACCCCGATGACGCAGATTTCAATCCTCATAGTTTTTCCAAAAAATCACCTTTGCAAGCTCTTTAGCCCTGATGGAAGCGGCATCCCGTCTCTTTTTTTCTAAGAGACGAGATATAGCGGACAGCAGGAACGATGCCTCCCGATAAAGCCTATTGTTTCGCTCCTTCTTATTATAATTATTGAAATTATGGAAGAATTGATATTGAAAAATAAAAAACTATTCAATCCATAAACAGCTTTGAATTGCCTCCAGCTTTAGCTGGAGGAAAAGGAATGAATATCAATATGGCTTTAGCCAAAAGGGGGCGGTTTTGGCTAAAGCCAATTCATACTGTCTCCAATTTTATTCCTCCAGCTAAAGCTGGAGGCAATTCAATATTTTTTAAATTAGAATTGGCTCAATAGTTACTGATTCTTTGGCTTTTGTGTTTTACCTTTGCCAGACTTAAAAAAGTCCCATTAAAGCCCTGAATTCAATATGAAACTTGAACACTATATCCCATTTGATAAGGAATTCTTACTCGAAGAACAACTGGCGGAATACGAAGGTGATGAAAAGCAGGCTGAGGATTTCAAAAAGCTGTTTGATATCATTGAGCATTATTTCCATTACGAAGCTTTTAACCTAATCCGTAATTTGAAACAAAATTACGCCTTGTTTGATCCGGACATAAATCCAAAAGAACGCGAGGCATTTGTTGGCAAAAGTGATTTTTCACTTTTCAAAGAAACCCTGCTTAAAGTTTTGGATCGTGGCAATTACAGCCGTGTGGATCAGGAAACTTTGGACAAGGCTTTCCAAGATTCGGATTTGATTGGTTTGAAATTGGACATTAACATTGCCGATTATAAAGAATACGGATTGTATGTACGAGGCCAGCATAAAGCGAAAGAAACGGTCTCCAAATACTTTTTTTGGAAGAAGGAAATAGAGATTGAATACTATGATCGCGTGATGATTTACCTTAATTACCACGAGGCCGATTACTATAAGGAAAAGAAAAGCCGTTCGAACAAAATGCCGATTGATCCTGGCGCTATCGTATTAAAAATCTTCAAGCGTGTTCCCAAAAACGATGTTGAAACGATATTCCCGAATGCAGTACCTATGATGTCCACAACCGACAAGCTATTGTTATGGGTTCCAGGTCTTGTGGGTGGAATTTCGTTATTGAGTGCCAAAGTAATTCCGGCACTGATTAAAATGCAATCTGCCGTTGAATCTGGGGAAACGATAGATTTGCTAAACAGCAAAACGTCGCTAAACCAAGGTTTGATTGCACTTGGAATATTGGGTGCGTACTTGTTCCGTCAATACAACAACTTTGTGAACAAGAAGATAAAATATTCAAAAATGCTTTCGGATAGTCTTTATTTCAAAAATCTAGGAAATAATAGCGGTGCATTTTATTCTTTATTAAATTCTTCGGAAGAAGAAGTACTGAAGGAAACTATCTTGGCCTATTCCTTTTTGAACAGAAGCGAAACTCCCTTAACAGAAGAAGAACTCGATCACCAAATTGAATCTTGGTTTAAAACAAAACACAATACAGACCTTGACTTTGATGTGAAAGATGCTTTATTCAAATTAAAAAATACAGGACTTGGTTCTGAAACCAATGGCAAATGGAAAGTTATTCCACTAGACAAGGCACTTATTAGAATAGACGAAATATGGGATGGGGTTTTTGAGTACAATCAATTGATTACAAACTAAGGGCAAACGGATGAGTTTGTTTTACCGCAGATTCGCAGATTATTTTCTTTAAAAGCAGAACTTCTAATTATAAAATCTGCGAATCTGCGGTTGATTTTTTACTTATGGATTACCTTGGTTAAAAACACAAAAAAAGGAGAAAATCGAACGAATTTCTCCTTTTCCAAAATAAGCCATAACTTGCTACTCCGCAGTAACCGGGTCGATAATTTCCGAAACAAGACTTATTTTATTGGCTGGAAACCCACCCTTATCGGCGTGTTCCTTAATCATTTCTGCGTTTGGAGCAATGTAAACACAATAAATTTTATTATCAGTCACGTAACTGTGTTTCCACTGTATTTCTGGCCCCATTTTTCTTAAGACATCACAAGATGTATTTGATATCTCTTTTAATTGTGCTGGTGTTAAATTCCCTGCGTTTGGAATTTCCCTTTCAATAACATACTTTGGCATATTAATCAGATTAAAAAATTAGAATTAAATAATTTAAAGAAAATCTCTTTTTCATTCCGCTTTGGAAAATTAAGTAAAAGGAATAAAGAGATTTATACAGAAAGGGGCGATACAAACAATTGCTTTTCAGGTTCAATAAACTTTAAAAAGCACTAGAACAGTCAAAATCGGCTAATACAGTAACCCATAAAAGCCGATTTCTTGGCAAACGCAAACTTTATAATTTAGAGCTCTGACAAATAGATATTTAAAACTAACTGATTCTCTATTTTACTCTAAACCAGATGTTGAATTTCTATAATAAAGGTACAATAAATACAATAAAACGAGTTCGAACTTAACAAAGTTATAACACACAAAAGAGCAATAAAAAAAGGAGAAAATCCATAAAGACTTTCTCCTTTTCTTAAATTAACTATGTATTGCTACTCGTTTGAAGTTGCAAAAGCATCTTGTCTCCAATTTTTAACTTTTTCAACTTTGTTATTGGAGAAATCTACTTCGCTTAGACTATTTTTTCCATCTATTTGAGACCAGAAAAACCATTTGCCTGTTTTTACGCCAGCAACATATTCTCCTGAGGAAATTTTATCTCCGGCTTCATTATAGGCAACCCAGATTCCTTCCAATTTACCATTTTCAAAGTAGCCTTCCTGTTGCACTTGCCCATTTTCATAAAAATAGGTTGCTTTGATTTTTTTGCCGAATGGCTCCAAAACGGGTTTCGCATCTTGAGCAAAAATAACCCCTGAGAATAATACCGCTACTAAAATTACAAGCTTTTTCATATCGTTAGTTTTTAATTGTTTACATCTTATATACCAAAATTAGAAACAAAATTTACATTAAAAAAACATTTTGGTAACAATTTCGTAACACAGACGAAAGCTTAACATTGGAAACTAAAAACAAGGAAATTTCTTTCCAAAAAGCAACAATTTTAACCAAAAATTGAATTTTGATAAAAATAATACGACCATCGAATTTAAAACCATCGGAGTTTGATTATTAATTTGGAGCAGAAATATTTGGCTTTTTCAGTCAGCATCAGTCCCGCTATCCGTTACAATCTTATGTGCCGAACACCGGCACATAAGGATTTTCACTACTATCGGGGCTAAAAGTTGGCATTTTGCATTTTTGAGATTATCCCCAAAAAAGATAAAATGCAAAAAATCGACTTTCACAATCTAAAATTCATAAGTTAATCCTAAATTTGCACTCGCGCTAAAAAGAGCAAAACTAAAATTTATATCATGTACAGAAGTCATAATTGTGGCGAATTAAACGCCTCACATATCAATACAGAAGTTACACTTGCCGGTTGGGTTCAAAAATCTAGAGATAAAGGATTTATGAATTGGGTAGATTTACGCGACCGTTATGGAATTACACAATTGATTTTTGACGAAAGTCGTTCTATAAAAGAAGTTTTTGAAGCTTCTAAAACATTGGGTCGCGAATATGTGATTCAGGTAAAAGGAACAGTTATTGAGCGTGAAGCCAAAAACAAAAACATTCCTACAGGTGAAATTGAAATTTTAGTAACCGAACTAAACATATTAAATGCCGCTTTGACTCCTCCGTTTACTATCGAAGATGAAACTGATGGTGGTGAAGACATCCGAATGAAATACCGTTACTTGGACATTCGAAGAAATCCGGTAAAAAACAGTTTGCTTTTCCGTCACAAAGTGGCAATGGAAGTGCGTAAATATCTTTCGGATCTAGACTTCTGCGAAGTGGAAACTCCTTACTTAATCAAATCCACTCCAGAAGGAGCTAGAGATTTTGTTGTTCCATCCCGTATGAATGAAGGACAATTCTATGCGTTGCCACAATCTCCACAAACTTTCAAACAATTATTGATGGTAGGTGGAATGGACAAATATTTCCAAATCGTAAAATGTTTCCGTGACGAGGATTTACGTGCAGACAGACAACCAGAGTTTACACAAATCGATTGCGAAATGGCTTTTGTGGAGCAAGAAGATATTTTGAATGTATTTGAAGGTTTGACACGTCATCTACTAAAAGAGATAAAAGGCATCGAAGTAGATAAATTCCCTAGAATAACCTACGAGTATGCTATGAAAACATACGGAAATGACAAACCGGACATTCGTTTCGGAATGGAATTTGGTGAATTGAACGAATTTGCACAACATAAAGATTTCCCAGTTTTCAACGCAGCCGAATTGGTTGTGGGAATCGCCGTTCCTGGAGCCGGAAATTATACTCGTAAAGAAATTGACGCCTTGATTGACTGGGTAAAACGTCCACAAGTAGGCGCCAGCGGAATGGTATATGCAAAATGTAACGATGATGGAACTTTTAAATCTTCTGTAGATAAATTCTATGATCAAGAAGACTTGACCAATTGGGCAAAAACTACAGGAGCAAAACCTGGAGATATGATTTTTGTTCTTTCTGGACCAGCCGATAAAACAAGAGGACAACTTTCTGCTTTAAGAATGGAATTAGCAACTCGCTTGGGATTAAGAAATCCAGCAGAGTTTGCACCTCTTTGGGTTGTAGATTTCCCATTATTGGAATTTGATGAAGAAAGCGGACGTTACCACGCAATGCACCATCCATTTACTTCCCCAAAACCAGAAGACATGCACTTATTGGAAACCGACCCTGGAAAAGTTCGTGCCAATGCCTACGATATGGTTTTGAACGGAAATGAAATTGGTGGAGGTTCAATTCGTATTCACGACAAGGCGACACAACAATTAATGTTTAAATATTTAGGCTTTACAGAAGAAGAAGCAAAAGCACAATTTGGCTTCCTAATGGATGCTTTCCAGTTTGGAGCACCTCCTCACGGTGGATTAGCTTTTGGATTAGATCGTCTAGTCGCTA
Source organism: Flavobacterium sp. P1_E4 (assembly GCF_056405915.1). Taxonomy (NCBI): domain Bacteria; kingdom Pseudomonadati; phylum Bacteroidota; class Flavobacteriia; order Flavobacteriales; family Flavobacteriaceae; genus Flavobacterium; species Flavobacterium sp. P1_E4. The sequence continues at coordinate 106,343 of NZ_JBFUBE010000009.1, forward strand.
TTTTAGGGGGACAAGAGACTATTCGTGATTTTATTGCATTCCCAAAAAACAACTCTGGAAGAGACGTAATGATTGACGCTCCGTCTGTTATTGACGAATCACAATTAAAGGAATTACATATTAAATTAAATTTAACAAATTAGGTGAAAAGGTTGAATATCAATAATTTTAGAAAAAAAATATTGTGAGAATGATTTTCGTATTAGATTAAAGATTACATTTGCCTCATTATAAATTATTATTACTATTACAATGCGTACAGGTACAGTTAAATTTTTCAATGAATCTAAAGGTTACGGATTCATTACAGACGAAGAAACAGGAAAAGACATTTTTGTTCATGCATCAGGAATCAACGCGGAAGAATTACGCGAAGGTGACAGAGTAAGCTATGAAGAAGAAGAAGGAAGAAAAGGTAAAGTTGCTGCTAAAGTTGCAGTTCTTTAAGCATAAAAATAGTTAGATATTTTTTGCAAAAAGCGTCTAAAAAACGTTCCGATTAGTTTCGGAACGTTTTTTTTTGTGCCTATCCCAAAAAACAGCAGTTATTACCTTTATTTATAATCATTAAAAATTAGGATTATATTAAGTTAATGTCCTCACTAAATTCGTTGCAAAACTTGTGTTTTAAATACACTAAAGCTATCTTTGTGGCTTAATTTAAAGCAAAAATTGACAATTATGCAATCTGAACAATTAAACTATATTCCAGTCTTTATGCAGCTTGTTTTAGCTGTAGGATTTGTCATAGCTATCATCATAATTTCAGGCAAGCTTGGACCAAAAAGATCATCGGAAAATAAAGACAAAAACTTCGAATGCGGTATTGAATCTGTAGGAAATGCAAGAATTCCGTTTTCAGTAAAATATTTCTTAGTTGCTATTTTGTTTGTTCTTTTTGATGTCGAGGTAATATTTCTATATCCTTGGGCAGTGAACTTCAAAGAGTTAGGTATTGAAGGAATGATAAAAATGATTATCTTTATGATGCTTCTTTTGGTTGGTTTTTTCTATATCATCAAGAAGAAAGCTTTAGAGTGGGAATAAAAATTTTAAATTATAAATGTTGGAATATAAATTAATTGGAATATTTAAAATTCAACATTCAAAATAAAAAAAATTAAAATGAGCGATTCAAAAATAAATATGGTAGCCCCTCCGGAAGGTGTTGTTGGTGAAGGATTCTTTGCTACAAAACTGAATGACGTCGTAGGATTAGCTCGCGCCAATTCGCTTTGGCCTTTACCTTTTGCAACCTCTTGTTGCGGAATCGAATTTATGGCAACAATGGCTTCACATTATGATTTGGCCCGTTTTGGTTCTGAAAGAGTGAGTTTTTCTCCTCGTCAGGCCGACATGCTATTGGTAATGGGAACAATTTCAAAAAAAATGGCTCCGATTTTACGTCAAGTGTACGAGCAAATGGCAGAACCTAGATGGGTTATTGCTGTTGGAGCTTGTGCTTGTTCAGGAGGAATTTTCGATACTTATTCTGTATTACAAGGAATTGACAAGGTAATTCCTGTAGACGTGTACGTTCCTGGTTGCCCTCCTCGCCCAGAACAAATTGTAGATGGGGTTATGAGGTTACAAGACTTAGTAAAAAGCGAATCTGTAAGGAGAAGAAGTTCACCAGAGTACCAAGAATTATTGGCATCTTATAACATTCAATAAGTAAAATGGCTTTAGAAACAACAGAAATTCAAGATAAATTAATAGAAACTTTTGGTTCAAAGGTTTTAGGATTCAATCAAGATAGAGACATTTTTGCATTTGAAGCGGATTCAGACATTATTACTGCTGTAGTTCTTTATTTAAAAAATGATCCTACTTTACGTTTTCACTTTTTGACTGATTTATGTGCAGTACATTACCCTGAAAATGAAGAAAACAAACAGTTCGCTGTAGTTTATCATTTGCATAATTGGTACGAAAACAAACGCATCCGAATTAAAGCATTCATAAACGGTACAAATCCAGAAATTAAAAGTATTTCAAATATCTTTTTGTGTGCCAATTGGATGGAAAGAGAAACTTATGATTTCTTCGGAATCAATTTCATCGGGCATCCACAATTAAAACGTATTTTAAATATGGACGAGATGATTTCTTTCCCTATGCGTAAAGAATTTCCAATGGAAGACAGCGGAAGAACAGATAAAGATGACAGGTATTTTGGAAGAACAACAATCAACCAAGAGCTAAAAAAATAAATATAATTTTTCACATTAGATAAATGTCAGAACTATTATTACCACCAGAGCATCGCTATGCTAAAATAATTCAAGAGAGACACAATGAAGACGGAAGCGAGCTTTCTATTCTGAATTTAGGTCCTACACATCCTGCTACGCACGGTATTTTTCAAAATATCTTGTTGATGGATGGTGAAAAAATTCTTGATGCAGAACCAACCATTGGTTACATCCACAGAGCTTTTGAAAAAATTGCCGAAAATCGTCCTTTTTACCAAATCACCCCACTTACTGACAGAATGAACTATTGTTCATCACCTATCAACAATATGGGATGGTGGATGACCCTTGAAAAACTTCTGGACATCAAAGTTCCAAAAAGAGTTGATTATCTAAGAGTTATTGTAATGGAGTTGGCTCGTATTACAGACCACTTGATCTGTAATTCAATTCTTGGAGTTGACACTGGAGCTTACACTGGTTTCCTTTATGTATTCCAATTTAGAGAAAAAGTATACGAAATCTACGAAGAAATTTGTGGAGCGCGTCTTACAACCAATATGGGAAGAATCGGTGGTTTCGAAAGAGACTGGTCACCAGAAGCGTTTAGAAAACTAGACGATTTCCTAAGAGATTTTCCAGTTGCATGGAAAGAATTTGAAAACTTGTTCGAAAGAAATAGAATATTTATTGACCGTACCGTAAATGTAGGTGCCATAACTGCAGAAAAAGCAATGGCTTACGGTTTTACAGGTCCAAATTTACGTGCTGCAGGAATTGATTACGATGTTCGTGTCGCACAACCATACAGTTCATACGAAGATTTTGATTTCATCGTTCCAGTAGGAAAATCGGGAGATACTTATGACCGTTTTTGCGTTCGAAATGCTGAAGTTTGGGAAAGTTTAAGCATTATCCGTCAAGCATTGGATAAAATGCCGGAAGGAAATGAATACCACGCTGATGTTCCTGAATATTATCTTCCTCCAAAAGAAGATGTTTACACCAATATGGAATCTTTGATATACCATTTCAAAATTGTGATGGGTGAAGTTCCTGTTCCAGTTGCTGAAATTTACCATCCGGTTGAAGGTGGAAATGGAGAAATTGGATTTTATTTGGTTACAGACGGAAGCAGAACTCCTTATAGATTACACTTCAGAAGACCTTGTTTTATTTATTATCAAGCCTATCCAGACATGATTAAAGGTTCAATGTTATCTGATGCCATTGTTATTTTATCAAGTTTAAATGTTATTGCTGGAGAATTAGACGCATAAATTATGGTACACACACATTACAAACAAGAAATAAACATGACCGAAGCATTGATGTCCCGCATCAATGAATTAATCAGTCATTATCCTGAAGATAAAAGAAAATCAGCTTTACTTCCCGTTTTACATGAAGTTCAAGATGCTCACGACAATTGGTTGAGTATTGAATTACAAGATAAAGTTGCCGAAATTCTACAAATCAAACCTATAGAAGTGTATGAAGTCGTTACTTTTTACACCATGTATAATCAAAGACCAATTGGCAAATACATGTTTGAGTTTTGCCAAACTTCACCATGTTGTTTAAACGGTGTTGAGGATTTAATGGATTATACCTGTGAAAAATTAGGCGTTCAAGTGGGAGAACCTACAGCTGACGGTCTTTTTGAAGTAAGAGGAGTTGAATGTTTAGGTGCTTGTGGTTATGCTCCGATGATGCAATTGGGAGATTTTTACAAAGAACATTTGAACAAAGAAAAAATCGACCAGCTAATTGCCGATTGTAAAGACGATAAAATAATATTACACGATAAATAAGATGTCACAAAAAATATTATTAGATAAAATCAATATTCCTGGGATTAAAACCTATGAAGTTTACCGTCAAAATGGTGGTTATGCTTCGGTAGAAAAAGCTTTAAAAACCTTAACCCCTGACGAAGTTGTAGAAGAAGTAAAAACTTCTGGATTACGTGGTCGTGGTGGTGCTGGTTTCCCTGCCGGAATGAAATGGAGTTTTATTGATAAAAAATCAGGAAAACCAAGACATTTGGTTTGCAATGCCGATGAGTCTGAGCCAGGAACATTCAAAGATCGTTATTTGATGGAATTTATTCCTCACTTATTGATTGAGGGAATGATTACTTCCAGTTATGCTTTGGGTGCCAACCTTTCATATATCTACATTCGTGGAGAATATATGTGGGTTTTCAAAATATTGGAAAGAGCGATTGCTGAAGCAAAAGCAGCTGGCTTTTTAGGAAAAAACATATTGGGTTCTGGATATGATTTAGAATTACATGTTCATTGTGGTGCCGGAGCTTACATCTGTGGTGAGGAAACTGCTTTAATTGAATCATTGGAAGGAAAAAGAGGAAATCCTCGTATTAAGCCACCATTCCCTGCCGTTTCTGGGCTTTGGGCAAATCCAACCGTAGTAAATAACGTAGAAACTATCGCAGCTGTTCCGTGGATTGTAAACAATTCGGGGGCTGATTATGCAAAAATCGGTATCGGTAGATCTACAGGAACCAAATTAATTTCTGCTTCAGGACACATTAAAAATCCTGGTGTTTATGAAATTGAATTGGGATTAAGTGTTTATGAATTCATGAACTCTGATGAATACCTTGGAGGAATGAGTTCTGACCGTCCACTAAAAGCTTTTGTGCCTGGAGGAAGTTCTGTTCCTGTTTTACCGGCAAATTTAATTTATAAAACTGCAGCAGGAGAAGATCGTTTGATGTCATACGAATCCTTAAGTGACGGTGGTTTTGCCACTGGATCAATGTTGGGTTCAGGAGGATTTATCGTTTACAACGACACCTCTTGTATAGTTCGTAATACTTGGAATTTCTCCCGTTTTTATCACCATGAAAGTTGTGGACAATGTACTCCATGTAGAGAAGGTACAGGTTGGATGGAAAAAGTATTGCATAGAATCGAAAACGGACACGGACGCGAAGAAGATATCGACTTGTTATTGAGTATTCAAAGCAAAATAGAAGGAAACACAATTTGTCCTCTTGGTGATGCAGCAGCTTGGCCAGTAGCAGCAGCGATTCGTCACTTTAGAGATGAGTTTGAATACCATATTCGTTTCCCAGAAAAAATAAAAAACAGAGACCATTTTGTTGCAGAACCTTTTGAAAAAGTGAAGCACCTAGTTTCTAAAGTAATAGTATAAAGAAAGAATTTCAGACAATGAAAGTAACCATAGACGGTCAAGAAATTGAAGTAGAAGCAGGAACAACGATCTTGCAGGCTGCGCGTATGATTGGTGGAGAAGTTGTTCCGCCAGCGATGTGCTATTATTCTAAACTAAAAGGGAGCGGTGGGAAATGCCGTTGTTGCTTAGTGGATGTAACCAAAGGTAGTGACGCTGACCCAAGACCTATGCCAAAATTAATGGCATCTTGCGTAACAGGCTGTCAAGACGGAATGGAAATCGCCAGTAAAGCATCTCCAAGAGTAGAAGAAGCCAGAAAAGCCGTAACAGAATTTTTGTTAATTAATCACCCATTAGATTGCCCAATTTGTGATCAAGCTGGAGAATGTGATTTGCAAAACTTAAGCTTCGAACACGGAAAATCAGCATCTCGTTTTATTGAAGAAAAAAGAACATTTGAACCAGAAGATATCGGTCCGAACATTCAATTACATATGAATCGTTGTATTTTATGTCAAAGATGTGTCCAAGTAGCTGATCAATTGACAGACGATCGTGTTCATGGAGTAATGGATCGTGGTGATCATGCTAATATTTCGACTTGTATTTCTAAAGCCATAACTAATGAGTTTTCTGGAAATATGATTGATGTATGTCCGGTAGGTGCTTTGACTGATAAAACTTTTAGATTCAAATCAAGAGTTTGGTTTAACAAGCCTTACAACGCACACAGAGAATGTACGACTCCAGGATGTTGCGGTAAAACAACGGTTTGGATGTTTGGTAACGAAATTCAACGTGTTACAGGTCGTAAAGATGAATTCCACGAAGTAGAAGAATTCATTTGTAACACTTGTCGTTTTGATAAAAAAGAAGTTTCTGACTGGGTAATTGAAGGACCACGTGAATTTGAAAAAGATTCAGTTATCAATCAAAATAACTACACTCAAAAATTAGAAAAAGTAGAAATTGCTACTGAGAAAAACATTCTTTTGGGTAGAGACCAAGACAGAATAAAAATAAGCATGGCTTCAAATCCATTGGACACTAACACTCAAAAATCTTAAGAAATGGAAAGTACATTTATTATAGAAAAAAGTGTTGTCATAGTAGTGGTTTTTGCACTTACTATGTTAATGGCCATGTACTCCACTTGGGCAGAACGTAAAGTTGCCGCTTGGCTACAGGACAGAATTGGACCAAACAGAGCAGGTCCATTAGGTTTATTTCAACCTCTTGCTGATGGTTTAAAATTATTCTCGAAAGAAGAATTTGAACCAAACACACCTAATAAATTTTTATTTTTTGTAGGACCTGGTATCGCGATGGCTACAGCCTTGATGACAAGTGCCGTTATTCCATGGGGAGACAGATTACACTTGTTTGGAAGAGATATTTTATTGCAGGCAACTGATGTAAACGTTGCCATATTGTATGTTTTTGGTGTTGTTTCATTGGGCGTTTATGGCATCATGATTGGTGGATGGGCATCTAACAACAAATTCTCTTTGATGAGTGCTATTAGAGCTGCTTCGCAAATGGTTTCTTATGAAGTAGCGATGGGATTGTCTATAATCGCTTTGATTATGATGACAGGAACTTTAAGCTTAAGAGAAATTTCATTACAGCAATCGGAATGGCATTGGAATGTGCTATATCAGCCACTAACTTTTTTGATTTTCCTGATTTGTTCTTTTGCTGAATTGAACAGAACACCTTTTGATTTGGCGGAATGTGAATCGGAATTAATCGGTGGATATCATACTGAATATTCCTCTATGAAAATGGGATTCTATCTGTTTGCTGAATATGCAAATATGTTTATTTCTTCAACAATTTTGGCTGTTTTATTTTTTGGTGGGTACAATTATCCTGGAATGGGATGGGTATTGGAAAACTGGGGAGTAAACATTGCCAACGTATTAGGAATGGCTGCGCTTTTCATAAAATTATGTGGTTTTATTTTCTTTATCATGTGGGTTCGTTGGACTATCCCAAGATTTAGATATGACCAATTAATGCATTTGGGATGGAGAATTTTGATTCCGCTTGCGATTGTCAATATTATGATTACTGGAGTTGTGCTTTTGAGAAGTGAAATAGCTGTTTATTTCGGATTTTAATAGAACCAAAACACGATGTTAACGGGGACTAGCCCTGATAGAAGTGGAAATCCTTTTATGTTTTTCTTTAAAACATAAAAGATTGCAACGGATAGCAGGATTAGCTACAAATAAAAAATATAAAATGTCAATAGAAACTATATCCTTATCAGGAAGAAAAAAAATGGTCTCCAACAAGGAGATGACTTTTTTGGAACGCATGTATCTGGTTGCGATTGTAAAAGGTTTGATCATTACGCTGAAGCATTTATTCAGAAAAAAAGCAACGATTCAATATCCTGAACAAGTTCGTGAGATGAGTCCTGTATATCGTGGACAGCATATGTTGAAACGCGATGAGCAAGGCAGAGAAAACTGTACTGCGTGCGGATTATGCGCTTTGTCTTGCCCTGCTGAAGCCATTACAATGAAAGCAGGAGAGCGCAAGGCGAATGAAATGCATTTGTACAGAGAAGAAAAATATGCCGAGATATATGAAATCAATATGTTGAGATGTATTTTTTGTGGACTTTGTGAAGAAGCTTGTCCAAAAGATGCTATTTACTTGACTATCTCCAAAGAATTGGTTCCTGCTAGTTATGACAGGGAATCTTTCATTTTTGGAAAAGACAAACTGGTTATGCCACTAGAAATGGCTATGAAAAATACTCAACTTAAAAACGCTAACTAATGTCAACAGTACTTATTCTATTTTGCGTATTGTCTGCAATCACATTGCTAACAGCATTTTTAACTATTTTTAGTAGAAATCCAATACACAGTGCTATTTACTTAGTGATTTGTTTTTTCTCTATAGCAGGACATTATTTATTATTGAACGCTCAGTTTTTGGCCATTGTACACATTATTGTCTATTCTGGAGCGATTATGATTTTATTACTATTTACCATAATGTTGATGAATCTTAATGAAGCAGATGAAGTACACAAACCGAGATTTACGAGGTTAGGTGCTATTGTTTCCTTTTGTTTGGTTTGTTTGGTTTTGATAAAAATCTTCATTAACTCCAAACCTATTGTGGAATATGATTATACGGGCGAGGATTACCAATCGATAAAAGTTCTTGGAAAAGCATTATTGAATGAATACATGGTGCCTTTTGAATTTGCTTCAATCTTGTTATTGGTGGCTATGATTGGATCTGTATTATTGTCTAAAAAAGAAAAATTAGAAAAATAATGAACAATATTTTAACTCAAATTGGTATAGAGAACTATATCTTCCTGTGTGTAACACTATTTTGTATTGGAATTTTTGGGGTTTTATACAGACGAAATGCAATCATTGTGTTTATGTCTATTGAAATCATGTTGAATGCTGTTAACTTATTGTTTGTAGCTTTCTCCACTTATCACCAAGACGCACAAGGACAAGTATTCGTATTTTTCTCCATGGCGGTAGCAGCGGCGGAAGTTGCAGTAGGACTGGCCATATTAGTTTCGATATTTAGAAATATTGGATCAATTAGCATCGATAATTTAAAAAACTTAAAAGGATAAATGGCAATGGATACCAATTTAGCTTTAGTCTTACTATTAACTCCTTTTTTAGGATTTTTAATTAATGTTTTCTTTGGAAAAAGTTTAGGAAAATCTGTTTCGGGAATCATCGGAACACTTTCGGTAGTGATTTCGTTTATTGTTACGGTTTCCTTTTTTCTACAAATCAATCAAACCAAACAAGCTATAACAATTCAATTATTTGATTGGATTCAAATTAGTAACTTCAATGTTAGTTTTGGATTTTTATTGGATCAATTATCAGTTTTATGGTTATTGTTTGTAACCGGAATTGGTTCACTGATTCATTTATACTCTATCAGCTATATGTATGATGACGAAAAAATGCATTCTTTCTTTGCTTATTTAAATCTCTTTATCTTCTTTATGATTACCCTAGTAGTTGGAAGCAACTTATTGGTAATGTTCATTGGTTGGGAAGGAGTTGGACTTTGTTCTTACTTATTAATTGGATTTTGGTATAAAAACCAAGATTACAATGATGCTGCAAAAAAGGCATTTATCATGAATCGTATTGGGGATTTAGGATTGCTAATCGGGATATTTATCTTAGGAAGTTTATTCTCTACATTGGATTTTGCTACTTTGAAAACAGCTATTACTGGAGCTTCAAATGTTGATACACTTTGGTTAAGCATCGCTGCTTTGGCTTTGTTTATTGGAGCTTGTGGAAAATCGGCGCAAATTCCTTTATATACTTGGTTGCCTGATGCGATGGCAGGACCTACGCCGGTTTCGGCATTGATACATGCTGCAACAATGGTTACTGCAGGTATTTTTATGGTATCAAGAATGCATTTCTTATTTGACTTAACACCAGAAGTACAGACAATAATTGCCGTAATTGGAGGTGTAACTTCATTAGTTGCCGCAACTATTGGTCTGGTTCAAAATGATATTAAAAAAGTACTCGCCTACTCTACCGTTTCCCAATTGGGATTAATGTTTTTGGCATTAGGTTTCGGTGCTTATGAAGTAGCCATATTTCACGTAATCACTCACGCTTTCTTCAAAGCTTGTTTGTTCCTTGGATCTGGATCTGTAATTCATGGTTTACATGGAGAACAGGATATGCGCAAAATGGGGGGATTGAAAAAAGCAATGCCAATTACTTTTTGGACAATGCTTATATCATCTTTAGCGATTTCTGGAGTTCCTTTGTTTTCAGGTTTCTTTTCTAAGGATGAAATCTTGATGACGGCTTTCCATCATAACATCCCACTATGGGTTGTTGGTTCTGTAGCTTCTATTATGACAGCTTTCTATATGTTCCGATTGATATTCCTAACTTTCTTCAATGATTTTAGAGGAACAGAAGAGCAAAAACATCATTTACATGAAAGTCCTGCTTTAATAACATTCCCTTTGATTGTATTGGCTATTTTGGCTACTATTGGAGGTGTGATTAGTTTACCTGGTAATAGTTGGTTGAATGAATATTTAGCTCCACTTTTTGCGAAAGCAACATCAGAAGAGCATGGATTGGGAACAACTGAATATATGCTAATGGCAATTGCCGTTATTGGTGGATTAGTTGGAATTGGTATTGCTTATGCTAAATACATTAAACAAAATACAGTACCGAGTGAGGATGCTGAAATTACTGGATTATCAAAAGTACTTTACAATAAATACTATGTTGATGAAATATATGATTCATTGTTTGTAGCACCTGTAAACAGTTTGTCAAAATTCTTTAGGGACTATGTTGAAACAGGAATTTCTTCCCTAGTTTTTGGATTAGGAAAAGTAACCAGTGAACTTAGTTACCAAGGTAAAAAATTGCAGAATGGAAGTGTTGGGCTATACCTATTTGCTTTTGTTTTAGGCATGTGTGCCATTGTTTCATTTTTATTTCTAGCTCAATAATTATATACTATGAATGTATCTCTAATATTAATCATCCTTTTAGTTGGCGCATTTGCAACTTATTTAGCTGGTGACAAGCTAGCTTCAAAAGTGGCATTGTTTTTCGGATTAGCGGCTGCAGGTTGCTCAATAGTTTTGTTAAACCATTTTAATTTAGGCGAAAACATAAGCTACATCAGCCAATGGATTACATTACCTAAAGTTTCATTTGCATTACAAGCGGATGGGTTGTCGTTGGCCATGGTTTTATTGACAACTGTTTTAACAGCCATTATAATCTTATCTTCTTTTGGTAATGATTTCAAAAATTCAAAAGCGATTTATTCTCTTATATTGTTTATGTCATTTGCAATGACAGGAACTTTCTTGGCAAGTGATGGTCTTTTATATTACATCTTCTGGGAATTATCATTGATCCCTATTTACTTTATCGCTTTGATTTGGGGTAATGGAGATGCTGAAGAGCGTAAAAAAGCAGTAGTTAAATTCTTTATCTATACTCTTGCAGGTTCGTTATTCATGCTTGTTGCTTTTGTTTATATGTATCAAAAAGCGGGAAGCTTCCTAATTGAAGATTTATACAAATTAGACTTAACAATTAATGAACAAAAATGGATTTTTACGGCTTTCTTCTTAGCATATGCAATTAAGATTCCTTTAATTCCTTTTCATACTTGGCAGGCGAATGTTTACCAAAAAGCTCCAACTCTTGGAACTATGCTTTTATCTGGTATAATGCTAAAAATGGGATTGTATAGTCTTATCCGTTGGCAATTGCCTTTGGCTCCTTTAGCAGCCAAAGAATACATGTACATATTCATTGGCTTAGGCATTGCCGGTGTTATCTATGGATCAATTGTTGCATTGAGACAAAAAGATTTGAAAAAATTATTGGCTTATTCTTCCCTTGCTCACGTTGGATTAATTGCTGCCGGAACTTATGCTTTAAACCTTGATGGTTTTAGAGGTGCCGTTTTACAAATGATTGCCCACGGTTTTGTGGTAGTTGGATTGTTTTTTGCTGCTGAAATCATTTTTAGAAGATACGAAACAAGACTAATTTCAGAAATGGGTGGTATTCGTTACCAATCACCAAAATTCACTTCTATGTTTTTAATTTTGGTATTGGCTTCTGTGGCCTTACCGACAACTTTTAACTTTATTGGGGAATTTACAGTATTATATAGCCTTTCTCAAATAAATATTTGGTTTGCACTTTTGGGTGGAACAACAATTATTTTGGGAGCTTATTATATGTTGAAAATGTTCCAACACGTAATGCTTGGAGAAACTAACACAAAAGTATTTGCCGACATTACTTTCTCTGAAGGTTTGACAATGGTAATTATTATTGCGGTTTTATTTTTCTTCGGAATGTACCCAAAACCAATCAATGATTTGATAACACCAAGTCTAGAGACTATTTTAAAAACTATTAATAAATACAATTAAGTAAAAAAGCATAATATAAATGACAACATTAATAGCTATAATAGGATTAGGTGTTTTATGCCTTATATTTGAAATCTTCGATTTTAGAAAAGCCATTATTCCAATATCAATTATTGGATTATTAGCCATTCTAGGACTTACCGTTTCTGAATTTAATTCTCCAGCGAGTTACTACAACAACATGATTGTAGTAAGTAAATTTTCAGTTTCTTTTTCAAGTTTGTTTATAGTACTAACTATATTTTTGGTGGCATTGGGTCATAATTTCTATGACAATCACCAAAGTAAGCTTTCTGATTATATCGCCATTAAAATATTCTTATTGTCTGGTGCAGTTGCCATGGTCTCTTTTGGAAATTTGGCCATGTTCTTTTTAGGAATTGAAATATTATCCATATCACTTTATGTTCTTGCAGCAAGCAATAGAGTGAATGTAAAAAGTAATGAAGCTGGTATGAAATACTTCTTGATGGGGTCTTTTGCCTCAGGAATTATTTTATTTGGTATCTGTATGATTTATGGAGCAATGGGATCATTCGACATCATTGAAATTAGCGATATGTCTCAATCTGCTGAGCTTCCTATTTGGTTCCCAATCGGAATTGTTTTGGTTACTATAGGAATGTTATTTAAAATCGCAGCAGTTCCATTTCATTTCTGGGCGCCTGATGTTTACGAAGGTTCTCCAACTCTGACTACAGCTTTAATGAGCACTTTGGCAAAAGTTGTGGCAATAGCGACACTTTATAAATTATTGTCTAGCATGCATGCCGATATCAATTATTCATTCCAAATTGTTGTGGTAGTTGTTTCAATTGCTTCTATGACTGTTGGAAATATCATGGCATTGAGACAAGTCAATGTAAAACGAATGCTGGCTTTTTCAGGTATATCGCATGCCGGATTTATGTTGATGACTTTATTGAGTTTATCTACTTCTGCAGGAAGTTTATTGTATTACACTTCGGCTTATTCATTGGCTGGAATTGCTGCTTTCAGCGTTATATTATATGTATGTAAAAACAGAGAAAACGAAGATGTTGTAAACTTCTACGGTTTAGGAAAAACAAATCCATTGTTGGCCGCTATTTTAACTGGATCATTACTTTCTATGGCTGGTATTCCAATATTTGCAGGTTTCTTTGCTAAATTGGTTTTGTTTAGTCAAACGATTCAAGCAGGTTATTTAGTGGTGGTTATATTTGCAGTTATCAACTCAATCATAAGCGTTGGTTACTACTTCAAATTGATTTTGGCAATGTATACCAAAGAACCAAACGAAACTCGTACAGGAAAACCATTCTTGATTTATGCAGTTGCCGTTCTTGCAATTGTTCTTAATATCATTATAGGTATGTTTCCTTCACTAGTTTTAGATCTATTAGCTTAAGCTATTAAAAGAATTATATTTTAAAGTCACTAGTGATTTTATTAGTGACTTTTTTATTTTACCATAAAAAAAACCACCAATTACAATAATTGATGGTTTTTTACCCTAATCTAATTTAACTCAAAACTTAACAATTATTGCTCGCTATTTCTAGCTATTATTTTCATATAATCAGCTGACTATATTTTCGATATTATAAATCTTTTATTCACCAGATGCCAAAGCTCCTCTAGATGAATTATTAATATTTGTAGTATTCATAGTGTTCATTAATTGTTTTACACTACTATTGTAAGGATCAATACTAACAACTTTTTGAAGATTTGTAAATACACTTTTTACAATTTGTTCCTTTTGCATTTTCAATTCTCCGAAAGTTTTTTTATCAGAATCTGAAGTTCCCAAATACTCATTCATTTGGTTCCCAATTTTAATACTTTTCTCAACCAATAATGCTGAAAGATTCACATATGCCTCTGCATATTTAGGATTCATTTCAATAGCTTTTTTATAATAGTATTCTGCTCCCTCATAATACAGTTCATTTTGGCAATTCACACCTAAATTGGTAACTAATTCTGCATTATTGGGATTTGATTCAATAATAACCGACACAAGATTATCGAAATAACTATAATCTTTTGTTTCTAAATATAAATTAGCTTCAACCAACGCTAAAGATAAATCTTGACTATCTAAGTTTCTAGCCTGTGAAATTGCTTTCATTGCTTTTTCTTTATAGCCACTTTGCACATAAATCATAGCAATACTTTTATAGATATCAGCCTTTTTAGATTGAAATTCTTGTCTAGGTCTGAAATGGGTTCCATTTTGAATTTGAGCATTTCTTTCTTTAACTGTAACAAAATATTCATCCTTCAATTTACTTTTACTGTAAGCGATATAAACTTCAATATTTCCAGAATAATTAATAGCTTTTAATTCTTCATAACATTTTAAGGCCATTCCATTTTCATGAGCTCTTTTATAACTAACTGCAGCATTATATAGTTGCAGCGTATCTTTTTTATCTATTAAATAAGCTTGATAAAATTTACTGGAAGATTCAGTAAAATTCGCAACTGTTAAATCCTCATTGGCACTATTAACAAGTCCTTCTTTTATTTTACCCAATGATTCGATTGCTTCAGAAGTATATTTATATTGATTAGATTCTTTCTCAACTTCAATCAAGTCATTAAATGTAGTAACAGCTTGTGAAAGGTTTTTGGAAGTATTAATATTTTTATTAACCAAATCCAATAAAGCAGTTCCTTTTAGATAGTAAAAATGAATTCTATCTTCATCCGAAGCATTGCTAATCAAATACTCAACTGGAGACAAAATTGCAATTACTTGTTCCGAATTACCAGCTTTTGATTCCTTTTGAGCGGCTTTAATTTCATTTTTTTGAGCATAAGTCAAAGGAATAAACAATAACAAACTAAAAAGGGTTTTAAAAATACTTTTCATAAATGGTAGTTTAAATTAATAAAAAAGGCAAATGTTGGGACACTACATGAATCAAACAAAGAACCAAAACCTTCTAAAAAAAATCAATCTCACTATTTAAAAATCTTAATACTTTTTTGATATTTTCAAAGCTATCAATTAAAAAATTCTCATTTATACGTATTTATACGTGAATTTTAATGTGTAAATCATATGTATTTAACATAAACTCAGAAAAAAATTAGATAATAGAAAATTAAAGGAAAAGAAAAAATGCAAACAAGATACTGTATGTAAAATATAATCGTTAAATTACGATATGTATTAATTGGCAGATTATGGGAACTACTAAACACTTAGATTTCGATTTAGAAACAAATGCGATAGCTGAAATCTGCAAAGCACTAGGCCATCCTACACGTATGCAAATTATGACCTTATTATGGAAAAAAAACAATAGAACCTGTGGTGAAATTGTTGCTTTAATTCCATTGGCTCAATCAACGATATCCAAGCATTTATTGGAATTAAAAAAAGCTAATTTATTAAACGTAAAAAACGAAGGAAAGAAAACTATTTATTCTATTGAAGTTGACAAAATACAAATACTTAAAAAATATTTGACCAATTATCTTTCGAATAGGGCAATCTCTAATGAAAAAGAAACAATACCTATAAAGACCAACCCAAAAAAGAAAAAGGAAGACAAAATATATTTGAAACAATACAACTATCAATTTCCTGATAAAAAAAACAAAAAAGACTAAATCAATTCTCTGCCTTTTCACAATAAAATCCTAAAAGAGAAAGCTTCGAAACTCAATTTCTTAATTTTGCAGTTCAAATCATTTGGCTTTGCCTGAAAAAAATTAAAATGGAAAATCAATTAAAAATACAAATCTGGTCTGATGTAATGTGTCCGTTTTGCTATATCGGAAAAAGAAAAATGGAAGAAGCACTTTCGCGTTTTGAAAATAAAGATTCTGTTGCCATCGAATGGAAAAGCTTTCAATTAGACCCTACATCAAGCTCTCAACCTGGAAATAACAGCATAGATTATCTAGCCAAAAAATACAATCGCGATAGAGAATGGTCAGTAGCGATGCATGACAGTGTTACTCAACAAGCTAAAGCAGTGGGACTGGATTATCATTTTGAAAAACTGATTCTTGCCAATTCCTTGAATGCACATCGTTTATCACATTTAGCAAAGAAAAACAATCTTGGAGATGCTTTTGAAGAACTTTTGTTTAAAGCCCATTTTACAGAAGGAAAGGATGTAGATGACAAACCTACATTAACACAACTCGCAATTAAAGTAGGATTAAAAAGAGAACAAATTGAATCTGTTTTAAATTCAAATAGTTATACCAAAGAAGTAATTAAAGATCAAGAAGAAGCACAAGCTATTGGTGTAACAGGAGTTCCTTTCTTTGTATTTGATAATAAGTATGCCGTTTCAGGGGCCCAATCCCCAGAAGTATTTTTGAATACTCTTGAAAAAACCTGGAAAGAAGGTGGTTATACTTCAAACATTGTCCTGCAAAACACAACAGATGAAAATAGTTGTGGTATCGACGGATGTGACTAAAACTATTGTAATAGAATATGAGTGAAAATACCAAAACAATTCGTTGGGGAATAATTGGCTGTGGCAATGTAACCGAGCTAAAAAGTGGTCCAGCCTATCAAAAAATCGAAGGATTTACTATTGAAGCAGTAATGCGCAGAGATCCCGAAAAAGTAGCAGATTACGCCAAAAGACATGGCATTCCTAAGTTTTATACTGATGCCGATGCCTTAATAAATGATCCTGAAGTTGATGCTGTCTATATTGCAACACCACCCGACACCCATAAATATTACGGACTAAAAGTAGCAGAAGCGGGAAAACCATGCTGTATTGAAAAACCATTAGCGCCAAACCATCAAGATTGCTTAGCCATTGCTGAGGCTTTTGAAGAAAAAAACATCCCTGTATTTGTTGCTTATTACAGACGAACTCTTCCAAGATTTGAACAAATAAAAAAATGGATTGATTCGAAAACCATTGGCGAAATCAGGCATATCAGATGGCATTTAAGCAAGCCAACAACTGATCAAGACCGTTCTGGTGAATATAATTGGAGAACCGACATAAAAATCGCTACAGGAGGCTATTTTGATGATTTAGCAAGTCACGGACTGGATTTGTTTATTCATTATTTTGGACCAATAAAAGAGGTTTCTGGAATAAGTCTTAATCAACAAGGATTATACTCTTCAAAAGATGCCTGTGTAGCAAACTGGCTACATGAATCTGGAATAACGGGGAGCGGAAGTTGGAATTTTGGTACTTTTGAACGTGAAGATGTAGTTGAAATTTATGGCAGAAAAGGTAAAATCACTTTCTCTGTTTTCGAAAATATTCCATTAATTCTTAAAACTGAAGAAGGAGAAACTAAACACCAAATAGAACATCCAGAAAATATTCAGCTATATCACGTAGAACAAATGCGCGAACATCTTTTAGGAAATCAAGAACATCCATCCAACGCATTCACAGCGACTCATACCAGCTGGGTTATGGATCAAATCATTGGAAACTAAATTTCGTTTACAATTTAATATAGAAGCAAAAGCATCAGGTATTTTTTGGTTATATGGTTCCCGCTATCCGTTATAATCTTTTTATTTTTAAAGAAAAACAAAAAGGATTTTCACTACTATCGGGGCTAAAGACAAACATTTGGCTTTTTTGTTATTATTTACAATTGGAATCGAGCTCAGATCATAAAATAAAAACAGAGGCAGTTAAAATTAACTGCCTCTGTTTTTATTTAAACCAATGATCAAGATTACCAAGTCAAATCAATCTTTTGGCCTTTCTTCAAAGTAATATTTTTCTTTTTGTCTCCGCTAATAAGCGTTGTTTTTCCTCCAGTTTTAGATAAAACAGTAACTTTTTGAAGTATTTTATTGTTCCATTCCAACGCAATTTCAAAACCTCCTCTGGCACAAATTCCTTTTGCAGATCCACTTTCCCAAGCATCAGGCAATGCAGGTAATAATCTGATTTCATTTTCATTGGACTGCACCAGCATTTCGGCAACGGCTGCGGCTCCTCCAAAATTACCGTCTATTTGAAACGGTGGATGCGCATCGAATAAATTTGGGTATGTCCCTCCTCCTCTTCTTGGTTTTTCCGTTTTCTTTCCATCAGGATCTACGTATCGAAGTAATTCTCTAAACATTTTATAAGCACGGTTTCCATCCCACAATCTTGCCCATAGATTAATGCGCCAACCTTTTGACCAACCCGTTGTTTCATCGCCTTTTATTTCAAGTGTTTTTTTGGCAGCATTCGCTAATTCTGGCGTTTTTAATGGCGTAATATGGTCACCTGGAAAAAGTCCAAACAAATGTGATTGATGACGGTGTTTTGGGTCTTCGTCATTCCAGTCAAAATACCATTCTTGCAAATTACCTTTTTTACCTATTTGATAAGGATAAAATTTAGAAAGAGCAGTTTCTAGTTTTGACCTAAAATCAGCATCAATATCTAAAACTTTTGATGCTTTTATTGTTTTATCAAAACACTCTCTGATCATCGCCAAATCAGCCGTTCCGCCATAAAGGGTTGCTCCAACAAAACCATCGGGAGTGACGTATTGATTTTCGGGTGAAGTAGATGGTGAAGTGATTAAATTTCCGTTTTTATCAGTAACCAACCAATCCAAACAGAATTCGGCTGCTCCTTTCATCAATGGATAGCCTTCTTTTTTTAAATAATTTTTGTCTCCAGTAAAAACATAATGCTCCCAAATGTGCGTACTTAGCCAAGCCCCCGCTATTGGCCAACAAGCCCACATTGGGTCTTCTTTACCAAACTGCCCCACGGGATTAGTCATTGCCCAAATATCTGAATTGTGTGCTGCTGCCCAACCTTTGTCAACTCCATAAAAAGTTTTGGCCGTTACTTTACCCGTTACCGAAAGGTTTTTAATGAAACTCAAAAGTGGCAAATGCATTTCGGAAAGATTGGTGTTTTCTGCCAGCCAATAATTCTCTTCCAGATTGATATTCATCGTGTAATTACTGCTCCAAGGCGCATTTAAGTGCGGATTCCAAAGCCCTTGTAAATTGGCAGGAACTCCCTTGGTTCTAGAACTACTGATTAGCAAATAGCGACCATACTGAAAATACAGAATCTCTAAATTTTTATCTTCGTTTCCGTCAGCGTATCGCAATAAGCGTTCGTCAGTAGGCAAATCAGGAGCTGCTGTTTTTCCTAGATTTAAACTTACACGGCTGTAATATTTTTGATAATCGGCAATGTGTGCTTGTTTTAATTTATCGAACGATTTTGCAAAAGCTTTGTTCAAATTGGTCGATGCTGTTGCTTTATCATTAATTCCTTCGGTTGCGGGATTTTTGTCAAAACCATTGAAACTGGTTGCAACGGACACGTAAATCAAGGCTTCGGTTCCGTCTTTTAAACCCAAACTATTGGCGGAGCTTACAATTGCGCCATCTGTACTTTTGATTCTTATCAAATTAGTAAAACGTGTTCCTCTTTCTTTTTGCGCCAGAAAAAGAAGTGGAACTGAATAGCCTTCGTTTTCATGAATCGGTGCTACACCGGTCATAGTAAGCAGATTGTTTTTTACCTCAACATCCGATTTTAATAAACTACTGGATTTAATGTCAAAATTTAAAGCGCCTTTTTTACTGCTTGTTAATTTGATAACCATAATTTGGTCTGGTGCCGAAACAAAATATTCTCGGGTATATTTTACACCGTCAATTTCATAACTGACTTTGGAAACAGCATTAGAAATATCCAATTCTCTATGATAATTGGAAGCTTTTCCTGTGTGGAAATTATTAATTTCCATCGTTCCAAGTGGCTGATAAGACTCCGAATTCTTGCCTTGAACTTTCTTATTCAATTCTTCTGCCAGTTTATAGTTTTCGTTTTTTAACGCTTCGCGAATGGCTGGTATATTTTTGTAGGCTTCCGGATTCATGCTGGCATTTACGGGTTCTCCCGACCAAAGCGTGATGTCATTCAGATAAATTTTATCTGATTCCACACCGCCAAAAACAGTTGCACCCATTTTCCCGTTTCCTAAAACTAGGCTTTCTTCAAAAAATTCTGCGGGCTGTTTGTACCAAAGGACATTGGAGGATTGCGCTGTATTTTTTACTGAAAAAATGGCAACAAAAAAAAATAGGTATAAATTTTTCATATTTATTTATTTTATCTGAATTGGTACAGACGGATTCGTACGTACAGACGGGTTTCAAACCCGTCTCTACCACCATCACCACCGCATAATCTATCAAAAAAAACAATCCTCTTTCCACTTTTTTGGATTGTTTATAATATAATTTTCTATTCTATGATATTCCGATTCATTCCTGATTATATGATCATGAAAACGTTCCTGCCAATTGGATACTCCTTTTGAATTCCTGTTTTCATTAATTCTTCTGGATGAAAATGATTTTAATGCACGCATAAATTCAAATACTCCGTGCGCCTTTTTTTCAAAATTATCTGTATTTTCTGCACAGATGGAATCATCCGTAGTACAGACGGGTTTCAAACCCGTCTGTACAATGCAATTGGGAATCGCTATTTTTGAATTATCCACGCTTACGATACAATGAATATGATTGGGCATTATTTGAAATGCTCCCAATACAATATTACTATAATGATTAGGCAAATCAAACCAACATTCGGATACTATCATCCCATATTCATTCAAAATCATATCACCATCTTTTATATATCCAAATAAATGCCCTCGGTTTTTGGTACAGATTGTGATAAAATAACTTCCTTCATTATTGTAATCCCACCATTTGGCTCTGGCAGTTTCAACACGATATTTCCCTTGGAATTTTTGCATTTATTTATTTTAGGCATATATACAAAATTTTTAAATACAATATGCTCTTGTTCCACAGCAGAACGTCCAAATTTTAAACTCTTGTAACCAATTAACACATTATAAATAAACGGTTTAAAGCTATTCGAAAATTATTTACTGACATTATATTTTTCATTAGCCGTTATCATTTCCCAATTATCAGTTCTAAAAGGGGATGCAGGGAAATTTTCTTTATTGAAAAGATTGATTTCTGTATCATCATCTGCCCAACCGTAATGAACAGCAACTGGATTTGTCACGCTTTCGCTGAAAACGATTACTTTGTTGTCTTTAATACTAACTTTTGCAGGGTAAAAAACTTTATCGGCTCCTGCAACTTCAAAACCTTTCAGATTTCCATTTATATCAGTTGTTGACAAACCGCTCCCAATGGACGCAAAGCTTACTGTAATCTGGTTTCCTTTGATGTCCATTGCTTTGTACATTGGCCCACTGCAAACTTGTTTTTTACCATAAACATCGTTCAAGGCAATAGCTGCTAAACGTTTTGCAACATCTTGCTTGTTTGTTGGGTGAATGTCTTTTGCATTTCCAATATCAGTAGTTACTGCCATTCCGGTGTTTGGCACTTTCAACGTTTCGGTTTGTGCTTCGCGAAGTTCTGCCCAACGACTGCCTTTTTTACTGTTTCCTCCAAACTCATCAAAGGTTGACAACTGCACAAAATAGAAAGGAAAATTGCCCTGATTCCATTTGGTTCTCCAGTCGGTAATCATCAACGGAAATGCTTTTTTGTATTGATTGGCTCTCCAAACATTGGCTTCGCCCTGATACCACAGAACTCCTTCAAAAGCATATGGAATTAATGGATTTACCATCGCATTATACAATAACGAAGGATAACTGTTTGGCGAAACCGAAATTTTTATCTGTACCACATTAAATTTCCATAGTCCATCAATGGGCAAATTGAAATCTTTGAAATCGATTCTCAAATCGGCTGGATCACCATAAATACCGCCACCTCCACTATAATCAGTAATTTTGACAGCGATTACATTTGATCCTTCTTTTAAAACACCAACTGGAATTTTATAAACTCTTTTTGAATCCCAAATATTGTTGGTTCCTACTTGTACTCCGTTGACATAAGTCTGGTCTTCATCATCAACTTTAGACAAATACAAAACGGCTTCTTTTTTTGCTTGTTCTGCAGACAAAACAATGGTTTTTCGCATCCAAACCACTCCGTCAATATTTCCAATTTGCTGATTTTCCCAAAGAGAAGGCACTTTTATTTCTGGCCAGTTGGTATCATTAAATTTCAATTCTTTAAACTGAATTTGATCAGCTTCCGTCACTTCAAAACCCTGAATTTTTTTGATATTGTCTAAAAGTGATTTTTTGTATGTTTCAAAAATAACATCCATATCTACCGAAGGTACACCGGCAATCATCTCTTTAAATTCATCACTCTTCTGAAAAGCTTCACGACTTGTCCAAGTTTCTACACAAGTTCCACCCCAAGAAGTATTGATGATTCCGATTGGAATCTTTAATTCGGCATATAATTTTTTGGCAAAAAAGTAACCCACTGCCGTAAAATCTTTGACATTTTCTTTATTGCAAACGGCCCATTTTCCTTCTTTTAAATCCTCTTTTGGCACACCGCTCAAATCTTGAGCCACACCAAAATGACGAATCATAGGATAATTTGAATCGTTTATTTCTGCTTGAGCATTCATTGTTTTATACACCTGAAACTCCATATTGGACTGTCCCGAACAAATCCAGACTTCGCCAACTAAAACATCTTTGATGACAATTTTGTTTTTCCCTGTTATGATTAGTTCAAAAGGTCCTCCTGCCTTTTCGGCATTTAAGCCAATCGTCCACTTACCGTCTCTATCTGCTTGAACAGTTTTGATTTGCTTATTAAAGCGAACCTCAACTTTTTCATTTGCATCTGCCCAACCCCAAACAGGAATTATTTTGTTGCGTTGCAAAACCATTCCGTCAGAAAACAACAACGGCATTCGGACATTTGCATTAGCTACCAAGTGGAATACAAGAAACAGGGCCAGTAGCCCTGTATTTATAAACTTTTTCATAATAAATTATAATTATTTTACTTTTTTGAAACGATAATAATATAGTATTTTTTATAATAGGGCTGTCCGTAATTAGCACTAGACTCCCCAGTATCAGATAATGATGGTTTTAGAACAACAAATAGTCATAAACAACAATTTAATTAATACATAAAACAATTTATTTGTTTTTAATAACAATTAAATTGTTGTTTATGATAATTAAATTAATCTATATAACAATTAAATTATTGTTTATTATAATTTAATTAATCTTTACGATAATTAAATTAATGTTTTTAACAATTAATTATCACATTAAACAATATGACCATCCTTTAGTTCATGAAAAACCTTTAAATCAAAGATTTTATACAGCTATTTTATTTCAATCCATCCTTCAATCCAGTCAATGCCTGAGCATCAAAAACCGTATTAGTACTTCTATCGAACAAAGACATCGTGTTTAACCCTAAATTTCCAGCATCCCAGTAAAAAGGTATTAAGCCATTTACTTTTGACTGTTTTACGACATACTTGTAAAAATCTGCTCTTGATTTTAGATGTAATGTTAATGCATCACCTGTTAAATTTGAACGTCTTATTGCACCAAATTCTCCCAAAATAACCGGAATTCCTTTGTCTACAAATTGTGTTTTCATCGATAGGAAAAATTTATCCACATCAGCTTCTTCTCCCCAAGTTGGATTGTGAGCAGTATCGGTAGTTGAATGATTTCCTGCTCCCCAATAATAAGCCATTTTACCCCAATCAGCATCTTCTGTCATAAGACAAAATTGATAAGGATAAAAGTGAACCTCAGCCATCATTCTGTTAGCTACTTTATCCGTTGGCAAAGCAGTCATTAATTTATTTGTTTTTTCGATATCTGTGGATGGCCCTTGAATAATTAAGTTACGATATGCATTTTTTCCACCTGTAGAACGAACAGCATCAATAAATGTCTGATGATACGAATTCAAGACTGCCATTTGAGTTGCATTTTCAACGTTTGGTTCATTAGCACTAGCAAAAAGCAAATGCTCATCAAAATCGCGTAAACTGGTTGCTATTTGTTCCCAAAAAGCTTTTTGCTTGGCATTATTTGCTTCTTTCTTTTCTTCGGTACAATTATTTTCCAGCCATCCGCCGTCCCAATGGATATTAACGATAACATACATATCATTATCAATACAATATTGCACTACTTCTTTTACTCTAGCTAACCTTGCTGCGGTGATTTGTGCGGTTGTTGCATTAGCAAACTGATTCCAGGAGCAAGGAATTCTAATAGCATTAAATCCATTTGCTTTAACCAAATCAATCAAGGCTTTGGTAACATTTGGATTCCCCCAAGCTGTTTCGCCTCCAGGTGTGGCTTCCAAAGTGTTTCCAATATTCCAGCCCAATTTCATTTTGGCGGCCAATTCTACAGCTGTACTTGCCATTCCTGTTGCATCATCTGCGATTGGATTAGTATTATAACCAGGGTATAAACCCGTAACAACGGTACCGGTACCTGCAGCCTGTGAAACTGAAATTTTCACTGATTCAGCTTCACTTGAACTTATAGTTACTGTAGCAGTTCTTGCAACGGTAGTTGTGTTTTCTAAAGCAGTAATTGATACTAAACTAGTCCCATTTGTTCCCGAAGTTTTACTTAATTGAATCCAAGCAACGGTTGAAGAAATAGCCCATGCCTTAGCGTCAGTGGTAACGGCCACACTCGCAGAATTTCCTTTGGCAACAAAATCTATCTTGTTAACATCTGTTGTAAGTGTTTTCGCTGCTGGTTTTGTTTCCTCTGGAGTTCCATTATCTGAGCTACAGGCAACAATACTTAAAAAAGCAAAGCATAGAAAAAAAATAAATCCATATTTTTTAATCTTGTTATTCATAATAGTATTTGTTATTGGTTAATTAATAGCAATTGTTATTTTATGGTAACATCAATTTTATTCTTGATATCACGAGAAGAACTTCCAATATTCAAAGTGTAATTTCCTGGCTCCACTGTCCATTTTTTGGTTTCCACATTGTAATAAGCCAATTCTTTTACAGGAACTTTAACCGTTACTGTTGCAGAATTTCCAGCTTTAACCAATACTTTTTGGAAACCTTTCAATTCTTGATCAGCACGGGTAATTTTTGAATCCGATTTAGAAGCGTATAATTGAACAACTTCTTTACCGTCAACTTTTCCAGTGTTTTTAACTGTTACAGAAACTGAAATTGTTTCATCAGCTGCGTATTCTTTTTTATCTGTTTTTGCATTATCGAAAGCAAAAGTCGTGTATGACAATCCGTATCCAAAAGGATAAAGAGGTTCAATTTTTTTGGTATCAAACCAACGGTATCCAACCAAAATTCCTTCGGCATAATCTACCGTTTTACCACCAGGGAAGCTGTTTGTAGCGTGTGCTGGTGAATCCATAATGTTTTTTGGCATAGTCCAAGGTAATTTACCAGAAGGATTAATTTTTCCTAACAATACATCAACCAATGCATTTCCTCCTTCAGATCCGTTGAACCAGTTCCAAACCAAAGCATTCGTTTTATTTTTTATTGCTTCAATATCAAAAGGCGCGCCTGCAACCATAACCACAATGGTTCTTGGGTTTACAGCCAATACTTTTTGAATCAATTCCTCTTGTCCAAATGGCAACTTTAGACTTCTACGGTCAGAGGCTTCGGTTTCATAATCACGATTGGAACCCGCAAAAACAATTGCCACATCAGAATTTTTGGCAGCTTCAATTGCTTCCTCAAATTTAGCAGGATCCAATTGATCGATGGTTATAGGGCCATTCATAGTTATATCTCCTAATTTACCAACCTTTTTTTCTTCGTAACGCTCTAAATAGCCTTCAGCATAGTTGATTTTGATTGAGCTTGGCAGTTTACTTTTCAATGCATCCAAAGGTGTAACCTCTCTTTTGGTTTTTACACCTGCGCCAAATCCGCCCAAGGCATTTTTCTTGGTTGCATTATTTCCAATTATTGCAATAGACTTAACACCATCTAGTTTCAAAGGCAATGCGTTATTCTCGTTTTTCAACAAAACCACTGATTCTGTTGCAATTTTATAGGCATCTTGGTAATGTGCTTCAGTAGCAATACTCCCTTTAACACGGTCTTTACCGCCCATTGCTTTTACTTGAAATAAGACTCCTAATATTCTTTTTACGTGTTTGTTAATTTCGGCTTCTGAAATTTCTCCAGCTTTGACAGCGGCAATTAATCTATCGGCCAAGAAAAATTCGTTGAACTTTGTTGTAGGTGTTCCCATTTCGATATCCAAACCGCTATTCAAAGATTTTACTGTGGAATGCACCGCAGCCCAATCAGAAACAACTACTCCTTTGAAACCCCATTCGTCACGCAATACTTTATTTAGCATATAATCATTTTCACATAAATATTCGCCTCTAAACTTGTTATAGGCTCCCATTATACTATACGCTTTAGCTTCTTTTACGGCCGCTTCGAATGCTGGCAAATAAATTTCACGCAGGGTACGCTCGTCCATTTGAACATCAATAAAATCACGGTTGGTTTCTTGGTTATTGGCAGCAAAGTGTTTTACACAAGCCATAACATCGTTATCCTGTAAACCAATAACCATTTGTACAGCCATTTTTTTGTTCAAAAATGGATCTTCGGTCATATATTCATACGTTCTTCCTCCAAGTGGAGTTCTCACAATATTAATTGCAGGCGAAAGCAGCATATCTTTGTCTCTAGCACGCAATTCCTGCCCCACGCTATTACCAAAAGTGTACCCTAACAAAGGATTCCAAGTTGCAGCCAAAGCTCCCGCTGCTGGATAATAAGTCGCAAAATCATTGGTTAATCCCGCAGGAGCCCAACTATCACGAGAAATTTCTTCACGAACTCCAAGTGGTCCATCGGCCATTTTTAATTCTGGAATACCTAAACGTTTTACACCTCCATTAGCAAACATACTGTTACCGTGCAGCATACCTATTTTTTCTTCCAATGTCATTTTTGAAATCAGCTGGTCGATTTCGGAATCATATTTTGAAGTTATAGATTTTGCCACAGTAGATTCTTTGGCTTTTGTATTTTTAACCGTTTGTGAATTGGCATTGTATCCTGCAACCAATAACATTGAAAAAAAGGATAATTTTATTATTTGATTTTTCATAACTAGGTAATTTTTGGTCTTATTTTTTATAACTACTGCTTTATAAAATTCAGCAACAGCACATCATTTTCATTTATGTTAAATTCTTTGCTATACATTCCTTTGGAATCGATTGTAACTTTTTCTGTTGCAATCGGCGCACCATTATTTCGTTGTTTCAAAGTATTCACCTGTTGAAGGTTAAGTTGATTCGGCTTATTCATTCCTAAATAATCGGTGAATACGTCATTCACTTTGTAGCCAACTTTGTATATTTCTAAAGTATAGCTCCCTTTTTGAAGTCCAGCCACTTCAACTTTTACAGCTCCTTTTGGTTTTGATGGTAAATCTTTTATATAATATTGCTGATTATTTGTAGCATCCGGCAAAGTATAGGTGAAATCCCAAAACAAAACTTGTACATTACCTTTTGCATTTTTAGTCGCCCAAGAAGATGTATCCGTATTTTGAAGTTCTGTTTCTCCCAATTTGTTTAAAAAAGAATACGAAAAATAGGCTGGCTTTTTAATTCCTTGGGTATTCAACAATCCGAAACCACCGTGAAAAGGTGTAAATCTTGGTCCAGGTTCTTCAAAAATATCGGTGAAAACCCAATACGACATAGAGTTTGCAGCATTGCCCACTTGTTTCAGTTTTTGAAGAATATAGGCAGCTGAATGATAACTGTCGTGAATTGGATCTGCCGGAGTATATGATGAACTCCATTCGGTGTAATGTAATTCCAAGTTTGGTTTAGCCGAACTTGAAATTTGCTTGCGTGAATTAATTACTTCTCCACTCACACTCGACGCATCTTTATTCAAAACGGTTCCAGAACCTCCAAATTCATCTAAAAAGCCTTGACCAACTCCGTAAGCGTGTGTAGAGATAAAATCTAAAGGCACATTGTTTTTAGTAGCAAATTCAATTGTTTCCGGTACCCAAGCCGCTCCGGCAGTTGCAGGACCTCCCACTTTATAAGCTGGATTTACGCTTTTGATAGCTCTAGCCGTATAGTCATATAATTTGAAATATTCCTCTTGGGTTCCTGTCCAAAAACCTGGCGACAGATTGGGTTCATTCCAAACCTCGAAATACCAAGTCTTCACTTCATCGGCACCATAACGTTCGGTAAAATGCTGTGTTAGATTGCGAATTAAGTCTTCCCATTTTTTATAATCTTTAGGAGGAGTTACATTTCCTTTCCACCAAAAAATGGTTTGGGTTCCGCTGGCCAAAGCCGAAGGCATAAATCCTAATTCTACGAAAGGTTTTATTTTTATACTCAAAAGAAAATCGTACAAGGCATCAATATATTGGTAATTGTATTCCGGATTTCCTTTATTGTCTTCACGGTAAACCGCCATATCATCGGTCAATAAACCGTGCATACGGATATATTTAAAATCACATTCCTTTTTTACCATAGCCAGTTGCTGTTGCCAATCGGCGCGTAATCCCTCATTGGCACGACCAGCTCCAATGCATTCTTTGAACATCGTATTCAACTTTCCGGCCGTTTTATTGTAATCGACTTTTATAATTCTAGTGTCATATTTTATTGTGTTCGAACCTTGTCCAAACAAATTGACATTGTTTAGAATAATTAAAATAAAAACTATTGCTAAGTTATTTTTCATTAGAAAATTATGTTTGCTTTAAATCGCTACAGAAAATAACCCAATAGAATTTCAATCCTATTGGGTTAAAAATAACTGTGCCTTACAATTTTTTGAATCGGATGGCTGTACCTCCAGCTCCTCCTAAATGCAATTTCAATACATCTGAAGCTTTTACAGTTTTTTTAGAAATAGCAACCGCTGATGGATTGTGTGTTTCGTCTGTACCTTCGGCATCAGCGTAAATCTGAGCTTCGTAAGTAGTTTTAGAATCTAAAAATGACAATGAAACCTCTAAATCTCTTGATTTCTCATTGGTCATACTTCCCAAATACCAATCTTCGCTGTTTTCGTCTTTACGAACAGTTGTCAGGTATTCTCCAATTTCAGCATTCAAAACTTTAGTGTCCGCCCAATCAGTTGGAACGTCTTTTAGGAATTGGTAAGCTGGTACTGCATAATTTTCCGGAAGGTCGGCTAACATTTGAATAGGCGAATAAAATGTTACATACATTGCCAATTGCTGTGCTGTTGTTCCGTGAACTCTTTTTCCAGGATATCCTTGTTTGATTTCAACATCCAAAACTCCAGGAGTATACTCCATTGGTCCAGATAACATCCTGGTAAATGGCAAAATAACAACGTGACTTGGCGGATTTCCTTCGCTCCAAGCGTTGTATTCCTGACCTCTTGCCGCTTCTCTAGCCAACATATTTGGATAAGTTCTTCGTTCTCCAGTGTCTTTGATTGGTTCGTGATAGAAAACAGCTAAATCATATTCGGCTGCTTTTTGCAAAACATATCTGAAATAGTTTACTCCAAATTGTCCGTGGTGCCATTCTTTCATATTTAGTTTTGAACCTACGTGACCGATTTTAACGGTATGGATTCCTAATTTTTTGTATAAAGCAAAACCAGCATCGATTTGTTTCATATAGTTAATCAAATTCGAACCCGTTTCGTGGTACCCAATAAGCTCAACCCCTTTTTCTTTTCCGTATTCTACGACTTTTTCCAAGTCAAAATTATCGGCACTTTGAGTGAAACTGAACATATGCATCTTATTTTCATACCAAGCAGGCGTCCAACCTTTGTTCCATCCTTCAATCAATAAATGGTGCAAACCTTCTTTGGCAGTAAAATCAATATATTCTTTTGCGTGAGCAGTAGTTGCCCCTTGTTTATCTCCTTCCCAAAAAGTATATTTCCCAATGTGCATAGCCCACCAAATTCCGAAGTATTTATATGGTTTCACATACGATGGATTACCCATTTTGTTAGGTTCGTTAAGATTTAGAATCAAATAAGAATCGATTAAGTCTCCAGATTTTTCTCCAATTTGGATTGTTCTCCAAGAAGATGTGAAGGTGTCTTTTACTCTTACTTTAACACCGTCAGCCCAAGGCACCAAGTCAGTTTTTAATTGTGTTCCTGTGTTGTTTACCAATGTTGTACTGGCATAATCAATCAAGTTTGCTTCGTGGAAACTCAATTTCAAACCGCTTTTGCTTTCGATTGTCAATGGTGTATGAACAGTGTCAATAGCATTTATACTTGAATTTTGATACAAATACTCATAACGATTTTCTTTGTAAGCCGGAATCCACCACGCTTTTCCTTCGTCTTTCAGGTTAAAAGTCGTTTTTTCATCCATAATGAAAATACTGTCTTTTGTTCCTTGCTTTGGATACACATATCTAAAAGCAACACCATCGTCAAAAGCACGGAATTGAATTTCCAGTTTTCTTTTTTCATTGCTCTTTTGTTGCAATTTCACTACCATTTGGTTGTAGTGGTTTCTGATTTTTTTCTTTTCTCCCCAAACCTGTTCCCAAGTTTCGTCGAAAGTGGAGTTCTCAACTTTTACGATTTCAAAGTTTTTGCTTAAATCGTCATTGTTCTTTAGCATAAAACCCATATCAGATGGGGTAATCACCTGAATTTTTCCGTGATTAACCGCATATTTTGGTGCGCTGTCAACCAACTGAAATTGAATTTTGTTCTTCCCTTCTGGAGAAGCCAATTCATAGGATTTTGTTTTTTTGCCTTGAGCATTACCTATACTTATGGATAGTAATAAAGCGGGAAGTATTAGTTTCTTTATCATTGTAATTTATTTTATGGCTTGCTTCATTTTAATTAATCGGGGTTTAGATATTTCAAAACCCCGATTAAAAAACTAAACTAACTCAACATATTTATTTTATCCACTCCGTTTTGAAAGTGGTTTTTCCAGTTAATGGATTTGAAGTCGGTTCAAAATTGGTTCCTTTTTTAGAAACCGTAATCGTTTGTACAGCGTCAGTTCCTGGCAAGAATACTTTAGCAGTTGCTGTATTGGTAGCATCTGTCGCATACACTTTTAAGGTTAATTTGCTCCAGTCCATATCTTTTGTAGATTGTGCCAATCCAATATGAGGAATCGCAGAACCGTCTCTTACCAAAACTACGATTGGAATATCGCCCGCTTTGATTTTATGCCATCCGCCTTGGTACACTTTTTTGGTTTGATAGTCAATCCAAGTTCCTTCTGGAAGATATACGTCTCTTTCTGTCACTTCTTCAAATAAAGGAGCCACTAACATACTGGATCCAAATAAGTATTCATTGTCAACTAACCAAGCTCCTGGATCATTTGGATATTCTAGGAATAAAGCACGCATCATCGGTAATCCTTTTTGAGAACTTTCTTTGGCTTGAGCATAGATATAAGGCATTAATTCGTAACGCATATTATCGGCGTTTCTAAATCCTTCCAAGAAGTCTTTGCTGTACAACCAAGGCTCTCTTGGAGGCTCCCCGTGGCTTCTTACGTGAGATGTAAACATTCCGAAAGGCGCCCATCTTCTGTATAAGTTTTCAGGTGATTTTGTTGCAAATCCTCCCACGTCATGGCTCCAGAAACTGAAACCGCTTAATCCCAATGAAAGTCCTCCTCTTAATTCGGCTGACATCGCTCCATTACTTGTTTCGGCATCACCACCCCAGTGTAATGGGTAACGTTGACTTCCTGCCCAAGTACTTCTTGCCCAGATTAAAGTATATCCTTTTTCTTTTTGGGTAATTTCAGCAACTGCTTTGTTGTAACGTAATGGGTATAAATTGTGCTCATAGAAACCGGTGCGTCCTGAATGGTAAATTCCGTCTGGTGGTGCAGCTTCTCCAAAATCAACTTTGAAAACAGAAACTCCTTGGTCAAACAAATGTTTCAATTTTGCTTGGTACCAAGTCACAGTTTCAGGATTCGAAAAATCCAATACTGCATCTTCATAAGGAAGGTTACCTTTGCGATCTCTTACCGCTAAATTTTTGTCCATGATCTCATTGAACAAAGTATTTTTTGGAGAGAAATAAGGCAATTGCCATAAACATACATGGAAACCGTCATCTTTCATATCCGACATCATTTTTACAGCATCCGGGAAACGATCTTTAGAAAATTCGTAATTATTTCTCCAATCTACATCAAACCAACCCGTGTCAAAGTGAATTACATCTGTTGGGATTTTATATGCACGCAAATCTTTGGCAACCTGACGTCCTTCTTTTTCAGAAAAATAAGTGATACGGCTCATCCAGAAACCAAATGACCAAAGCGGTGGCATTGCAGCTTTTCCGGTTAGGTTTGTATATTCATCCAATATTTCTTTTGGTTCCCCAATGAAGAAAAACAAATCGGCTTCATCATCGCCAATATACATTTCATTGGCACTTCCAAAATATTTTCCAAAATCACAAGTAATTGGTGTTGAATGGTGCATAAAAACTCCGTAACCACGACTACTCATATAAAATGGAACCGGTTTGTACATGGTTTCGTTTTGAATACCATTGGCATCATCCGTCCATAAAACCACTTTTTGTCCACGTTTATTGAATTGGGTAAATGATTCTCCACAACCAAAGAACTTTTCATCTGGCTCTAAGCTAAAAGCAGCTCCCATACTTCTTGAATAATCGCTGTTTCTACGAACAAACGAAAACGGAAGTGTTGGTGTATAGGTGTTTTTAAAATCAGAATCGTGAAGAGTGCTAGTAAGTAACTTCCCTTTTTCGTCATAAATTTTCACGTGCCAAGGTTTAGACAAAATCTCAACAGAACCGTGTTTGCTCGTGTATTTATAACCTCCTTCTATTTTAGAAGATTTCCATAATTCTGGGTGGTTTGGAGCTACTCCATCAACCAACATCAAAGATTCTTTTTCAGGACGAAATTGTGGTCCAGAAGTCGTTTTGATACGAATGGAACGATCCGACACAAACTGAATTTGAAAAGGCAATTCAGGAGAAACCGCATACTCCGTCGTTGGAAATTCATTGGAAGGGACAACACCTGGCTTCATCATCATATTGTTGAAAGCCTGACGTGTTTGATAATTGTAACGTAAATATTTTATAGTTCCTTTTCCTGTTGCTGGGTCAAAACTAGTTAACTCATCAGCAAAATAAAAAGTGTTCAGATAATTTTGAAAATCTTTGCTGATGTCTATTGGTGCGTTCAAAACATCGGCATTTTGAATTTGAGCAAATCCTTTTGGAGTTACAAAAAGTCCAAATACCATAAATATGGAAAGTGGTATTAGTTGTCGTTTCTTCATTGTTGTTAGTTTTAAAACCCTAACCCTAACAGGGTTTTAAACCCTGTTAGGGTTAGGATAAATATTTATTTAGTCATAATTATTGTTGTACTGCTTTTCAAACCATTGGCACTGGCTGTCAATTCCAGTTTTTCTGCTTTTTCTCCTGCCTGAATTACAACGAGACATTTTCCGTTAAGAGCTGTGTGTCTGTCCGCTTTATAGGATTCGTGACTTACTGGATCTCCGCTACAAACACCTACAATTTTTCCGTTTCCTTTCAAAGAAAACTGGATCTCGTTATTTGCATTTGGCGAAAGCAAACCATTTGCATCGATAATATCAACCGTTACAAAAGACAAATCATTTCCATCGGCTTTTATGGTTGCTCTGTCAGCTGACAATTTTAAATTTGATGCTGCTCCGGCTGTTTTGATTTCGGTTTCTAAAACTGTTTTTCCGTTTTTACGAGAAACCGCTTTCAGAGTTCCTGCTTGAAACGGTACTCTCCACATAATATGTAAATCGTCTCCTTCTTTCTTTTTGGTTCCCAATGATTTTCCGTTAAGGAAAAGTTCAACCTCATCGGCATTGTTGTAGTATACCCAAACATCTACGTTTTGACCTGCCGCCCAGTTCCAGTGTGGGAAGAGGTGCAGAACCGTTTTATTAGTCCATTCGCTTTGGTACATATAATAAACGTCTTTTGGAAAACCAGCTAAATCAAAAATCCCAAAATAAGAACTGATTGACGGCCATTCGTAAGGTGTCGGTTCACCGATGTAATCAAATCCAGTCCATATGTACATTCCTGCAAGGAAATCGTGTTTTTTCATCACTTTCCAAGTCGCTTCGTGAGTTGAACCCCAAGGCGCCTGAACTTGATCGTAAGCAGATACTGTATTGCCTGGATTTCCATCTGTAAATTTAAGATCCCATCTTACAGGCCATTTCTTAACAACATCCGAAACATTATCATAATATCCGCGTGTTTCTAAAGCCGAAGTAGTTTCGGTTGCTATGAAAGGGACATTAGGAAAGTTTTTTTGATGATGCTCAAAAGTTTGATGAGCATAATTATATCCTATAATATCCAAAGCTCCCGAAGTAGCTAACTTATTGAAATAGGTTTTAGACTTTTCAAATTGTAGCGTTACGTCATCAATATTCATATTAACTGCAGGATTCATTGCGGCAGTCACTAATCTTGTGGTATCCAGTTTTTTTACGATTCCTGATAATTCTTTTGCAATAACTACACCTTCATCACTCCATTGTTCTGGAATTTCGTTTCCAATACTCCACATAAATATACTTGGGTGGTTACGATCCCTAAGGATTTGATCCTGCAAATCTTTGGTATGCCATTTATCCCAGTCAAGGCTGTAATCGTATTTGGTTTTTGCTTTTTTCCACATATCAAATGCTTCATCCATAACGATGAAACCCATTTTGTCACAAAGGTCCAAAAGTTCCGGAGCCGGTGGATTATGAGAAGTTCTTATACCATTTACGCCCATTCCTTTCAGAATTTCCAATTGGCGTTCGATGGCTCTGGTATTGATGGCCGAACCCAGTGGGCCTAAATCATGGTGCATACAAACGCCCTTGATTTTGACTTGTTTTCCGTTTAAAATAAATCCTTTATTGAGATCAAATTTGAAGCTTCTAATTCCAAAGTTGGTTTTGTATTGGTCAATAATCTTGTTGTCTACGCTAATTATTGTAACCGAAGTGTATAGTTCCGGTTTTTCATCAGACCATAAAACGGGATTGTTAACAAGGATATCTTGATTTAGAACTTGATTTGCGTTTGCAGCAATAGTAATATTTTGGGTAACCGAAGTTACTTTAGTGTCGTTTTTGAAAATTGTAGTTAGAATGGTTGCGCCTTTTGAAGCGGCGTATTGATTTTTGATTGTAGTTTCTAAATGTACCGAAGCATTTTTAGAAGTTACTTTTGGGGTGGTAATATAAGTTCCCCATTGTTCAACATATAATTTATCTGTTGTTTCCAACCATACGTTTCTGAATATCCCTGAACCGGAATACCAACGAGAATTAGGTTGTTTTGAATTGTCAACTTTGACAATAATTTCATTGTTTTTATCCCCATAATTCAAATAAGGAGAAAGGTCATATTGAAAACCAATATACCCATTTGGGCGTTTGCCTAGATAATGTCCGTTGATCCAGACTTGGCTGTTTTTGTAAACTCCATCAAAAACTATTGACGTAATTTTTTCTTTATTCTCAAGAGCAATCTTAAATGTTTTTTTGTACCATCCCAAGCCTCCATTAAGAGCGCCTCCGCCATAACCGGCAGGGCTTTTTTCATCAAACTTTCCTTCGATACTCCAATCGTGTGGCAAGTTTAAGGTTCTCCAAGTTGTAGAGCTGTTGATTGTATCTTTATCTTTTATACTGTCGTTTAAATGAAAATTCCAACCTGAATTGAATGTCACTTTTCTAGAATTGGGAATAGTTCCCTTTTCTTTCCCAGTATAGGACATCACTAGAATTGTAACTCCCAACAGTGCCAACGTTTGTATAAAATTGCTTAAATTTTTCATTTACTTAAAATTATAATGGTGTTTAAAGTATTATAAATGTATCGATAAGTGTACAAATAACACCACTTACCGATACATTATATTATTACTTTTCGGCTATACGTTTTTTTAAAATTTTAAAACAAATCTGTATTGTTTTAGGATTGCTATCAAGAGTAGGATAAGAATCCCAACTCTTGATATTGCATACCCGTTTTAAACCCAAAAAACTACACTAACCAAAGTTCTTTAATCCAATACAAAATGAAAAACCATATACTCGCTCTTATTTGGGTCTCTTTTTCCAAACCAGATATCAGTAACTACATTTCCTGTTTTTGCAGTTTTTACGATTTTCCATTGGTTTTCAGCTGTAGTTGAAACCGTTGCCCATGAACTTCCTATTGGAAATGATGGAGTTATACCACTAAACGTAATAATATTTTTTCCATCTGTACTTGTAACAAAGGTTCCTGAAGCTGTGGCGCCACTACTTGTTACAGTGCTAACATTTCCATTGTTAGAAAATGAAATTTTGTTTTTAATAACAGTAGCTTGATCACCAGAAACATATCCTGGCCAACCGGCAGCTTCATAATCTGCAACCGAATTCCAATTGTTTAAGAATGTTCCATTCAAGTCAGTCCAGTTAAAAGGTGTGTCGCTGCTTAAATGCCAAGTTTTAGTAGTTGTAGTTGTAGTTGATAATAAATCATCCACTGTCCCACCATTTAAATCAATACTTGGGTTTGGATCTGCAACAGCTGTTGGCACCCAATTGTCGCTGTACTCTTTTGATATAAAATTATAAACCAATGTTGCTGCCCCATCACAACTACCTTTTCTTAAAACACCAACTTGTAATGTGTTTTCAGTTATAGACATAATTTTCATTGATTGCCAATTATCTACACAATTCTCATATTCATTGGTGTGCAAAATAGTAGCATTGGAAGTGGTTAATGTTTTTGCATTAGCATCTAAAAAGTACGTTCCAGATTCTTGACCATAGCTTGGCATCATTTTATGATCTGTTGTTAAAAATGGACCACCATCTAAGCTAAATGTCATACTTCCGTAGTCGCCTTTAGCTGCAATCCATGTGTTGCCTTTCCATTCTGGATTCCAATTCCAACAATCTGAACCATAACATCCTTTATCTCCACCTTCTAACCATGCGTTATCGGTACCATAAAAGTACATAGGTCCGGCAAAATATTTTGAAACACCGTTTGCATCTAAATCCAAAAGCCAAGTTTTAGAATGTCCAACGCCACCTGAAAGTAAATTCCAAAGAGGATCGTCGACGTAGTTCAAGTTATCTTGGGTAACAGTGATAGTAACAGGATCTAACTCAACAAGACCACCATCAGTAACTGCCGTAATTTTAATGGTATAATCACCTTTAAAAGCATATTTTACAGTTTCCATGGCTTTGTTGGATTTTCCAGTACCATAGTCCCAATTAAGTATAACTCCTGGGGTAGTATTTTTCAGTATCACAGTATTTCCCCCTGCATCGACTGCTAAATCCTGAGTAATATCAAAATGTATATTCGATTTATCAGTCGCCCCATCTAAGGAATACGTATCAGGCGAACAAGACGGCACCAAAAACAGTACCGTTAACATCAAAAATGATGCAATTAATAATTTAGTCTTTTTCATTTTTTTTTAATTTTTAGTTAAAATTACCAACCAGCATTTTGCTTTAAAACTCCTCCAGACAATGTAATCTGAGTATTAGGGATTTGTTGTAGCCCTTTTGTCTCTTGTATTTTAGCTGCTGTAATTGTTTTGGTAGTAGCAACTCCTCCACTTAACAAGCTTGTAGTTTCTGCAATGGTTGAAGAAGCTGTACCGATACCTTGACGCAATAAATCCCAATATCTAATACCTTCAAGAGCAAATTCTAAATGTCTTTCGTTCATAATATTTGCCTGGCTTACAGCTAAAGGTGCAAAACTAGCTTTATAGGCTCTTTGTCTAACTTGATCAAAATAAGCCTGAGCACTCCCGCTTCCTAATTCGGCAGCCATTAACAATACATCCGAGTATCTTAGTACTACATAATCTTGAAATTGACTTATATCCCAGAATGCACTACCCATTTTAATAGGAAGTTCTAATCCATTTTCATCAATCATTGGAGAATATTTTTTGTTATAATACCCCGTATATTCTCTTTGATTATTTAATTTATCAAACGGAATATTTTCTTCCTCAATTCCAATTATTGTTGATCCACGTCTTGTGTCATTGGCGTTGTAAGCATTCCATAATTTCGAATTTACTGTAACTCCCCAACCATGTCCATACGGGTAAGAAGAAAACTCTCTCATTCCAAACATTACCATCCAAGCGTTACCATCAGTATTTCCATTATAATCACTAGTATATGTATATTTTATAGAAAATACTGTTTCTTTATTATTTTCTCCCGCATAATTATCACCAGAAGCTGCTGGCCATAAAGTAGAAAAATCATCAACTAAACCATGACCGCTAGAAGCAATAACATCTTCTAAATGACCTAATGCCTGTGCCTTAGTTACTACACCTGCCAAATCATTTTTTCCGTAATATCCAGTGTAATACAAATAAACACGACCTAATAAAGATTTTGCAGCCCACTTAGTAGCATGTCCACTTGTTGTAGCACTATACCCTACTGAAGGCAAATTGTTTGAAGCAAATACTAAATCTTCTGCGATAACTTTATAAACATCTTCTGGAGTTGCTTGTGGGATATTTTCAGAAGAAGGAGCCGTTAATAACGGCACATTTCCCCATAGACGTACCATTTCAAAATAAAGATAGGCTCTTATAAATTTAGTTTCCGATTCGTAAGTATTTCTTAAAACGGTATCCCCTTTCCAATCGATTTGATCCATTTTCATCAAGAAAACATTACAACGATAAAGTGCTTTATAATAAGCAATCCAGTTACCATTAAGTAAATCTACATCTGAAGGAGAACGGGTAATATCGAATTCGTCAACGAGTGCAAAATTATAACGGTCCGAAGCACCGGTTCCACCAAAACAGTCGTCTGACATCACTTCACTCATCACTGGAACTCCAATACCTGTAACTCCAGTTTTAGTATCTGTATAAGCGCCAGTAGCAACTTGTAATCCATCATAACAACCTGCTAATGCCGAAAAAGCATCTGCTGTAGTTTTGTAAAAATTTGTATCTGTTTGTTGTGTTAGAGGCTCTGTTTCTAAACTACAAGAACTCAGACACAATAAACTCAAACAGAAAATATATAAATATGTATTTTTCATTTTTTTATTTATTAAAGTTTAACATTTAATCCCATCATAAATGTTCTTGGTCTTGGATAGTATCCTACATCAACACCAGAAGAAAATTTTTGATCATCATTTGAAGAACCAAATCCAATTTCTGGATCCATACCATTATACTTAGTAAAAGTGTACAGATTTTGAACTGAAAAGTAAAGTCTAAATTGGCTTGCAAAAAATGGTTTTGCTTGTTTCAATTTTGCAAAATCATACCCTAAACTCACTGTACTGATTCTTAAGAAATCACCTTTATGAATATACAAATCTGAAAAATCTGTGAAATTTTTATTGTCTTCTGTTACTCTTGGCATTGTATTAGAAGAACCTTCACCATGCCAACGACTTAATATAGCTGAAGTATAGTTGCCATAAGCACCTGATTGATTTCTATACGATTGTACGATTTCGTTTCCTGTCACACCATTTGCCATAGCTGTAAAATCAAAACCTTTATAACCAGCCGATAAAGTAAAACCATAAGTAAAATCTGGATTAGGTTTTCCAATCTCTGTTTTATCCTTATCATCGATTTTATCATCTCCGTTAGTATTTACCTTAATAAGGTCACCAGGAGCTGCACTAGGTTGTAAAACTACCCCGTTTGCTGATTTATAATTATCAATTTGCTCTTGAGTTTGAAAAACACCTCCCGTTTTATATCCCCAAAAATAACCTAGTGGATGTCCGTTTTCTGCTCTATAAAATTCACCCGCATTATCGTAAAGTTCATTACTTAATCCGTGGATAACACCATCATCAGTAGGTATTTTACCTACTTTATTTTCATTATAAGCACCATTTGCGCTAACGCTATAACTAAATTCTCCAATTTTATTTTGGTATTGTAATGACAACTCTAAACCTTTATTAACTACGTCTCCACCATTAATATATGGTGCATCGGCACCTGCAGTAGCCAATACTGGCGCTAAAATTATCCAATCTTTATTGGTTTTTTGATACGCATCAAAGGTTACACTTAAAGCATTGTCTAAAAATTTAGCATCAAAACCAAAATCTA
This sequence comes from Flavobacterium sp. P1_E4, assembly GCF_056405915.1. Taxonomy (NCBI): domain Bacteria; kingdom Pseudomonadati; phylum Bacteroidota; class Flavobacteriia; order Flavobacteriales; family Flavobacteriaceae; genus Flavobacterium; species Flavobacterium sp. P1_E4. The sequence goes on from NZ_JBFUBE010000009.1 coordinate 146,708, forward strand.
TTTGTTCTGAAGTTTCCCATTTCAAGTCAGGATTTGCTAACCTATTAGGATAAGCACCTGGTGTAAGAGCATTTGCACCTTCTACATTTCCAAAAATATAATTAGTATGATCAGTTTTTATTGGTGACAAATATTGAAAAGGTCTTGCATTTTGATTTCCAACCTGTCCCCAGCTTGCTCTCAATTTAAGAAAGTTTATTGCTTTTGAATCTTTCAAGAACTCTTCATTTGACATTACCCAACCTGCCGATACTGATGGAAAATAACCCCATTGGTTTTCCGTAGAAAAGACAGAAGATCCATCCATTCTGAAGGTTGCATTAATCAAATACGTTTCTTTATAATCGTAATTCAATCTTCCATAATAAGACATTCTTTTGGTTTCCTCTTTTTTACCATTAAATGATATTTTAGAGCCATCTTTATTAGTAGTATTATCTAACCAAGCATGATCTAGATCACTATAAACTGCGTCTGTATTTGTAGTTCCCATAGAAGTTCCGTCATAATTAATAGAAGACGTACCCAACATAGTTTCAAAATGGTGATTTTCTGCAACATTAAACTTATAAGTTGCTAAATTGTCCCAAGTAAGTGTTTTCCCTTTATTCATACTTTGAGTAACTTTATCAAAAGTACTAAATGCATAAATTGACAGCTGATATTCAGGAGAATAAGAATGACTTTCACCTGCATAATAATCAAGACCTAAAGTAGTCTTAAATGTCAAATTTTTTATTGGCTCAATTTGCAAATATACATTCCCCAATAATTTTTGATTATTAGACTCATTTTGATTATTATAAACCATTAATGCGTAAGGGTTTGCGACTCCATTTAACCAAGGCTCAGCACTAGTTGAATTTGAAGTGTCATAATAATTACCGTTTGCATCATACATTGGTAATAATGGAGTAGTTTGAAAGGCGCTTCTTAAAGAATTATTATATTGATTTCCAACACCAATACCGTTTTTATCAATATAAGCAAAACTTAAATTTTCACCTAAAGTTACAACGTCTTTATATAATTTATGTTCGGAATTGAATCTAAAATTATAACGGTTATAGTTTGATAAATCTTTACCCCCTACAACACCTTCTTGTCCTAAATAAGACAAGGATGTAGAATAAATAGAATTATCCGAACCACCTGAAGCACCAAATGCGAAATTTTTAGTTGCAGCATTATCCACCACCATTTTATCCATCCAGTTTGTTCCTTTTCCTAATGCAGCAATTTGAGCATTAGTAAAATAAGCTGGTTTACCTGAATTTACTGCAGCTTCATTTAATATCGTAGCATATTCCGTTGCATCCAATAAATCAACCTTTCTAGCTACTGATTGAATGCCATAATATTGATCAAAAGTGATTTTCCCAGCAGAACCGCGCTTCCCTTTCTTTGTTGTTACCAAAATAACCCCATTAGAAGCTTGCGAACCATAAATAGCAGCAGAAGCAGCATCTTTTAAAACAGAAATAGATTCAATATCCGAATTACTCAAATATGAAATATCTCCTGTAAGTATACCGTCTACAACATAAAGAGGAGTACTACCTCCTGTAGAACCCACTCCTCTAATAACCACATTCAAACCTTCTCCTGGTTGCCCTGAAGTTGAAGTGATTTGAAGCCCAGCTGCCTGTCCTTGAAGTGCTTGAAGTGCATTTGTGGTATTTGTCTTTGCAAGAGTTTCACCACTAACTTGAGTAACAGCATTTGTTACCAGTTTTTTCTTCATTGAACCATACCCTATAACTACAACCTCCTTAAGGTCTGATACTTCGGTTTGTAAAGAAACATTAATTGTGTTTTGGGTTCCTACAGTAATATGTTGGGTTCTAAAGCCCATAAAACTTACTACCATCACATCCCCTGTTTTTGCTTCCAATTTGTATTTTCCATCGAAATCTGTCGCTATCGATGTTTTAGTTCCTTCAATTGTAATAGTAGCACCAGGAATTCCCATGCCGTCTCCTACCGATTTTACATTTCCACTTACAGTTCTGGATTGCTCTTGTGCAAAACCAGACTGTATCGAAAATACAGTAAGCAACAGCACCATGCAAAACTGGAGCATTGTTGGTTTAATACAGTAATTGCTTTTCATAATAATTAATAATTTGGTTAATTTGTTGTTAGTGATTTTTAATCTAATTAATACGCGTTCGAAATAATTTGTTCAAATAGTTCTTGTTTTCCACTTATTGATTGAGGTTCTCCTTTTGCACGAGCGATGGCACTAAGATCTTCTAGAGAGAGTTCCCCTCTTTCAAACTTGGCACCGTTATCACCGTCAAATGATCCGTAACGCTTTTCGCGTAATTCTTTATAGTTGGTATTTTTCAAAACATGGTCTGCACAGATAAGTCCTCTGGCAAAAACATCCATTCCAGCAATATGGGCTATGAATTTATCTTCGATATCGATTGAATTTCTTCTCACTTTTGCGTCAAAATTGATTCCTCCACCTTGAATTCCTCCACCTTCTAAGATTACCAACATAGATTGGGTAATTTCAAAAACATCAATTGGAAATTGATCCGTATCCCATCCGTTTTGATAGTCTCCTCTATTTGCATCAATACTTCCCAACATTCCAGCATCTACAGCCACTTGTAACTCATGTTCAAAAGAATGTCCTGCAAGAGTTGCATGATTCACTTCAAGATTCAACTTAAAATCATTTTGAAGACCATGTTTGTGTAGAAATCCTAAAGTTGTAGCCGCATCAAAATCATATTGATGTTTCATCGGTTCCATTGGTTTTGGCTCAATAAGGAAAGTTCCTTTGAACCCTTGTTTGCGAGCATAATCTCTACAAATAGTCAAGAATCTTCCCATATGTTCCAATTCTCTTTTCATATCGGTATTCAAAAGACTCATATATCCTTCTCTACCACCCCAGAACACATAATTTTCTCCACCTAAAGCAATCGTTGCATCAATCGCAATTTTGGCTTGAGCCGCTGCATATGCCACCACATCAAAATTTGGATTAGTAGAAGCTCCATTCATATAGCGAGGATTGCTAAATAAGTTTGAAGTTCCCCATAACAATTTAATTCCGGTTTCTTCTTGTTTGATTTTAGCATAAGCCACCAAAGCTTGAACACGTTTTTCAAATTCTTCCAAAGTAGGTGCATCATCTACCATATCAATGTCATGAAAGCAGTAGTAAGGTATACCCAGTTTACTCATGAATTCAAAAGCAGCATCCATTTTATCTTTGGCACGCTGAATAACATCTTCGCTTTTATTCCACTCAAATGTTTCAGTTCCTGCACCAAAAGGATCACCTCCAGTGTTACATAAGGTGTGCCAGTAAGCCATAGAAAAACGCAAATGTTCTTTTAAAGTTTTACCTGCCACCACGCGATTCTCATCATACCATTTGAAAGCTAAAGGATTAGTACTCTCTCTACCTTCAAATTTTATGGTATCGATGTTTTTAAAATAAGATTGTTTTGTTGTAGTCATTATATTATGATTCTAGTTTAATATGATTTTTCCATTCTTGGTATATTTCCTGATATTGTGACGTCAATATTGGATTCGGTTCAATTCTCTCTATGCATTTTAAACCATCAAAAGCCTGATCCAAAGAAGCATAATAGCCAAAACCATAAGCAGCTCCTCGGGCAGCACCTTCGGATCCTGAGGTATTGTATAATTCTAATGTGGTTTGTGTTGTATTGGTAAAGATTTCTCTGAAAACAGGACTCAAAAAAAGATTGGCGTTTCCTGCACGAACTATTTCCCCGGATGCACCTACCGATTTCATAACATCAAAACCATAATTCATGGCAAAGACAATTCCTTCACAAGCCGAACGAATCAAATGACCTGACTGATGAATATTGAAATTCAAATTTTGAATACCGGAATTGGCATTTTTATTATTAAAAATGCGTTCTACACCATTTCCAAAAGGATAAAAACGCAAACCATTGCTTCCGGCCGCTACTTTCGCCGCTTCGGCATTAAGAGCTTCATATGCGATTAAACCAGTTCTGTCAGTCGACATGATTTTACGAAGCCATTGGTACAAAATCCCAGAACCGTTGATGCACAACATTACTCCGTTATTTTTTTGAGCTTCGGTATTATTGACATGCAAAAAGGTATTGATACGATTTTCCTTGTCATAAACATCTTGGTCACTTACAGCATAAACTACAGCAGAAGTACCTGCAGTTGTAGCAATTTCTCCGGGTTTTAAAACATTCAACGACATTGCATTATTTGGTTGATCACCACCGCGGTACGTTATTTTTACATCTGAATTCAATCCTAATTCTGATGCAACATCAGGCTGTACTGTTGCTTGATAACCAAAGTTGGGTACAATTTCAGGAATCTTATCTACGGGAAGTCCCATAGCCTGCAACACTTCGGTTGCCAGAGCTCCTTTAGAGAAATTCCATAAAGCGGCTTCCGATAAGCCCGAAGTACTTATTTGTGCTTTTCCAGAAAGTCTTGCAGCTATGAAATCGCCCGGAAGCATCATGTAAACCGCTTTTTGAAAAATCTCTGGTTCATTGGTTTGAACCCATTTTAATTTGGAAGCCGTAAAATTACCCGGGCTTCCAAGTATTTGCTGTTGACAGGATTCATGTCCAATTCTGTCATAAACTTCATTCCCAATAATTGCTGCTCTACTGTCACACCAAATGATAGAAGAACGAACTGGATTCATATTTTCATCGGTCAATACCAAACCATGCATTTGATAGGCAATCCCAATTCCGGCAATCTTTTTTAAATCGATATGTTGTTTTGAACCAATAGATTGGATACCATTTTTCACATACTCCCACCACTTATTAGGGTCTTGTTCTGCCCAACCAAATTTAGGCGCTACAATATCCATCTCAAATTCAGGAACCGTCACTGCCGCAACAGTAATACCCTTATCAGCATCAAATACCGATAATTTTATTGATGAACTACCTAAATCGATTCCTAAAAAATACATATTCTTAAATATTATATGATTGACTTATTATTGTTTTTTGTACTTTTGGTCAAACAAACCATAACGTTATGGTTAATTTGACTACAAGTATATAACGAATTTTTCATATTAACAAAAAATTGTATTGAAATATTTGTAATTGATAAAAAAAGTGATTGGATTTTACAGATATCTTATATAAAAAAGTGCTTTTTATATGGTTTTTAGGATTTTTTAAATACTTAAAATATTGATTTTTAACATTTTAAATATAATTAAGCTTAAAAATTAAAAAAAAATAAAAGTTTGTATCAAAAAAGAGGTTTAATCACAATTATTTTACAAAATATATTTTCTTGTGTACGACTGAACTCTTTAAAAAAATATTAATTTAGTACTAAACTTTGTAAGGCTATGAGCGGAAAAATTATTGATAGGGATCTAATACAAATTGTGGAACAATCTGCCATGAATGCCATTACTATTGACTGTGTTATATTTGGTTTTGACAACGGTATTCTGGAAGTACTTTTGGTACAACATGCCGAAGGTATCAGTAAAGGAAAATGGGGATTACCAGGTGGTTGGATAAAAAAGAAAGAGAGTACAGATGATGCCGCTCACCGTTTGTTGGCCGAACTTACCGGTATGGACAATATTTATCTTGAACAGTTAAAAGCATTTGGAGAACCCGACCGTTTTCCTCTTAGAAGGGTAATTACCATTGGATATTATGCTTTGGTAAAAAGAGAAGACTACAACATTAAAGCAGGTTTCACGGCTTCGGATGCCAAATGGTATAAAATCAATGAAATACCAGATTTAATTTATGACCATAATGAAATTCTAGCCTACAGCATAAAAAACCTTCGCAACAGAGTGCGTCAAGCGCCATTAGGCTTCAATTTGTTACCCGAAAAATTTACTTTATTGCAACTCATGCATTTGTATGAAGAAATTTTAGGAATCGAAATGGACAAATCCAATTTCCGTCGAAAAATTCTTCACATGAAATTACTGGTTCCATTGGACGAAAAACAACAAGACGTATCACATCGTGCTGCACAATTATATAAGTTTGATCCAGAAATTTACGAAAAACTTACTCAGAAGGGTTTCAACTTTGAGTTTTAAACTTATATCAAAACTATTCTATTATTTAGGAGCTATTCCCGCTATCCGTTACAATCTTACAGGCCGAACCCCGGCCCATAAGGATTTTCACTACTATCAGGGCTAGAACATTCATCTACATAAGAAAATATCCAAAAAAAAGACCCGAAAGCTAATCACACTTTCAGGTCTGGAGATCCAATAACTAATTAAGACTCCTTTTATAACAAAATATATGTTCCAAAAAAAATTATCTTATGGTTAATTTGACTACAAGTTAATGATTATTTTTAAAATGACAATATTAAATCTCAAAAATTAACTTTCGTTATCCAAAAGCATACGTCAGTATTCCGTAATTTTACATCATGTATGCTTTAGTCGATTGTAACAATTTCTATGCTTCCTGCGAACGTGTTTTTCAACCGAAATTCAACGGAAAGCCTGTTGCGATATTATCCAACAACGACGGTTGCGTGATTTCTAGAAGCAATGAAGCCAAAGCCGCCGGAGTTCCTATGGGTGCACCGGCATTCCAGATTAAGGAATTGGTCAAAGAAAGAAATATTACCTTATTCTCTTCCAATTATCCGCTGTATGGTGATTTGAGTAATCGAGTGATGTCTATTTTGGGGCAATTCACTCCTAACCTTGAAATTTACAGCATCGACGAAGCCTTCCTGAATTTTGACGGTTTGGACATTTTAGACTATCACGATTATGGTCTTCAAATGAAAAACCGTGTCCAAAAATGGGTGGGTATTCCAACTTGCATTGGCTTTGCCGAAACAAAAGCATTATCCAAAGTCGCCAACAAAATAGCCAAGAAATTTCAGGAGAGAACCAAAGGTGTTTATGTAATAGACAGCGAAGAAAAACGCATAAAAGCCTTGAAATGGACCAAAATTGAAGATGTTTGGGGCATTGGTTATCGCACTATCAAAAAAGTAAAACTGCGCAAAATCAATACCGCACTCGATTTTATCCAACCGCAACACGAAGCTTGGATTAAAAAAGAAATGGGAGTTGTCGGCCTTCGCCTAAAATATGAATTGGAAGGTAAATCAGTTATGGATTTGGAACCCACTACCGAACAAAAAAAGAGCATTACCACCACCCGAAGTTTCCCGAAACAAATAGCCGATTATGATTTACTACGAGAACGTATAACTACTTTTGCAGCCGTTTGTGCCGAAAAACTACGCAAGCAACATTCTTGTTGTCACACCATCATAGTGATGTTAGTGGTTGACAAACATTCGGTTAAAACATCCAAATATTATTTTAATATGGCTATGACGTTACCTTATGCGAGCAATTCAACTTTGACCATAACCAATGCAGCCGTTGAAATGCTAAAGAAATTACACAAAGGCAATGAGGGAATCAGGTTCAAAAAAGCGGGAGTTATCCTCACGGAATTAATTGATGAAAATCAAAAGCAATTCCATTTATTCGAAGAAGAAAACCCAAAGCATTTAGCTTTAATGAAAGTGATGGACCGACTGAACCACAAAATTGGCGACACCAAAATAAAATTGGCCTCCCAAAATTTAAGCCTGACCTAGAATATGAACCAAAATCATCTTTCGCCAAGATATACCACTAATTTCAAAGATATTCTCGAGATACAATGTCTATAAAAAAAGAACAAAAGCTTACCTTTTTCCGTCCCGACTTTGAAAGCGACAGTCGAATTCCGTACATAAATGAAGGAGTTTCGGCGGGTTTTCCCTCGCCTGCTGCCGATTTTATGGAAACCAATATTGACTTGAACAAAGAGTTAAGCGAAAATCCTCTAGCTACTTTTTACATCAAAGTCAAAGGCAACTCGATGATCGATGCCGGTATCAACGACAAAGATGTATTGGTCGTGGATCGAAGTCTGGAACCGCAAAACAACAAAATCGCAATTTGCTGTATTGATGGTGAATTTACCGTAAAACGCATTCAGGTCGAAAAAGACTGCTTGTACCTTATGCCTGAAAATTCCAATTATGAACCCATAAAAGTCACCGAAGAAAACCAACTCATCATTTGGGGAATGGTCACTTATGTGATAAAGAAAGTGTAAGTGTTTCTGTTTTTTTTTAACCATATAAGTGATAAAAGCCCATTTAAGTTTAACCCGTTGTGGCATTGTTATCAAAAAGGCAAAACCTAAATAAAGTACAACTTCTATTAAGCACTGTGTAGAAAAACTTCGGCAGGTAGACTAAAATAATCCTTAAGTTTCTGAGCCATTTTCAATGTTATTTCTCGTTTACCAGAAAGAATCGCCGAAACATGCCCTTTACTTCCTATTATTGGTTCAAGATCTTTAGCTTTAATTCCCATTTCGTGCATTTTATATTTAATAACTTCTAATGCATCGAGTTCAGGTAATTCATAATGCTTATCATCATAATCTTTAACCAAAACTATTAATAAATCTAACTCGTCACTTTCTGGCGTGTTCGGTTCTGCATGGAAAATTTCCATCAATCGTATTGAAGCCTTATTATAATCATCTTCCGTTTTTAACACTTTCCAGTTCATAGTTATATTAATTTATCGGTTAAGATTGTGGTATTAAAAGCTATCGTTTCGACATTAATCTTGTCATACTCCTTATGCGTTCCAAACCAAATTACATAGCAAGTCGTTTGTGCAAAATTTACGGAAACCACCAATCGAAAATCATTTCCTTTTATATTGAAAACTACCCTGTTATTATTTACAATGCTAGCGCTTCCATATACTTTTTTGAGTTCATTAAAATTACCAAACTCCAATTTTGAAAACTCATTGTACCAAATTAACAATTGCGTTTCAGCAATTGGATATTTTTTGATATAATATAAAATCGTTTTCTTTACAAGGATTTTCATTAGACAAATATAATTAAAAGTTTTCAATTTGCAAACAAATTGATAATTAATAGAAATCACTAAGAAGAATTACACTCCCACTAATTGAGCAGATAACTTACAGAAAATCTCCGCTCTTCGCTTCAAAAATTATGGAAAACAAACCAAAAAAAAGGGTGAAACTAAACGAATTTAGCTTCACCCTTTTTTAACTAACTAACAAATTTTATTACCAGAACTTCACGTACAAAGCACAAATAATTAATAATGTTATTACAATCAATACTGTTGTTTGCGGTTTAACTTTGAACATTTCAGTATCCAATTCGAATGCTTTTGGATTCACTTTTGGACCAGCAAAACTGATTCCAATCATTAAAAGCATAGTAAACAAGAATGACAATCCCATACAGATATGGAATGGAATTTCGAAACCACCTTTTCCATTAGGCCAAGCAGTATATAACAAAGTTTCATTTCCAAGTATTGCAGGTGCAAATTCATTGAAGAAAACCGATAATAAGAAACCTGAAATTACACCAACAATCGCCGCTGTACCAGTTGTTCTTTTCCAGAACATTCCAAGAATAAACATTGCAAATACCCCAGGACTAATAAATCCAGTATATTTTTGAATGTAAGTAAAACCACCCACACCACCAATTCCTAGCAAGTCATTCCAAGTAAACATAACTGCAAGAACCATCGCTGCAAAAACAGCATATTTCCCAATATTTACCTGAGCTCTATCTGTAGCACTTTTTTGAATGTATTTTTTGTGTACGTCCAAAGTATAAATAGTAGAGATACTGTTTACTTTACCGGCCAAAGAGGCTACAATAGCTGCTGTTAAAGCTGCCACAGACAATCCTTTCAAACCTGTAGGAAGGAACGTCAACATCGCAGAATAAGCTCCATCTTTTCCACCAACTAATTGTGGTAAATGCCCGTTTTCATACAAAACAAAAGCAGCGATACCTGGCAACATTACGATAAGAGGCATTAATAGTTTCAACATACCTGCAAACAAAATACCAGTACGAGCCGTTTGCAAATCAGCACCCAAAGCTCTTTGAGTAATGTATTGGTTACAACCCCAATAGTTAAGATTGATAATCCAAATACCCGCCAAATAAGACATCATCCCTGGAAAAGTAAGATACTTATTGATTTCCAATTGAGAAGATGTAGCTGTAGGTCTTGGAATAATCATTTTGAAATGCTCCGGTGCTTTTTCCATCAATACTTTGAAACCAGCGATTGCATCTTGGCCAAAACCAAAATAGTGTCCAACTGTAGTCAAAGCAATGTAAGAAGTAACTAATCCTCCAATGATTAAAACCGCTACTTGAATTACATCGGTATAAGCTACCACTTTCATACCTCCCAAAGAGATAAGCAAAGCAAAAACAGCCAAACCAATCATAATTGCGTGTAGATATTCACCACCTGCAAGCCCGTTGATAGCAACAGCCCCCAAGTATAAAATAGAAGTCAAATTCACAAAAACATATAAAAACAACCAAAAAACAGCCATAATTAAAGCCGTTGATTCGTTATATCTTGTTTTCAAAAATTGAGGCATGGTATAAATCTTGTTTTTCAAATAAACAGGAATAAACCAAATCGCGATGATTATCAAAGCAATAGCAGCAATCCACTCATATGCAGCAACAGCGACTCCCAAAAAGAATCCTTCACCACTCATCCCAATAAATTGTTCAGCCGAAATGTTTGAAGCGATCAATGAAGCTCCGATAGCCCACCAAGTTAATGTTCCTTCTGCAAGGAAGTAAGCTTTGGCATCGTGTTCGTTTTTTTCACGCTTGCGATAAATCATGTATCCATAAGTGGATACCACGACAAAATAAATAATAAATACTGCGTAATCCGCAAAAGCGAGGTTCTGGCTCATGAGTAAATAGTTTTATAGAAATTAATATTAATAAAATGTGGTTATTCTTTTGTTCTTATATTTTGTAATCTGAAATCTACTGCTTTTTGGTATTAAAACATTTCCTTTTTAGAAAAAACATTGCGATTTGACAATGTAATCAACTGCAAAATATCATATGTATTTTAATTCCATTCTTTTTTTATGAATTATTGAAGCCAAATGTAAAATAAAAATATTTATTTTTAATACTTATAAATGTATTTTTTACATTTATTTTAAATTTAACCCTTAACAACCAAAAACAGTACGATTATCCTGTTTAATTATAATTATTTCGATGCAAATTCGGGAGTAGATCGAATCTTCTGTTCCCATTTCCAGGCACTGGCCATCGCTTCTTCAAGCGTCGAAATAGTTTTCCAGCCCAAAACATTATTCGCTTTATCGGTATTGGCGTAAGCCGAAGTAACATCACCTTCTCTTCTTTCCACAATTTTGTATGGTAATTTTTGTCCGCTCACTTTTTCAAAAGCGGCTATCACTTCCAATACAGAACTTCCCGTTCCTGTTCCCAAATTGAAAATCTCCAGCGGCTCAACATTCTTTTTGTTCAATAATCTTTGTAAAGCGATTACGTGCGCTTTCGCCAAATCGACTACGTGAATATAATCGCGAACGCAAGTTCCGTCAACAGTTGGATAATCATTTCCGTAAACTGATAACTCGGCACGCAAACCCATTCCAGCTTGAGTAATGAATGGAACTAAATTTTGTGGCACACCAATAGGCAATTCCCCAATTTCACCAGAAGGATGTGCACCGATAGGGTTGAAATAACGAAGCAAAATAGCGTTAATACCACTTACTTTCACCACATCGGAAATAATTTCCTCACCTATCTGTTTAGTATTTCCGTAAGGAGATAAAGCCGGCTGAATTGGAGTTGTTTCCGCAATAGGCATCACTTCGGCTTGACCGTAAACCGTACAAGACGAACTGAAGATAAAATGTGCTTCTTTCTTTTTCTCCAATTCCTGCAAAATATAGACTAAAGCTCCCAAGTTGTTTTCATAATACAACAAAGGATTTTTAACGCTTTCGCCAACTGCTTTGGAAGCTGCAAAATGAATTACTCCCGCAACATCATTATGTTCCATAAAGAAATTTTGAACAGCCAATTTTTCTCTTAAATCGATTGCAGAAAAAATCGGTTTTTTTCCAGTAATTCGTTCAATACCATCCAAAACTTCAATAGAAGAATTCGACAGATTATCTATCACGACAACTTCAAAACCTTGATTTTGCAATTCGACAACGGTGTGGGATCCTATAAAACCCAAACCGCCTGTAACTACTATCTTACTCATTTTATTTGTTTTTATAATGTACCTCTGGTAATGCTTTCAATACTGCTGCACTTTTTTCTGGAGTAATATCTCTTTGTGCTTCTCCCATCATTTCATAACCTACCATAAATTTCTTTACGGAAGCCGAACGCAATAACGGTGGATAAAAATGCATGTGAAATTGCCATTCTGGGTGTGATTCCCCATCCGTCGGTGCTTGATGAATCCCAGAAGAATAGGGAAAAGAGGTCTCAAAAAGATTATCGTATTTTATCGTTAATGCCTTTAAAATATAAGCATAAGCCGAAACTTCTTCTGAGGTGAACTCGGTTATTTTTGTGATATGTCTTTTGCTAATTATCATTGTTTCAAATGGCCAAATTGCCCAAAATGGAACCAATGCCACGAAGTGTTCGTTCTCAATTACGATACGTTCCTTCAGTTTTAATTCTTCTTTCAAATAATCCAGCAAAAGATTGCTTTGATTTTTATCGAAATAGTCTCTCAAACTGTTTTGCGTTTTTTCAACTTGGGTAGGCAAAGAGGATTGCGCCCATATTTGTCCGTGTGGATGCGGGTTGCTACATCCCATTACGCTTCCTTTATTTTCAAAAATCTGAACGTGGTTGATGTAATCTACACTTCCTAATTCTGTGTATTCTTTTTGMCAAGTTCTAATAATGGTCTCAATTGAAGGAAGATCCATTTCTGGCAAAGTCAAATCGTGTCTTGGTGAAAAACAAACCACTCTGGCAATACCGCGTTCTGGTTTTGCTTTAAAGAAAGTAGGTTTTGTTTCCTCTTCAAACAAGATTGGTTCTTGCTTTACGGCTGCAAAGTCATTCTCAAAAACAAAACTAGATTCATATTTTGGGTTATTTTCCCCATTGGCACGAACGTTTCCTGGACACAAATAACAAGTTGCATCATATTCAGGAAGTGCATCGGTCTGAATTGTTTCATTTTGCCCTTGCCAAGGTCTTTTTGCCCTGTGCGGCGACACTAAAACCCATTCGTTAATTAATGGATTGAAACGTCTGTGTGGATCTTCATATATATCAAACTTTTTCATCTTAATTCATATTATGTAATGATGTACCGTTTCCGATTTTTACATCATAAATTCTCAATTCTATATCAAAAGCATCTTTGTACAACTTAGTAAGTTTGGTTTTAATGGCTTCCTCTTCTCCTTTTTTAATCAAGTTGATGGTACAACCACCAAAACCGCCTCCCATTAATCGAGACCCAATTACTGCTTTTTCTTGTTTTAGAGTATCAACTATGAAATCCAACTCATCACAACTCACTAAATACTCCTTGGACAAACCTTCATGTGTTTCAAAAAGCAATTTCCCTAACGCTTCGATATCTCCTTTATCCAAAGCCTCGCAGGCAAGTGCTACACGATGAATTTCTTTAACCACATAATGACATCTCACAAATACATTCGGAGTCATTTTATCTTTTAATTGTAACACATGGCTTTCAGTACAATCCCTAAAACTTGAAATCTCTGGAAAGTTACTTTTTATAATCGAAAGACCTTCTTCACACTCTTCTCTTCTGGTATTGTAAGCCGAAGAAAACAGAGAATGCTTTACATTACTATCAAATAAAATAAGGGAATAATCATTAAAATCGGCGTTGTGGTATTCGTATTCCAATGTTTTGCAATCAATTTTTATGACTTTATTTTCTAAACCCATAACACTCGAAAACTGGTCCATAATCCCACAGTTGATTCCAACCCAGTGCTCCGCTTTTTGTCCCATTAGAGCAATATCTACTTTAGGAATTGTCAAATTGTAAAGTTCTTTGATTCCGAAAATCGTCCCACATTCTAAAGCTGCAGATGAAGACAATCCCGAACCAACTGGAATGTTACTACTAAAAACGCAATTGAAACCATCGAACGAAAAGCCATTATCCTGCAATTGTTTGATTACACCCAAAATATAATTACTCCAAACCACTTTACTCAATGAAATGGTTTCAGTCAAATCAACTTCAAATTCTTCATTTAAATCAATGGCTACAATTTTGGATTGCTTTGAATTGCTTTTTGCAAAAGCAAAACAAATAATCTTGTCTATTGCTGCAGGCAAAACATACCCATCATTATAATCAATATGTTCTCCAATGATGTTAATTCTTCCCGGAGAAAGAACTACTTTTTCGGGAGCGTTGCCAAATTTCTCCTGAAAAAAAGCAGTCGTTTTTTTAATTAATAAATCGTTCATTTTCTTTAAATTACTATTATTTTGAAATTTTTAAAATCTTTGATTTAAAAAACATAGTTGCAATATCCAACTCAGTTTTTTATTTATTTCTTAGCTTCCAAGGTTAATTTACCACTCTTAAGCCCAGCACCATTTACTTCAAGTTGTACATTGCCAGCAGTTGTTGTCGATTTTACAAGTACTACCAACTTTCCGCTAAAAAGTTTCATAGTGTCTTTATGAAACATTTCGAGTGAAGTGGCATCTCCGTTACAGGCTGCTCTGTAAGTACCCGCTCCTGAAACCTTAAATTTTAACTGGTTAGTCGCTGTAGGGCAAGGAATTCCATTTTTATCAACTACAGATACTGTTACAAAGGATATATCTTCGCCATTGGCAGTGATTGTTTTCCTGTCCGCATCCAAAACAATTTGATAAGGTTTTCCAGCAGTACGCACCTGTTCTTCAGCAACAGCTTTACCATTGTCATCAAAAGCCACAACTTTTACCGTTCCTGGCTCATATTTCACATCCATCCACATCAGACGGTAGCGATTCTGAGGGGTGTTTTTGTTTTTTTTCTGCACTCCCATGCTTTTACCATTTATAAAAAGCTCAGCACTGTTATAGTTCGTATATACAAAAACGGGGGTTGTCTGTCCTTCGCGTCCTTCCCAGTTCCAATGTGGCAAGATGTGTAGTGTTGGTTTCTCTGTATTCCAACGGCTTCGGTATAAATAATAACGGTCTTTTGGCAAACCGGCCAAATCGTTAATTCCAAAATAAGAACTTCGAGAAGGCCACATTTCATCATAAGGAGTTGGCTCTCCTAAATAATCAAAACCAGTCCAAACAAACTCACCAATTACCCAAGGCTTATCATCCTGAAGCACAAAATCTTCATCAGGAACATTAGACCAATCACATGCTTCCAAATCATAAGACGAAGACTGAAAATCAGGATATTGTTTCATTTTTTCTTGAACCACAGGAAATTTATAAATTCCCCTAGAACTAACAGTTGAAGCTGTTTCTGAACCTAAAATAAACCCTTGTGGAAATTTTGAAAAGGCCTCATCATATAAATGCACACGATAATTCAATCCTGGAATATCCAACAAAGCTCCAAAACCAGATTCCATAGTTGCTTTTACTTGATCCATACCAACAGTTACCGGACGTGTTGGGTCTTCTCTATGAAATATTTCTTGCAACCATTTGGCGCGTTTTACACCCGCTTCTCCCCATTGATCCGGCACTTCATTTCCAGCACTCCACATTACAATAGAAGGGTGATTTCTGGTTGCATGCACTAAATTCACGATGTCTTTTTCGGCATATTCATCAAAAAAACGATGATAACCATTTTCTACTTTTGGCTTTGCCCATTCATCAAAACTCTCTGCCAAAAACAAAAAGCCCATTTCATCCGCCAATTCAAGCTGCTCGAAAGAAGGCATATTGTGCGAACTTCGTATTGCATTACAGCCAAGATCTTTCAATATTACCATCTGTCTACGCAACGCGGCTTTATTTACTGCAGCTCCGAGGGGACCAAGATCGTGGTGAAGACAAACTCCTTTAAATTTGTTTACCTTTCCATTAAGACTAAAACCTTTATTAGCCTCATATTTTATTTCTCGAATTCCAAAACGCGTTGAAATCTCATCTTTCAGTTCTTTTCCAACATACAATTGGGAAACTGCTTTATACAAATAAGGAGTTTCTGGACTCCACAATTTTGGCTTTTCTACTTTTATATTTTGATCAAACTCACTTCCGAATTTAATATCCGACTCTTCTGAATTTAGCTTATGCCCTTCGGCATCAAAAATAGTGGTAACTAAACGACTGTTTTCTCCAGAAGTTTTTGTCTTAATGTTAACTTTAGCAACTTCTTCACTTATAAAAGGTGTAGTTACAAACTGCCCCCACTGGTCAATGCTTTCGTTATTTTTTATAATAACACTCACATTTCGATATAAACCTGCACCAGGATACCAACGTGAAGCAAATTCTTTATTGGTTAGCTTTACTGATAATGTATTCTCTCCTTCTTGTATAAATTGAGAAACATCAAAGTAAAAATAACTATAGCCATACGCCCATTCTCCAACTTTTTTTCCATTCAAATACACTTGAGGTTCGCTCATTGCACCTTCAAAAAGTAAAATTATTTTTTTTCCTTTCGAATCTTTAGGCAATGTAAATTTATTGCGGTACCACGCTGTCCCAATATGAGGTAAAGCCCCTGTACGTCCAGTTTTTTCGGTGGCAACTTTTTCTCCGTTTTGAACAATGGCAACTTTCTGTATGTCGACATTTTTATCAAAAGGCCCGTAAATTGCCCAATCATGCGGAACGGTTACAGATTCCCATTTCGTATCATTAAAATTTACTTTAAAGGCATCTTCAAAATCGCCTTTTTGAAATTTCCAATTCGTGTCTAACACTTTAACCTCTCTCGTTTGAGACAAAGCCATTTGTGTAAATGATAAAAACACAACAAGAATACATATCAATTTCTTCATTTTTAAATCTTTATAATTATTTAATAACTATGTTCATCTCAATTCTTTTCACGCTTCCGCAAAAGGGAGAACGGCTATCTAATCAAAACTATTCTTTAAACGCATCCAAAGCCATTGACGGTTTTCCATCTGATTTCCAAGCACTCAATTCATAGTGGCTCCATGATTTTGCTCCTTGAGGTTCCCAATAAATTACACCTAAACCTTTATTATTTGGCACTGCTTTTACGGCTTTTATAACAGCTACTAACATGTCATGTGTATTTTGTTCCAAAGTATCAATGCCACCAACCTCAACGACCATCACTTCTTTGTCATATCTAGTAGCCATGTCATTTAGATTGCTAGCCAAATCAGCAATATTTTCTTTATAATCAGTTTTAATCCAAAAAGGGTAATATGACATTCCAATTACATCATACTTAACATTATGACTTTTTGCATTATCAAAAAACCATCTAAATTTTTTACTATTGTTCCCTTCATCTAAGTGAACAATAACTTTGATACTCTTATCGACAGTCTTTGTCGCTTCATAACCTTTATTCAGCAATTGAGCCAATTGACCAAAATTCTCTGTACTTCCTTCAGGCCATAACATACCGCCAGGAATTTCATTCCCAACTTGAACCCATTCTGGTGTAATCCCTACAGATTTTAAAGCTTTCAGAACATCTGTTGTATGGAAATAAACATCATTCAACAATTCTGAGAAAGTATGGTTTTTCCATGCCGCAGGCTTATTTTGTTTACCGGGATCCGCCCAAGAATCACTGTAATGAAAGTCAATCATGATTCGCATTCCCATTTTTTGTGCACGAATTGCCATTGCTACCGTTTCTTCTTTACTGCAATGTCCACTTGCCTTATCATTCGAAGGATTTACCCAAACACGAAGTCTAATGGTATTCATTCCTCGGTCTTTCAACAATTGCAAGCAATCTTTTTTGGTTCCGTCGGCATCATAGAATTGATATCCGGTGGCTTCCATTTGTGGCAACCAACCCACATCAGCCCCTTTGGCAAAAGAATTTTCTTTAGGTTGCTGTATTATTTTATTAGTAGTACAATATGTAAAAACCAATACTAAAAAAATTACTAATGAAGATATTAACTTTTTCATATTCTTTTATTTTAAACTAAAAACATCAAAAACGGGCAATGCTTTATTGCT
This sequence comes from Flavobacterium sp. P1_E4, assembly GCF_056405915.1. NCBI lineage: Bacteria > Pseudomonadati > Bacteroidota > Flavobacteriia > Flavobacteriales > Flavobacteriaceae > Flavobacterium > Flavobacterium sp. P1_E4. The sequence continues at coordinate 164,800 of NZ_JBFUBE010000009.1, forward strand.
AAAATCATATAGTGCTTGATTCTCGAACGTAGAACCATTAGTTGCCTCTTTTCCTTTAAAAGCAATCCACTCGCCTCCCCAGTAAGCAAATCCAATTCCGGAATTAGATGATTTTACAAGATCTTTGATAGCCAGCATATATTTTTTTTGTCCATCTGGCGTTGCGGGATATCCCGAAACCAATTGGTCTGCGTTACCTACGATATTATTTGTCTGATCATTCCAGTTAAGAGTAAAAGGATAAGCAGTTTCGGCAATGATAACTTTTTTACTATACTTACTTCCCAAAGCATTGATAGTACTTTTTACAACCGCTAAATCAGTACCATGCCAAACCGGGTAATATGAAAGTCCGATATAATCATAATCGACTGTTTTTACTTTTCCAAAAAACCAATCCGTATCTGAAGCTTTTACGCCTGCATAATGAATCATGATTTTCGTTTTTGGTGCTTTGCTTCTAATGGTTGCACTAGCCGTTTTTAATAAATCAATACATTGTGCTTCTTTGTTAATCAAATGCCCTTGAGGCCAAAGTAAACCGCTGTTTATTTCATTCCCAATTTGGATAATGTCAGGGTTAATCTCGGTTATGATTGTAGATGTATAAGTTGCAACAGCCGTTTTCAAATCTGTAAAAGATAAATCTTTCCATTCTGCTGGGGTAGTTTGAGTTCCTGGATCAGCCCAATTATCAGAATAGTGTACAGTAAGCCATACTTTCAATCCCGCTTGTTTAACACGTGCGGCAAGTGCTTTTACCTCAGTCAATCCAGAATGCCCGCCCGTTGGATTTTTCCATAAACGAATTCGGACAGTATTGCAACCTGCATTTTTCAAAGTAGTAAGCATGTCTTCGGTTTTGCCATTATTACTCAAAACGATACCTGCGCTTTCGATCTCAGGAAGAAATGAAATATCCGCAGCACGGATGAAATCATCGGTTACAACCGGTGGATCTACTACAACTGGTGTATCTGGAGAATCGCTGCTGGAACAAGCAAATTGAATAGACAGCAGAGCGAAAAGTGAGAGTATAATTAGGTTTTTTTTCATTATGCTTCTATTTTTAAAATGATTGAAACTTATAAATCGTGTTATGAGAGTACTTCTCGTCTTTTTTTAGAATGGCACTAGGAAAATGTTCGTGATTAGGCGCATCCGGGAAATTTTGTGTTTCAAAACAAATTCCGCTTAATGGATGATAATCGGCATTTTCTTTTCCCTTTACTGTATTAAAACAATTTCCTCCAACATAGATATGAACTCCAGGCTGATCGGTATACACTGTCATTTTTAAATTATTGTTTTTATTAAAAAGTGACGCAGCAAATTCATCCTTTCTGTCCATTACAAAAGTGTTGTCTATTTTGGAAGGACATTTTTTTGGTGTAAAAAAATCAAAGGCGGTATTTTCCAGTTCTAAAAACCTACCAGTTGGAATATTATCTGAATTAGTTTCCAGCATTCGGTGGGTATTTACTATTAATTCTTGGTCTGTCACACTAGATGAATGACCGTCCAGATTAAAATAACTATGATGTGTCAAATTCACAACAGTATCCGCTGTAGTTTTGGCACTATATTGAATAATAAATTCGTTTTTTTCTGATAGTGTATAAGTAAGCTCAACCGTTAATTCTCCTGGATAATTCTCTTCTCCTGCTGGGCTGGAATAGGTTAGGGTTATTGCCGATTTCTTGCCTGAATGTACTTTTTTGACTGTCCAAATTTTTTGACTAAATCCAATAATACCGCCATGTAAGGAGTTATCGTTGTTGTTTTTATTCAAAACAATCTTTTGTCCATTCAAATTAAAAGCGCTGTTGTGAATTCTACCAGCATATCTTCCTACCGTAGTACCCAAATAAGGAGCACTCACCAAATTAAATGACTGTATATAAGACTCTAAAGTGTCAAAACCCAAAACAACATCAACAGTTTCTCCATTTTTTAAAGGCATTTTCAATTCGGTTACTGTTGCCCCATAAGTGATTACCTTTAACTTCATACCATTTTTGTTGGATAATTCGTAAGAGTATATCTCTTCTCCATCTGGCATTAAACCAAACAAATCCTTTACAGAAGTAGTTTTAATTTGTGAATTGCGTTTTATTTCCATTGTTTTATTATGAAATTTGAAATCCAAATGTAGAATAAAATCTAAATTATACATACCAGTACCTACCAGTTTATGATTTTAAAAAGAAACCTCGAATGCTTATCATTCGAGGTTTCTTTTTAAAATGAGTATCCGTTTATTTTTTTAACAGCGTTATCTCACTTCTGTTATTTCAAGTACCACACTAGTTCTCATTAAATTAACATTCGGATTAACACCTACCTTCATAAGAAAATCACCTGAAAAAACATTTTCAGTAGGTATCGTCGAACTAGTTCCTGGATATACATTCAATTCTTTTATTGCATATTTTTTATTTGGATCCAATCCTTTCAAAACTACCGGAAGTGGCGTTGCTGTTAACATAAATCGATTATTAACCAAATAATTAAAAACAACTGCTTTGCCTTTGTTTTTATCAACATACATTAATGCCGAAATATCATTTTCATGAGGATTCACTAAACGATACAAATCACCATGCCAAACAACATCTTTGAATGAATTATAATTTTTTATTGCTTCTTTGCAAAACAATTTATCCTTGTCATTTAAATGACTCACCACAATATCAAATCCCAACTTACCCATACTTGCAACATCAACCCTGAATTTTAAAGGTTGTTTTCCCCAGTCAGTCACATGGTTATCCGTTGTGATAGAAGGAAAGAAATAAGAATAATCCCATTGCATAAATATTCTTTCAATAGGTTCGGTATCGTCACTTGGCCAGAATTCCGTAAAGTATTTCAACATTTCATAATCACCACGTCCACCACCACCAGAGCATAACATCATAGGAACTTTAGGATATTTAGCTCTGATTCTCTCTAGTACTTTATACAAACCTCTTACATAATCAACATATAAATTAGATTGTGGAATACCTTTTTTATTTAGATAGGCTGAGTATGCGTTGTAAATAACAGCATTACAATCCCATTTTATAAATGCCAGTTCCGGATTTTTTACAAAAAGGTCGTCTACAATTCCAAACACAAAATCCTGTACTTCCGGATTTGACAGATCAAGCACTAATTGATTTCTATAATACACTTCTGGTCTTTCTGGTTGGCGAATTACCCAGTCTAAGTGTTTTTCATATAACTCGCTTTTAGGATTTACCATTTCAGGTTCAATCCAAATTCCAAATTTAACACCTTCTTTTTTGGCTTCTTTCACTAAATAGCCTAATCCATGAGGTAACTTCTTTGCATTTTCTTTCCAGTCACCGAGACCTGCTTTATCATCATTTCTAGGATATTTATTTCCAAACCATCCATCATCTAATAAAAACATATCTACTCCAATATCTTTTGCATCTTTAAACAAACCTGCAATTTTATTTTCATCAAAATCAAAATAGGTCGCTTCCCAATTATTCAACAATGTAAGGCGCTCTCCTTCCCCATCTAATACTCTATATTTTCTTGCCCAGTCATGAAGATTTCTACTCGCCTCGCCAGTACCATTATTAGATAAAGCATATATCAGAGAGGGTGTTTTAAAAACTTGGTTCGCAGGCAAAAGATATTCAGAAGCATATGGATTAACCCCTGCAATAAGACGAAGATTTTTTGACGAATCAATTTCAAAATCTAATTTGAAATTACTGCTCCAAGCCAATTGCCCTAGCATAACTGTACCATCAGTATCTGAAGC
>NZ_JBFUBE010000010.1:0-148857 GCF_056405915.1 Flavobacterium sp. P1_E4
GTCAATATCAGTAATCCAATGGCAAATCCAACGGTTACCACAACTTACACAGTAACCAAAACGGATATATCTTCCGGATGTAGCGATACCGACACAGTCATTGTAACAGTAAACAATGCTGTTGTAATTGCTGCTGCAGGTGCGGACTTTACCAAAACCTGTATCGACAATCCAAACGGCAAATTAATTGGTGAGGCTAACGACGATGCGTTTACCTATTTGTGGTCTCCTGCAACAGGCTTGAGCGCYGCGAATATCAGTAATCCAATGGCCAATCCAACAGCAACTACAACTTACACCGTAACCAAAACAAATAAAATTACGGGTTGTAGCGATACCGATGAAGTGACTGTGAGTCTGAACAATGTGGTACCAACTGCGTTAGGAATAAGAAACCTAGACATTTGTTTCCCACTGCCGATAGATTTACGTACAGCGATACTTGATGCATTACCTGATCCACTTGTAGAACTAATAACTTTCTGGAGAGATCCCGAAGCTACAGCAGATCAAATTACCAATGTTTCAAATTTCACAGCTGGACCTGGTACTTACACCATTTATTTGAAAGAAGTTCTTCTTTCTTCAGGTTGTCCTAGAGTTCAACAATTTTCTGTAAACGTAAATTCAATTCCAATTTGCAATATCACAGGACCAGATCCAGTATGCGGTAGTTCAACCGGAAATACTTATACCTCAACTGTAGACCCTACAGGTGGAATAGTAACCCATCACTGGTCAATCACCGGCAACGGAACCATTACCAGTGCCGTTCTTACAGGAGCATCCATCACAGTGACAGCTGGAGCATCGGGTTCTTATACAGTGACCGATAACATGAGTAGAAATGGTTGTACTAGCTCTTGCAGTAAAACAGTGACCGTAAATTCAATTCCAATTTGCAATATCACAGGACCAGAATCAATATGTGATAATTCAACTGGAAATACTTATACGTCAACTGTAGACCCTAGTGGTGGCACAGTAACCCATCTTTGGTCAATCACCGGTAACGGAACCATTACCAGTGCTGTTCTTACAGGAACATCCATCACAGTGACAGCTGGAGCACCGGGTTCTTATACAGTGACTGATAACATCAGCAGAAATGGATGTACCAGCTCTTGCAGTAAAACAGTGACCGTGGTATCCTGCGCAAATGAAGGATGTACTTTAGGGTATTGGAAAAACCACACTGATAGATGGTGTTCAAACTATACTACTTGTATGACAATGGGAGAAGTATTTGATAATGAGCCATCCAGTTTTACTAATTTAACTTTATTGGAAGCTCTAAACTTAGGCGGAGGAGGTATTTATAACTTGGCTAGACAAGGTGTAGCCGCTTTATTGAATGCTTGTAGCGATGATGTTGATTATCCATCACCTTATTTAAACAATCCTCAATCAGTAATTAATGCTGTTAATGCAGCATTCTTAGCTGGTGGAAATGCACCTGGATCATTAGCATCTCAATTAGATGTCCTTAATAATTCAGGCTGTCCATTAGGTGGAACAAATGCTACCGATGCGTCAAATTGTGAAAATAAATCATCAAATAAAACATCAAGTGTAGAAGGTTTTACAGCCTCTCCGGTTCCTTTCAGAGACCAATTGACTATTAGCTATGATTTTAAATATGTTACAGATGTAAAAATTGAAGTATTCAATATATCAGGAGTAGTGGTAGCACAAAACTACGACACTAATGGTTATTTGAATAAATCAGTCTTACTAAACATTCCTTATACTGGTCAAGAGGAAGTTTATATAATAAAAGTAACTACCAATAGAGGAAGCAGTACCAAAAAAGTAATTTCTTCCAGATAATTTAACTAATTTTAAAATAAAAGCATCCGCTACAAACGGGTGCTTTTTTTATGCAAAATTGGATACTTTCAAAAGTATCAATTAAGTTATATAAATAAGTAGGTTTAAATACCTCTTTGTAAATCAAATTTATTTAATGACTCTTTCAATTATTGATTACTCATATACTTTAAGGTAAATCCATGTTTGGAGAAAGTTGGAGTAATTTTGTGCCTAAAAATTAAATATCAATAATGTCTTGTCCTGAAATAGCTATACACAAACAAAGAGTGTATGGATAAAGCCTAGATCAAGTAGGCATAGTGTATGAAAAAGCGGGAAGTAATCTTTAGAAGCTCTTTATAAGATTTATATATTTTCTAAAAACGTCACCAAATTTATATCCTCATTTTGAATATTAAGTTTTTTTCTTAGCCTTGCTCTTGCAACATTAAGACTGTTATAAGATTGACGTGTAAGCGCACAGATTTCTTTAGTAGTCATATTTAATCTTAAAAAGGCACAGATCCTTTTCTCATTAAGAGTTAAATCAGGATATTTACTATTTAAACGCTCATAAAAATCATTGTAAACCTGACTAAAACGAACTTCAAATTCTTTCCAAACATCGTCATCTTGAGCATTTTTAATATCCAAAATTATTTTTTGGATAATTACCTGATCATCTTTTTTTATTTGTCTTTTCAATGCCATCAACCGTTCCGAAATTTCAGTAATGAATTCGTTTTTTTTCAGTAAATACATTATGTTTGTGGTAAGCTCTTTGTTTTTAAATTCTAATTCTCTTTTTAAAGTGTTTTCTCTTAAAGAAAGTTCTTTATTGTTCAATTCTGCGCTTTCTTTTGCCAATTGTTGGATTTTAGCCTTCGTTTCCTGAAGACGATACATAATGATAGCAATTATAATCCCCAGAATCAAAACAATTGCTATAATCAAGTAAACAAGTTCCCTGTGATTTTGCGCTACTTTTGCAGTTTGACTTTCTTTGTCAAACTTATACTGCATTTCGGCACGAGTAATTTTTTGTTGGTTTTCTTTATTAAAAAGACTGTCGCTTATAGACTTATATGCAACGTGATATTGGTAGGCTTGTTTGTAATCTCCTTTTCCAGCCAATACTTGGCTAAGTTCTTCCAAAACAGCTTCCCTGGCAGAAGATGAATTAGCTTGTTGACAATATTTGAGACTATTAAGCAAATATTCCTGTGCTTTATTTAGTTGCCCTTTCTCTTTATATAGCCTTCCTAAGTGGTAATTAGATTTACTTAACCCATATATATCGTTCTCTTTTTTCCTTATATTAAGAGCTTCGATAAAAATTGCTTCGGCCAATTCGTAACGCTTTCCTTTAAGATATATGAGTCCCATATTGGAATATACTGAAGACAGATTTTCATTATCATGTATCTTTTTGCTATGTGTTGATGCCTGCATAAAATATTCAAGAGCAAGATCCCACTGGTTTTTATTATCATAAATAATACCAATATTATTTAATAATTTCCCTTTAATCTGATGAACTTTGAGGCTATCTTTTATAATGTTTTTATCCAACAAGGCTATTACTTGATTGAACTTTATTAGTGCTTTTTCAAAATCCCCTTGATAAAAATAAACTAAGGCAATGCTGTTATAAACTTTTAAGATATCTGGATTTGCAGGATAGAGTTCATAGATTTTCAGCGCTCTTAACTGATAGTCAAGGCAAATATCAATGTTGCCTTTAAGAAGATTGGCAGTACCTATATTTGAATATACTCTAGCCAAAAGTGTATCTGCGGTATTTTTTTTGAAGGATAATGCCTTTTTATAATAAAACAGCCCAGAGTCTAAGTCTTTTTTTTCTAATGCATATCCAATCCGAATGAGCAAACGTACCTTGTTATTAGGATCAGAATTTGCTTGATATTGAAGCTTCAAACTATCAATTTTTTGTGAAAAAAGAGCTTCACAAAAAAATATAAAAAAAAACTATAAATAGGTATAAATGCTTCAATTCAAATAATTTTAGCTAAACTATGAATAATTTTTGAGTTTCAAGATTATCAGTTATTTGATTTACTAAATTCTTTTCTGAAAATTTAGACATGGTCCAATTGATTTCTTCGAACCAGATAAATTCCTAGCTTCAATTTTATTTCTTAAGTAATTTAATGAGAACTCAATTTTTGATTTTTAATAGGTCATTACTCATTAAAAGCCTTCATTTGAATAGACGTATTTAATTATTTTTAAGTTCAATTTCGAATTCCAAATAAGTCAATAATTTAACACCGCAAACATCTTATAGACAGACACTTAAGTTTTATTGTTGTACAAATGTAATCGTCATTTATTCTCTATATATAAGATGTAACTATCCTTTGAATCATAACTATTTGATTTTTCCATACTCTTGCGCCAAGACATTTAATGCTTTGTTTTATTAGAACTATTTATGAACCCTAATTTCAGGATAAGGAATTGAGATTTAAAAATAAACTATAGCCATTGCATTAAATTATTATTAACTAACCAAAAAACAATTTAAATGACAAATTATTACAAAAAAGGAAATCGATTTTTATCGTTTTTGATTTTTTCGCTTTGGTCTGTTTTTTCTTTTAGTCAGCAAGTAACCTTTAAACAGGGAGTTAAGCAAGGTTCTGTGAAAATTAAATTTTCAGGACAATTAACTCAGACTTTAAGGACAATGAAGGTGACTACAGGGAAAAAGCTTTTGACAGGAATTCAAGCCTTTGATAAAGTTTCTGCAAAGGTTGGAGCCAAGAAAATGCATAGGCTATTTCCTGAAAATCCTAATCCCAGATTGGAAGCCAAATTGCGAAAGCACAAACTAGATTTGTGGTATGTTGTAGACATCGACGCTAATCAAAAGCCACAAGATGTTGTTCTTCAATATAAAAGAATTAATGAAATTGAGGTAGCAGAAACGGAGAAGGAAATAGTGCTTTCTGATTATAGCTTTACACCAATTAGCGATACACAAATTAGTACTGTAAGATCTTCTACAGCAGCTTCTTATTTTAATGATCCTAAATTGGGAGATCAATGGCATTATGATAATACTGGACAAACTGGATATCCAGATGGTTCTGACATCAATTTATTCAAAACGTGGGATATCACAAAAGGAAATCCTCAAGTTATTGTTTCGATTCATGATCAGGGAGTAGATGTAGAGCATCCAGATCTAAAGGCAAATATTTGGACAAATAACGCTGAACTTAATGGTGTTGCTAATGTGGATGATGATGCTAATGGCTATGTAGATGATATTCATGGCTGGAATTTTGATAAAAAGAATGGAAGTATTGAAGCACAACCTCATGGAACGCACGTAGCTGGAACAATTGCAGCAGTAAACAACAATGGAATAGGTGTTTGTGGTGTTGCTGGTGGGAGTGGTAATAATGATGGCTCTAAAGTCATGTCGCTTCAATGTTTAGGAGGCGGTGGATTTGAACAAAGTTATATTTATGCAGCAGACAATGGTGCTGTGGTTTCTCAAAATAGTTGGGGATATACAGAGGCTGGAATTTTTGATGAATCGGTGCAAGATGCGATAGACTATTTTATTGCCGAAGCTGGAGATTATCCAAATAGCCCAATGAAAGGAGGAATTGTAATATTTGCAGCGGGAAATAGTAATTCAGAGGGAGAGTGGTATCCAGGTCATTATGAGAATACATTGTCTGTAAGTTCGATCGGACCTAACTGGGAAAAAGCCAGCTATTCCAACTATGGTACTTGGGTTGACATTGCTGCTCCTGGAGGGGAAACAGATTTGGGGTCAAAAAATGGTATTTTAAGTACTCTGCCAAATAATCAATATGGTTATTATCAGGGAACATCTATGGCTTGCCCGCATGTTTCGGGTATAGCAGCCCTTGCTTTGTCAAATCGCAAGAGCCAATTAACACCTGAAATTCTAAGAAATAAGCTTTTGACAGGTGTAGTTGATATCGATTCTCACAATCCTGGATATGAAGGAAAGTTAGGTTCGGGTCATATAGATGCATTTTTAGCTATTCAAAATGATCAGGGTATAGCACCAGCAGCCATAATAGATCTGAAGGTAACAGGAGTTGCGCAAGAATTTGCAAATTTATCATGGACTGTTCCAAATGATACAGATGATTCACAGCCTACTGAGTTTCAAGTTTATTATAGTACTTCGCCGATAACTAGAAGTACCCTTTCGACGACAAAATCTGTCATTATTAAAAATTCAGCATTGGCGGGAACAACTACGACATATACCGTTAATGGACTTTTAGGTCTAACTACATATTATTTTGCAGTAGTTTCCAAAGACAGATGGAATAATTTATCAGAATTATCAGATGTCGTACAAGGTACAACCAATGCTGGACCGAAAATAGATGTAGATGAAAACAGTAAAAACATTGTAATTGATGTTGATGCCAGTACTTCTTTTAAAGGGACACACGATCTTACAATTTTAAATAACGCAGAAGGTGTATTGAAATGGGAATTTTCAACCCGTCATAAACAAACTTCTATTGCGTCGTTTGCTGCAAAACAAATAAACTACCCTGTTGCGAAAACAACAAAAGTAGCCTCTTTGGGAAATGTGCGTAAAATAAAGGCTAGAGTTTCATCAGCTTCTTCAAGTAAACAAGTGGGCACATTCCAGTTTACTCCGACAGAGAAAACTTATTGTGATGGTCCTACCGACATTATTGGAGATGAAGATATCAAACTTCCAAATTCAGCCGCCACAAAATATGTTGTTAGTGAAGCGGATGGCTTTAACCTGACGCAAATTCAAACCTATTTAAATGTAAATCCGGAATTTGGTCCTGTTGTCGTTGAAGTGTATAAAGGAACGGAACTCGATAAAAAAAATCTAATTTATGCCCAAGAATACATTCCTTGGAGTGCTGATCAAAGTTTTGCAGACATTACATTAGACGAGCAATTGTATTTTGAGCAAGGTGAAACGTTTTGGGTGGTACTTCATGTTCCAGCTGGAAACCTTTATCCTTTGAGTATTGGATATGAGAATACGCCTGAAGGATCTGATAATTGTTTTATATCTTTTGACTTAGGGCAAACTTGGGGTTCACTCGGAGTAGCTCTTAATAACAATGATTTTGCATGGTTCAGCATAGCGAGCAGCCAAAATAAATACTTAGGGGAATATTTGACTTTAGAGCCTAAGAATGGAGAGGTAAACGGAAATGGCACAGAAAACACAAAACTTTCAGCTGATGGATCTGCACTTATAAACGGTACTTATTCTGCTAATGCTATTTTTAAATCCAATGATGCAACGAATACTGAATTTAAAGTTCCTGTTACTGTAAATGTAACTGGTCAACAGCCTGTTCTTAAATCTATTGAAACACTAGATTTTGCAAGTGTTTTTAAAGGCACTTCAAAAGAGATGGAATTTGTAGTAAAAAATACAGGATTGGGTAATTTCAATGATGTATCTTACACTATCTCGAATCCAAACTTTGAACTTCTTGATGGGGCTCCATATCAACTTACTGCAGATAGTGAATTTCTTCTTAAAGTAAAATATACACCTAATGCATTAGGAAATGATAATGGAATATTGACATTCGCATCTACCAGCAGTTCTAAAACTTTAAAAATTGTATTATTTGGTGTTAGTTCTGAACCAGCAAAAATAGTTGTTGACCCAATGACCCAATTAATTGACAATGTCACTTTGGGAGATCAGGTTACTGCTTCAGTTACTGTAAAAAATGAAGGTCAGGCTGCACTTAAGTATTTCATTCCAACCTATGATAAATCAGGAATAAGTGATAGTTGGGAAGGAAAATATCATAAATATGGTTATAGATACCGAACAAGCTACGCATCAGAAACTGATCCTTTAACGTATCAATATCAGGATATTTCTACAACGGGAATCGATATTACAAAATATTTTAAAGCAGAAGGCAACAGATATTTTCCTGTGGAAATGGGTTTTGATTTCCCATATTATGCAAAAAAAATGCAAACATTATATATCAGTTACAAAGGATTTACAACATTTGATGATTCGCAAAATCCAGTTAATACTCCAAATTTAAATGGTGCACCATATTCACCAAAAGGATATATTTCTCCTTTAGGAACTTTTATTGAATTGGCCGCTGGAGGTAGTGTACAATATAAAGTGGAAGCAGATAAAGTTATTGTACAGTTCACTAATGTTACTGACGGATATGCAGGATTTCTTACCGCACAGATGGTGCTGTTTGCAGATGGAAATATTCGTTTTTACTATGATAATATTACCTTTTCCGAGCAGGATGTACAGTACCTTAATATCCTTATTGAGGATTACGATCAGACCGATGGTATTTTAGTAAGTGATTGGACTAAAGTGGCAAAAATATATTCCGGGTTGGCTTTAGGTTTTGACTATCCAGGTTCTGATATGATTACTTCTATCAGCAATGCAGGAGGAATTTTATTGCCAGGTGAATCTGCCAAGATGGATGTTGTTATGGAAACAGCTGCTTTGCATGAGGGTGTTATCAACAGGTATTTGAATGTTATATCTAGCGATCCATTAAATACCCAAATAAATCCTTTGGTACAAATTAATATTACAAGTGGAGGTAAAGCTGAACTTGCTGTGTCTCATTCGGATATTAGCTTTGGGGATGTATTTCAAGGAGCTGTTGCTTCCAGAAAATTTAGCATTAAAAATAATGGCACTGCCCCTGTAACATTAACAAGCTTTGCTTTAGACAATAATAAGTTTCAAATAACAGGAGAAACAAGTGCAACTATTGCTCCTGGACTTAGTAAAGTATATGATGTTGTTATGCCTAGCGATGTGGTTGCTAATTTTACAGATGTATTACGTATTACAGATAACAAAGGAGTTAAATATGTATTGACACTTTCTGGAAAAGTAATGGATCCGCCAGCTATAAAAGTTACTGATCTTGATTTGATAACACAGGTGTTAAACCATGGAGAGACAGCTAAATATCCTATTCTTATAGAAAATAACGGTAAAGCTGATCTTGAAGTAGTTGCAACCGGTACTGATTGGCTGACAATGTCTGTACCAGTAAGCACTGCCGATGCAATACCAAATTTTACATATAATTATGAAACATTTAATGACGGAACAAATTACCAATGGATTGATATTCGTAACACAGGAACTCAACTGCCATTTCCTGAAGATTATTTTGATGTTGATCAGTATTGGAATAAAATAACGTTGCCTTGGGCTATTGATTTTTATGGTAAAGAATATACTGATATAAATGTAGGTACTACAGGATTGTTGACTTTCGATGAGCCGGAAGCTAGTGCTGCAATGAATGATAAAATCCCTACTGATTTGTTTAAAACACTTATTGCCCCATACTGGACTTTTGGAGGTTTTAACACAATTGAATACAAAAAAGAGGATGTGGGTGTTTTCTATTATAGTGATGCCGAGAAAATTATTATTTCATGGGAATATTTTGTAAATAACTTTGGTATGGGGGATCCAACCTCTGCACAAGTTATCTTCTACAAGAATGGAACAATGAAATTCCAATATAAGGTGAACGGAACTGTAGATAATAGTACTAATATATCAGTTATTGGACTTCAGAATGGTGATCATTCCGATTTTGTTGCCATATCAAATAATGCTAATGTAAACCATGGCAGTGGTTTGGCTTATGTGATCAGTCCGGCAAAAAAACAGGTAATTCCGGCTGGAACTACTTTAAGCGCTCAAATCAATATTGATGCACGCAATATATATGCAGGTGAATATGATCGAGTATTAAAATTACGCACGAATGTTCCTAACCAGGAACAGCTGGAGAAACCAATACATTTAACTGTAAAAGGGTCACCTGAAATTACTTCAAATGTTACTGAAATAAATTACGGTGAACTAATGGTCAACCCAGCTGTGATCAATACTAAAGAATTTGAAATTAAAAACTCTGGTGCTGCAACACTTCAATTATCAAATATGTCGATAGAAAGTGGTTCTGCTGAATACACTCTTGAAACCTATGCCTATTTTTCTGGCTGGGATGGAGGAGGTTACTGGGATTGGGCAAATATAAATGACCTTGGGGGTGTTTACCCACCGATATTACCAGGTGATATGACCAAATTCAGAATTACATATGCTCCAACTGCAGCAAGTATTGTTAGTGACAATATTGTTGTTGAAAGCAATGCCACAGTGCCACAGATGATGATTCCTATACACGCAGAAGTAACATTACCTCCTGCTTTAACTGTGGGAACTACTGAAGTGAATAGTGTTGTTAATTATTTAACTGATACAGATACACAGTATGCTACTTTCAGTAATGGAACTCAGGGGGGTACTTTGAAGTATGAATTGAGTATTGACTATTTGAGAAAATCGATGTCAGGGTTTAGTTCTCATTCACCATCAATTGCAAAAGCGGGAAAAACAGCCAATTTTAAATTATTAAAATCTATCCCGGCACCTAAAGGAGGTGTCAGTTTATACGCTGCTGATCCTAGTTTTAATCGAGTATTGGCTTACGAAGACAGTAACATAGCAACAGCACGCTTTTTTGGTTACGGAGGTGGACTCCCTTTTACTACAGCAACACGATTTAACGCTGGTAAAGAAGGCTTTACTCTGTCACATTTTCAAACGTTTATGAATGGTACTGAGAAACCATCAGGAACAATTACTTACGAAATACGCGCAGGAGGTTCATCTGTTAACGAAGCAACGATAATAGAGCAAGGATCTGTTGATTATGTGTATGCGGGAGACAAAGCTGGAGCATGGCTAACATTACCTATAAAGGAGCCTAAAGGGCTTTATCCAAATGAAGATTTTTATATTGTCCTTACCTATCCTTATGAAATATCGTATTCACAAGGTGCAGTTGAGGGGATGGATAAAACACCCGGAAGATATACGGCAGCTGATACCGAGGGGGAGTTTTTTGATTTACAAGACATTTCTGATTACCAAGATATTGGTTGGATGGTAAGAGCCGGAGAAGAGAAGTATGTTTCTAATGCTTGGGTTTCTATAAATGGTCTTTCAAATGGAGATATTGCTCCAGGCGGATCAAATAAAGTTCAACTGGACTTTATAGCTGCAAATGGAGTTCGTGGAGATCAACATGCCATCTTAAACATAAGAACAAACGACCCGGTTAATACCATGGGTAAAGTTCCTGTAAACTTGCATATTAATGAAGCTCCGGTTTTCTCTAATATCCCTGAAAAAGTAAGTGTTAACGAAGCTTCAGAAGTAGCTGTAAACATAGGGTTGATAGATAAAGAAGCCAATACTATCACGATTCAAGCTCCTAATGTGCCTTCATGGGTATCATTTGAATTGATTGGTCAGGAAATTGCAATAAAACTCGCTCCGGGTTATGAAACTGCTGGAACTTACACATTGATTTACACTGCTGTTGATGAACTTGGAGCGTCAACAGAAATGTCATTGCAAGTTGAAGTATTGAAAACCAATCGTGCACCTGTAGCTATTCAGTCAGAAGAATTGATTTATTCTAGATTGAACTTTTTTGATGTGCGCCAATTTGAAGATTATTTTTCAGATCCGGATGGTGATAAAATGACTTTTAATGCTTCAGTAGCAAATGAGAATATTGTATCAGTGACAATAGGTCAAGAACTTGGTCAATATGTGATTGAAACACACACTGCAGGCGAAACAATATTGACCTTGACAGCCACAGACATTCATGGCTTAAGCACAGAACAACAGATTAAGGTTGTTGTGAAAAAAGCAGAAATTACGGAACTCAATATATTTCCTAATCCTGTTGTAAACACATTAAATATAAAGTGGGAAGATCGTTGGGCTGGAGATGTTGTTATTGAAATTGTGGCTCTTAATGGTTCAACTGTTCGCAGATATGATATTGAAGATGTGCAACTGAAGGCTTATAGCGAGTTAGACTTGAGTAACTTACCAACAGGAGCTTATTTTCTACATGTAAGTGGAAAAGAAGGAACATCCTCAGTTATCAAATTTATTAAAAGATCAAACGAATAAATAACGAAATGATGTGACTAAATGCGTAGCGATACAAAATTTACTGTTTTACTTCATCACAAGCAATAGAAATTGTATCGCATCACGTATTATAATTTTAATCAAAAAAATAATTAACTCATATACATGAAAAAAATAATTCTTTTATTTTCACTGCTCTTTGGAGTCGGAAATTTACTCGCACAAGAACAAAATGAGGGAACTGTCACAGGCGTGCCATTTTTGCTAATATCGGCAGATGCTAGAGCATCTGGTATGGGAGATATGGGAGTAGCGACATCACCAGATGTTTTTTCACAACAATGGAATCCAGCGAAATATCCCTTTTCCGAAAATAAACTAGGTGTAGGTTTAAGTTATACTCCTTATCTATCTTCTTTAACAAATGATGTTGCTTTGTTAAATCTAAATTATTTTAATAAGATTAATGAAAGAAGTACATATGCACTCAGTTTAAGATATTTTGGGTTAGGAGAAACCCTATTTAAACAGAATGAAAATGATCCAGGCCAAACTGTGAATCCAAACGAATTGGCATTTGATGTATCTTATTCCTTGAAATTAAGCAAAAAATTTGCGATGTCCGTTACCGGGAGATACATCCGTTCGGATTTAAAAATTCAAGAAGTTGATGCTGCTGGTAGTGTTGCCAGTTCATTTGCTGTTGATGTTTCCGGATTTTACCAGTCGGCTGAAATTACCTTTAGTAGTTTTAAGGGTGTTTGGCGAGGTGGATTTAATCTTTCAAACCTTGGACCTAAGTTGAACTATGATTCAAATTCTGGATCTGAAAGTGTTTTACCTACCAATTTGAAATTTGGTGGAGGTTTTGATTTTATTTTAGACGAAGATAATACATTGGGAACTTCGTTAGAGTTTAATAAACTAATTGTTGACGGGTCAAATTCGATTACATCAGGACTTGGACTAGAATATTTATACCAAGACTTTTTTGCATTCAGAACAGGGGTTTATAATGATACTAATGGAATAGGGAATGTCAACTTTTTTACTTTTGGAGCTGGATTTAAATATAGGACGGCCAAATTTGATTTGTCATATCTCAATTCCACATCCAAACAGTCAACGTCAATGGATAACATATTAAGATTTTCCCTTTCTTTTAGCATAGGGGACAATGTTGTGGATAGCATAGAAAATAAGGAAACAATTAGTAACTAAAAACAATTACTATTCTTCTATATTCGAAATTATCCCATAAAATAAGTCCCTAAATAAAGAGACTGAATAAAAATGAAATACCCCAAAAAATCAGAGATTATTTTGGGGTATTTTTATTCTATAAATAGCTAGTTAAAGTTATTAAAAAATGTCAGAACAGGATTTATTTAATAATCTGTATAGTTATTTCAGGACAGGACAGGACAGGACAGGACGGGACATAAAGCATAGATAAAGCATAGATAGTGTATAGATAGTGTATGGATAGTGTATGGATAGTGTATGAAAAAGCGGAAAGCAATCTTTAGAAGCTAATGCCCCATCCCAATCATTAAATTTTTAACGCTAACTTTTTCAAATCATGAAGAAAATGTTTTGTGGGCATTTTTGTAGGGTTCATCAAATAGATATACCTCCAAGGTGATTTGTTTTTAGAGGTTTTTTGGTTCAAACCTTTTTAGAAAAATAGTTTAGTATTTATCAGTATACTATTTAAGTATAACGGAAAGACATAAAAAAAAGCCCATTTCGTAAGAAATGGGCTTTTAAGCTTGTGACCTTGACTGGATTCAAACCAGTAACCTCTTGAGCCGTAATCAAGTGCGCTATTCAGTTGCGCCACAAGGCCATTTTGCTAACTTGTTCATTGTTTTCAACGATGTGCATTGAACTTGTTTGCGGGTGCAAATATAGGAATAAATGTGTAACTTGCAAGTATGAATTTGTATAAAAAATAAAAAAAATGAACTTAAAAAAATATATACGTGATATTCAGGACTTTCCAAAGGAAGGAATTGTGTTTAAAGACATCACTCCGTTGCTAATCGATGCAAATGCTAGGAAAGAATGCCTCGAAATCTTGGTTTCGACAGTAAAAGACAAAAAAATTGACAAGGTAATTGGGGTTGAAAGTCGAGGTTTCTTCTTCGGGATGCTTTTGGCGGAGGAACTAAATGTGGGTTTTGTTCCAGTTCGAAAACCAAATAAATTGCCTTTCGAGACTATTTCGGCTTCTTATGATTTAGAATATGGTACTGACACTCTTGAAATTCATATTGATGCTATCCAAGAAGGGGATAGGGTTTTGATTCACGATGATGTTTTGGCCACAGGAGGAACAGCAAAAGCGGTTTGCGAATTGGTTGAAAGATTGGGAGGTGTAATTGTACAGTGCAATTTCTTGATGGAACTTACTTTCTTGAATGGAAGGGAAAAGATTGCCGGAAACGAGATTTTTGCAGCAATGACTTATTAATTTCAGATAACAGAATTAAGTTCGCAGATTACTGATTACTGCAAACTGAAATCTGCAAACTGTAATTTACCCAAGCGCTCTGGTTGTAACATAATAACGATAGCCAATAATAGCCATTTGCCATTTCTTGGCTTTGGTTACATCTAATCCTTGTTTGGTAAAGCTTGGTAAAATAAGTTTGTTGATTTGGGCTAAAATTTTATACATATTTTTTTTAAAGATATTCAACTGAATCCGACATTTTCTTAAGTTCCTAAGGTGTAAATGTACGAAGTTTGAAAATGGTAAACCGAAAAAATCTTTTGGATGAAAAAAGAAACAGACAACTTATGATGGTTTATCCTTTTTAATTAAATTTGAGATCCAAAAATCAACTCCAAATCAATGAAAAAAACTACTTTTTACTTCGTTTTTGCCTTTTTATTATTTTCACAAATCGGTATTTCACAAGTTGCTGAAGATCCGGAAATTAAGAAGATGATTTCTGAAGTCAAAGCCGAAAATCTGGAAGCAACTGTTCGAAAACTGATTACTTTTGGCACCAGACATACTTTAAGCGATACCAAAAGCAAAACAACAGGAATTGGTGCTGCACAACAATGGGTAAAATCTGAGTTTGATAAATATGCTCTTGAATCTGGTGGAAGATTAACTTCTGAAATAGATTATTTTACCGTTAAGGCTGACGGAAAACGTATAAAAGTCGACAGCCAGCTCGGAAATGTAATGGCTACCTTAAAAGGAACTGATCCTAATGATAATCGCGTACTTATTATAAGTGGACATCTTGATTCACGTGTTTCTGATGTGATGGATGTAAAATCGGATGCACCAGGCGCTAACGATGATGGTTCGGGAGTTGCGGCTGTTATGGAATTGGCAAAGATAATGAGTAAAAGATCGTTCTCTGCTACAATCATTTTTGTTGCCGTTACCGGTGAAGAACAAGGACTTTATGGCTCAAGACATCTTGCAGAATTAGCAAAAGCAAATAACTGGAATATTCTTGCCATGCTGAATAATGATATGATTGGCAACAGTTTATCTAACGGAACTAATTTAAGAGACAATACACAAGTAAGAGTTTTTAGTGAAACAATTCCGTATTTAGAGACTGAAGATGAAGCCAAAATGCGCAAATCGACGAATCGTGATAACGACAGTCCTTCAAGATTATTGGCACGTTATATAAAAACAACTACAGAACAATATGTTGATCAATTGAGCGTGAAATTAGTGTATCGAAATGACCGTTTCTTGCGTGGTGGTGATCATACTCCTTTTAGCCAAAATGGATTTACAGCGATTCGTTTTTGCGAAATGAATGAAAATTTTGATCATCAGCATCAGGATTTGAGAACAGAAAACAATACTAAATTTGGAGATCTTCCTGAATTTATGGATTTTGATTATTTAAGAAAAAATGCTTGTGCCAATTTAGCTGTTTTGGCAAATTTGGCGTGGTCACCAAAAGCTCCTTTAAATGTAGGCATTGAAGTTAAAAATCTTTCGAATTCATCGACTTTAATATGGAGCGCCCCAGAAGATAAAGCACAATTTGGTTATCAGATTTTGATGAGAGAAACTTCTTCCTCTCATTGGGAAAAGACCTTTTTTGTAAAAGACACTAGAGCAGAAATACCTTATTCTAAAGATAATTATTTCTTTGCCGTACAAACGGTTGATGCACTTGGACATGCTAGTATTCCGGTATTTCCAATTCCGATTAAATAAGAAATACAACTATAAAAAAAGACGGTTTTGATGAGAAACCGTCTTTTTTATTGATTTTTAGTGAATACCACTATTTGTTTTCTTTTTCTATCTTAGATTGGTATTCATCCATTTGTTTTTCATAAACTTCCATTTGTTTATCAAAAGCCTCCATTTGCTTATTGAAAGGCTCCATTTGTTTGTCAAATTCTGCCATTTGTTTGTCGAAAGCTTCCATTTGAGGTTCTAATTTTTCCATTTTAGCATCATACTCTTCCATTTTCTTTTCAAAATCTTTCCAAGCCTTTTTATCTCCGTTTATAGGATCTCCTTTTGGTGCTTTTGGCGCTTTTGGCGCTTTTGGAAAAACAGGAGCTTTAATTTTTGAAGGTGGTGTAGGAGGTGTCGGTGGTGTCGGTGGTGTAGGAGGGGCAGGCGCATTTATGTCCTGAGAAACTCTGTTTCGGGTAATAATTCGAATAGTTTTCCCGTCCTTATTGACATCCATACTTTGTATCATTCCTTGATCCAATTGGTCTAATTCATTTAGATCTACTTTTTTGTCATCGATATAAACGTCATTTTCATTAATTGTTTTGGCATATTTTTTTGTAATTATTCGGATTTCTTGTTTGTCATTATTTTTGATGACATTCATAGTGGCAATTTCTTTTGGATCTAATTTGTCCATTTCGGTTTTATCTGATTTTGCTCCATCAATAAAAATATGAGTATCATCAGAAATTCGAATTTTAGGAGATGCTACGTTATTATTTACCGTTAATTTATCATTCTCTTTATCTTCGGTAACAATGCCAATATTTGTGGTTCCATTATCATTTTTGGAAATGGCTATAGCAAAATCTTTTATGGGTTCGCCACTGTTCACTTCCATTTCGGTAGCTACTTCTTTTCCTTTTTGCAGTTTAATTTTTAAACCAATTAATTCATTATTTGAGTTCCTTTTTACTTTAGAAAATGTGGTTTTTATGGCATATTTTTCATTAAGAATTTCTGCTTTTTCTTTTAATTCTGCTTCTGTTGTATTCTTATTTATTTTGTAAACATCTACATCACTTGAAGTTGATTGTTCTTTTTTTGGGCTCTGATTTTTTTCCTTTGCGATAACTTCCATTTGGAATAAAAACACAAAGGCAATTAAAGCTGGAAGTACTAAGGCATACTTCCAGGAATTCGATTTTTTTGATTGATTTTTGTTTAACATAACGATTCGTTTTTTGATTAATGATTGATAAAAATGATTGGTAAGCACAACACAATTTTCGTGTGTTGTTATTTTTAAAAGCGTAAGCTGATACGCTTTTTTGTCGGATATGTTTTTGGCAGCTTCACTGTCGGCGATGAATTCTAAGTTTTGCAAAATGGCATTTTTGTACAACCAAATAAAGGGATTGAACCAAAAAAGGATGCAAAAGAAACGCATGATTAAGACGTCTATAGTGTGGTATTGCTCACTGTGTACTTTCTCATGCTCAAGGATACTTTCCATTTCCGACTCGCTGTATAATGATGAGTTGTAAACGATGGTGTTGAAATAAGAAAAAGGAGCAATGTTTTCTTTAAGGTCGATGTATTTATGGTCTGCTTGTTGGTGAATTGTTTTTCCTCTCAAAACGAGATTAAGGTGATAAAAGTCAAAGGCAAACTGGATTAAAAACAACGTTATTCCTATGATATAGGCAGCGGCCAAAACAATATACCAATTGATTTCAAAACTTTCTTTAGGGACAGTTCTCAAGGGCATTTTTGACCAGTCAAAATTAGTAGGCGTTGGTTCTACCCAAACAATCGTGGTAAAAACTATCCAAGGCAAAATTACTGATGTCAGCAAACCCGCCAAAAGAAACCAACGGTTTGCGGTAAAGAAAGTTTCTTTTCGCAGTAGGAAATAATAAGCGATATAGAACATCCCTATTAATCCACTCGATTTTGCAATATATATGAATAGTGTTTCCATTTGTGTTTATTGTTTTTTTATTCCGAAGCCTTTATTTGGTTTTTTGGTTGTCATGAACCCCATTTTTTTTAATGGAATAGTTTTATTTCTTTGGGGTTTCAATCATAGAAAGGATTTCTCGTAATTCAGCAGCAGAAATTTTCTCTTCTTTGGCAAAAAAGGAAACCATGTTTTTATAAGAACTATTAAAATAATTATCGATAGCAGTACTCATAAAACCTTTTCGGTAATCCTCGATACTTACAATCGGGAAATATTGATGCGTGTTTCCAAAGGCATTGTGATTTACATATCCCTTTTCTTCCAGATTGCGAATAATGGTGGATAAGGTGTTATAATGCGGTTGGTCTTCTGTGATTTCGGCCATTACTTCTTTTACAAAAGCTTTTTTGAGCTTCCATAAAATGTGCATGATTTCTTCTTCTTTGTTCGTTAGTTTTTGCATGATGATTTAATTTGAAACAAACTTACAACTATATTTTTAGTTTACAAACTATAAATATAGTTATTTAACTAAAATTTTAGTTTTATGCTGATTTTCTTGGTGTTCAATATGATAATCACGGGTGTATTTTGCTCTATAACGTGGTAAACCACGTTACATAACGGGGTAGTTGGTGTATCGGACGGGGTTAACCACCGTGATGTACGGGGTTGATGTAGTTGAGGACGAGGTATACCCCGTTCTGTAACGGGGCAGTTGGTGTATCGGATGGGGTTAACCACGTTATTGTACGGGGTTAATGCGGTTCAGAACGTGGTTAACCCCATTTTGTAATTAACCAAAAATGCCAAATCTCTTTGTTGGATAAAAAATAATACCAATTATAAATACAAAATGATTTGGAAGTGGTTAGGGAATGGAGAACAGTTTTTTAAAACCTGTTGGGATTTGTATCTAATAGATATCTTCTGGAATACAACTGCTGTGGTTCTCGCGTGAGGGATAGAAGCAAGCTACCGAAGTAGCGCGTATAGCCCGACAGCTTTATGGAAATGGGCCGAATAAGCGGTTTGCATATTTGGCCCATTTTCATAATGGTGGCACGCCCCAATTATTATGAAGGTATTATTTTTGTTCTTTGTGAATCATTTTGTTGAGCCAAAAACAGCAAAGGAAGGATAGTCCACCCAAAGTTCCCATGATAAACCAATTGACTTGATAGTTATAATGAGCTATAATTTCCAGACCAGTTTTGGAACTGGCTATATGTGCCAGGCTGAAACTCATGGTATAGAAGCCCATATATTTTCCTTCTTGACCTTTTGGCGCGCGGTTGAGGGCAACGGCATTGACAAATGGAAAAGAGAATATTTCACCAAAGGTGAGTAATATGATGCTAATTACTAGGATTCCAACCCAAGAATCAAGTAACAAAATGTAATATCCAAGTGTAATGAATAGAGATCCAATTGCAATGCTCTTTATTTTGTTCGTTTTTCTTCTTTCTAAGGTGCTTACGATTGGCATTTCTAAAAGGAAAACCAGTAACCCGTTGATGGAGAGCAACATTCCGGTTTGGAATTCACTTAGTCCAAATTTTTCGTTGTGGTATAAGGGCAAAGTCGAAAATATTTGAAGAAAAACCATGAAAGTTACAAAACTGATAAAAAGCAGCAGCCAAAAGGGTTTGTCTTTAAAGACCGATTTTGAAATTGTTTCGGTTATTGATTGATCTGTGGTAACTGGTATTTTCTTTTTTTCTTTGATATACAATGCAAAAATCAAAATTGCAATGATACAGGTACTTCCATCGACCCAAAATAGTCCTTGGTAACCCATTCCAATAATAATTAATCCGCCCAAAGCCGGGCCAGCTGTAAAGCCTAGATTTACAGCCAAACGAATTAAAGACAGCGCACGAACTCGGTTTTCGGGTTTGGCATATAGGCTCAGCGATACAAACATGGCAGGACGAAACATATCGGAAATTGCCATAATAACAAACATCCCAAAGCATAATCCCCAAAAGGTTGTAATGTATTGTAGTAGAATAAATAGGATTCCGCTCGTAAAAAGACTAAAAATCATGATTTTATAAAACCCAATTTTATCGGTCAGTTTTCCTCCTAACCACGATCCCAACATGGAACCCAATCCAAAGGCAACCATAATCCATCCCACTTCACCATAGGTAAAATTCAAATCTTCCTTTAAATATTTGGATAAAAAAGGCAGCACCATAGTACCGGCTCTATTGATAAAAGTGACTAGAGCAAGTATCCAAACTTCGCGTGTGAAGCCTTTAAAATTATTGATGTAGCGGCCAAGGGCAGTTTTAAGCATGTTGCAAATTCTTGTTTATTGCAAATCTACAAAGTTTTTTAGGAGCTATTTACTTCGTCAGTTCATTTCATTCGTGTCCAGCTATTCGTTGCAAATATATTCACTGAACTCCTATGAAAATAAATTTTAAGTGAAGTAATCTGGGCTAGTGAGATATTTAGTGTATTTCAAGATATTTGTTTCTCTAAACATAAACTTTGTGGCTTTGTAACTTTAAACTATTTTTGCATAAAATTTAAATTATTATGAGAGTTACACTGACTTTGATTCTGTTGACACTTTTTAATTTTGGCTTTAGCCAAGAAAAATTTGATGTAACTGCTGTCGAAAAATTTCAAAAGGACCTCAATACAGAATATGCAGATGCAAAGACAAGTCCGTTGTCGACTGATGATTTGGCTAAATTTAAAGCATTAGATTTTTATCCAATAAATGAAAAAGCCTTTGTAGTAGCTAAATTCATTAGAACTGAGAACGAAAGACCATTTGAAATGAAAACTTCAACGGCGAGAAAACCTATGTATGTAAAATATGGGGAAGCTCGTTTTCAGCTAGAGGGAAAAGAGTTAAAACTAAATATTTACCGCAATATTGAACTCTCCAAAAAAGAAGAATACAAAGACCATTTGTTTTTGCCGTTTTCGGACTTGACTTCGGGTAAAGAAAGTTATATAGGCGGGAAATACATTGATTTGAAAATCCCAACAGAGAACACGATTGTTATTGATTTTAATCAGTCGTACAACCCTTATTGTGCTTACAATCATAAATATTCATGCCCAAAAGTGCCATTGGAAAACGATTTGGCTATCGAAATAAAAGCGGGCGTAAAGAAATTTCATGATTAATGAAGTTTTTTAATTTACATACTCACAAATTTACGAATCAGGACGCGGTCTTGGAACTCGTTAATCAATATCCGCAGGAATTTGATGCAGCGATTCCGTATTATTCCATTGGGATTCATCCCTGGTATATTGATGAAGAAAGATTGGAGACCGATTTGCAGATTATTGAAAGTAAATTACAAGAGCCTAATTGTTTTGCTTTGGGCGAATGTGGATTGGATAAACGCATCGAAATTCCGTTAGAATTGCAGCAAAAGGTTTTTGAAAGACAATTGCTTTTGGCACAAAAACAAAATAAACCCGCTGTGATTCATTGTGTCGCAGCTTTTCAAGAGGTAATTGCTCTAAAGAAACGATTAAAAATTACGGTTCCAATGCTCATTCACGGTTTCTCGAAGAATAAACAAGTGGCCAAGGAACTCATCGATAACGGATTCTATATTTCGTTTGGGAAATATTTATTGCGTAATCCTGAACTAGAAACAGTTTTTCAAAGTATTCCCAATGATCGATTTTTTCTAGAAACTGATACTGTGGAAGAAGGAATTGAGGAAGTATATGCCTTGGCAGCCCAATATAAAAAATGGAAAATGGATGAACTGCAACAACAAATAAAGAGTAATTTTGCAGCGGTTTTTAGAGGTTATGAATTATGAGTTGTCGGTTTAGGGAATGAGAATTTTGAACGATTAAACCTTTAAACAATTTTAAACCATAACCAAGAGCGATTAAACCTTTAAACGATTACACTTTTTAAAAAATTAAACGAATTAATATGGCAGAGTGGACAGAAAGAGCCGAACTATTATTTAAAAAAGAAGGTTTACAGAATTTGCAAAATGCTCACGTAATGGTCGTAGGACTAGGCGGAGTGGGTTCTTTTGCAGCCGAGTTTTTGGCAAGGGCAGGAGTAGGAACGATGACCATTGTAGATGGAGATGTTGTAGATATTACCAATATAAATAGACAATTGCCAGCTTTGCATTCAACAGTGGGACAGCCTAAAGTGGATGTTGTAGGTGACCGATTGATGGATATTAATCCTGAATTGAATTTGATTCGAGTAAAAGAGTTTCTTTCGCCAGAGCGTGCTTATGAGATTGTTACCAATGAATATGATTATGTTTTGGATTGCATTGACAGCGTAACCCCAAAATTGAATTTGATTATTTCGGCTAGAAGAAAAAAAGTGAGAATAATAAGCAGTATGGGAGCTGGAGGGAAAATGGATGCTTCTAAAGTAAAAGTAACTGATATTTCTAAAACGTTAAATTGTTTTTTTGCAAAAACAATCAGAAAGCGTTTGAAGAAAGAAAAAATCAACAAAGTGAAAGTAGTTTTTTCTTCTGAAATTCAAGATGAATCTAGCTTGCGCATGACCGATGGTTCTAATTTTAAAAAATCTTTTTACGGAACCAATAGTTATATGCCAGGATTATTTGGCCTGCACGCAGCAGAAACAGTGATTCGATTTTTACTTAAGAAAGAGTAAAGATGTTGAATCGTTTAATCGATTAAGAGGTTAAAAGTTTAAGGAGTCAAATTTAAAACAATAAAAATATAAACTAGGTGTCTTAGTATCTTAGGAACTCAGCACCTTAGAATCTAAAAAAAAATGATACAAACCGTAATTTTCGACATGGATGGTGTAATTGTAGATACAGAACTTGTACACCGTTATGCTTATTACAAACAATTTGGTGAATTGAATATTGAAGTTCCAGAGGAAATGTACACTTCTTTTACAGGGTTATCGACTCGCAATACTTTTCAGAAGTTGAAAGAACATTTTCAGTTACAACATGAAGTAGAAGATTTGATTTTGAGAAAAAGATCTATTTTTAATGATGCTTTTGATAGTAAAGAAGATTTGGCTTTACTGGAAGGAGTGGAAAATTTAATTAAAGATTTTCATCAAAATGGTATGCAGCTGATTGTAGCTTCATCGGCTTCAAAAGTCACGATTGATAGAGTTTTTCGACGTTTTGATTTACACCAATATTTTTCACATATAGTAAGTGGTGAAGATTTTCCGAAATCAAAACCACATCCTGCAATTTTCCTGCATGCAGCATCTTTATCTATTGCACCAAAGGAAAACTGCATCGTTATTGAAGATAGCACCAATGGTGTAAAAGCGGCCAAAGCTGCGGGTATTTTTTGTGTAGGGTACAATAGTTTTCATTCTAAAGACCAAGATTTGTCATTGGCTGATGTTGTAGTCAATCATTTTGATGAATTGAATTTTGAGAAAGTATCGCAGTATTAATTTATAAATTAAAGATATATCGAATTTCAAAACAATAATACATACTTTTATAAATAAGATATTTTATTTTTTTGAGTATTATTTTTTGATTTTCCATAATAGTAGTTTTTATAAAGTCGACTGTAAATACAAATTCTTTATTAGTCAAGTTTGATTTAATTACATTACAAACTTAAACCCGAACATCTTTTTTTTTGTTATATAATTTTTTAAAAAGCTTGTATGATTTCTAAATTTCTAGTGAGTGCGTTGTTTTGTGTTGTAGAAACAACTAAACTTGGAAAAATAGTATAATAACTAATTTTGAATTAAGGAAAAATTAACATCTAAAGTTTTTTGAATTTGTAAATTTGAAGAAATACATAAACCAATAATATGAAAAAGATTTTTTTTGTTTTAGCCTTTATTATAGCGCCCTTTATTACTGAGGCTCAATTGAAAACACCTCAAGCCAGCCCAAAAGCAACAGTTTTTCAAACGGTTGGATTGACAGATGTAGAAATAGTTTATTGCAGACCGGCTGCAAGAGGTAGAGCGGTATTTGGGAATTTGGTTCCTTTTGGAAAAGTTTGGAGAACTGGAGCCAATGAAAATACTACCATTTCTTTTAGTGAGGATGTTGTAATTGATGGTAAAACTTTGCCTAAAGGAAAATACTCTTTGTATACAGTTCCTAAAATAGAAAGCTGGGAAGTGATTTTTTATTCTACCACAAACAATTGGGGAAATCCTGAGACGTGGAATGAAGCTAATGTAGTACTAAGAACTACTGTAAAAGAAGATGCATTACAAAAATCAGTAGAGTCTTTCACAATTGGTATTGGTAACTTGACCGCAGATACTGCTACCTTGGATATGGCTTGGGAAAACTCATCTGTTTCAATGAAATTTACAGTTCCTACTCAAAAAGAAGTATTGGCAAATATTGAAAAAGTATTGGCAGGACCAACGTCTGCTGATTATTTTTCGGCTGCACAATACCTTTATCAGTCGAATGGTGATAACGCAAAAGCAATGGCTTACATGGATAAAGCTATGGAATTGAGTACTGAAAAACCTTATTGGTACACTCGTCAAAAGTCATTGATTCAAGCAAGAGCAGGAGATAAAAAAGGTGCTATTGAAACCGCAAATCTATCTCTTGTGGCTGCAGAAACTGCAAAGAATCAAGATTACGTAAAAATGAATAGAGAAAGCATTGCGGAGTGGAGTAAAAAATAGGACACGCTGAACTGTATTCTGATTAACGATTAAATTAAAAATCCCGTTTCGCCTTTTTAGGGCGAAACGGGATTTTTTAATAAACTGTTTTATTATTTTGATGTTAATTTACGCCATCACATAAGGTTTTTAATGTAATTGAATAATCTGGATTTAAGGGTTCGTTGGTTTGTGCCAATCTTTGTGAACCTGTATTAGCTGGACATGCAATGTCATTGGTAGCATCATAAATAAGACTTTTCCCTTTTAGACTAATGATAAGTTCTTTGGGAACATAAACTTGAACTTTGGTAACTGAATAACCTGAAGGAATATATCGAACGTAATAACCATCAGGATGCAAAGTCCAGATACCGCTTGGGTAATCCGTTCTTGGAGGCGCAAATCCAGCAAGAATAGCATACTTTTCCATTTCCTGATAGGTGTAGTTTCCAGAAGTAATTAAGCCGCGAATGTTGTTTTCGGCTTCAAATACAGTTTGAACACTTTCGGGTAGTTTTGCTTTAGCTTGATTGATAACATCATCGGGTAAAAAACCTAACGCACCATCTTCCAGTTGCGTTAATTGCTTTTTGGTAAGTAGGGTTATAGCGGTTAGCTTTACCTCAGTACTAAAATCGATGAATTTTGTTTTGGCAATTATTGCCCACAATAAAATTTGGATATTATGTTGGTGTATTTCAGGATGATTTTCAGCACTTTTTAGTATGGCTGTAACAATTTCTTTTTTTGATCCGTTAGTAGGTGCATACATATAGCCATCCCCTTTGGAAGGCGCAAATGTTCCTGCATGCAAACAATAACTTTTATTTGTCATTTCATAATAACCGGCACAAAGCACAAATCCGCCATTGGGTGCTTTAGGTAATAAATATAATGGCTGTGCAACTTCTAATTTGAAAAAAGCAGGCATTTGTGAGCCTTCTTTATTTACATCTTCAAAAGCGGTTGTAATGGCTGCAGGTTTTTTGAATAGTTTGTCAATACCAAGGGTAGAAGCCCCAAGTTTTAATAGATCGGTTGAAATGCCAAATTGAGCATAAGTAGTATTACTGCAAAACAATTGAAAAAATAAGGCTAAGCAAATAAGTTTTATTGATTTCATTACTAAATGATTGGTTATAATTTACGGACCAAATTTAGATTTTTTTAAATTATATTTTAATATTATTTGTATTATTTTTTCTATAAATAAATTAAGGGAATATTGTATTGCAGAGATTCTCTAAAGGTTTTTCAACAGATGATTAAATAAAAAATCCCGAATCATAACGAAACGGGATTTTTTTATGATTGTATATAAATGATTTTATGAAACTGTATTGTCTGCTAATGTTGTTTGTTCTTCGGTCTTAAATACAGTAGTTTGTAACAAATAAGATAATACTATAGTGAGTAATGCCCCAATAAAATTGAGCCATAAATAACCTAGTTTTTCTGCCCCACTTGGATAAATAAAATTGGTGAAATAGTATATGATAAAAATGGCTATTTGACTAATGATAGCACTGAAGTAGATTGATTTTCCTCGTATTTTTTTGGTATAAAAACCAACAAGAAAAATTCCCAGAACAGTACCGTAAAATATGGAGCCGATGATATTTACAAGTTGGATTAAATTTTCAAAAAGCGTGGCAATACAAGCAAATGCAATAGCAATGATTCCCCACATAAGGGTGAAAAGTTTAGAAGCATTCAGATAATGTCTTTCGGATTTTTCTTCTTTGACATTACGTTTGTAAATATCGATGGCTGTTGTAGAAGCCAATGCATTAAGACCGGATGCCGTAGAAGACATTGCAGCAGAAATGATTACCGCCAGCAATAAACCAATAAGTCCTTTGGGTAAATAATGAAGAATGAAATAGAAAAATACATAATCTTTATCATTTGTTTCGGCTTTGTTATCCGCTTTTGAAATTATTTCTCTGGCTTTAGCTCTTAATTCTTTTTCTTTGAGCGCCAAATCGACCAATTCTTTTCGAAGTGTAGGATTGTCATAATCTTGATTGAGTTGATCTATGTATAATAGATTGATTACTTTTTCATCTTCGGATAATCGGTCTAGATTTTTCTGTAAATTTTGATATTCATCTTTGTATTTTGAATTTTCAACCAATATTTTATTGTTTGGATTAAAATTTAAAGGTGTTTCATTGAATTGAAAAAACACAAACACCATTACTCCGGTAAGCAAAATCAAGAATTGCATAGGTACCTTTAAAAGTCCGTTCATGATTAATCCCATTTGGCTTTCACGAACAGATTTTCCAGACAAATAACGACCTACCTGTGATTGATCGGTCCCAAAATAAGCTAAGGCAAGAAAGAAACCACCAGTAATTCCGCTCCAAAAAGTATATTTTTCATCCAAGTCAAATGAGAAATTAACGATATTCATTTTTTGATTGGCACCAGCAATATGCAAGGCATTGTCAAAAGTCATATCATTGGGTAAATAATCAAAAATGAGGAAAAATGTAATCATCATTCCGGCAAGTATGACAAACATTTGTTGTTTTTGAGTGACATTCACAGCTTTTGTTCCACCTGAAAAGGTGTAGACAATAACCAAAATACCGATAATAATATTCATATACGTAAGGTTCCAACCCAATAATGCCGATAAAATGATTGAAGGTGCATAAATCGTAATTCCTGTACCTAAACCTCTTTGAACCAAAAATAAAACTGCGGCTAATGAGCGTGTTTTTAAGTCGAACCTTTTTTCTAAATACTCATAAGCAGTATAAACTTTGTATTTGTGATAGATAGGTATAAAAGTGAGGCATATTACCACCATTGCAATTGGCAGTCCAAAATAGAATTGCACAAATCCCATTCCGTCATGGTAAGCCTGTCCAGGAGTCGAAAGAAAAGTAATGGCGCTGGCTTGTGTTGCCATAACCGAAAGTCCTACAGTAAACCAAGGAGTTTCGTTGTTGCCTAGAATATATTCTTCAACGTTTTTACTACCCTGTGTTTTCCAAGCACCATAAATTACAATAAATAATAGTGTTACTATCAGTACAATCCAGTCAAATAATTGCATAGGTTAAGAGTATAATTTCATAATTAAATAAAAAACAATTATAAACAGAGCATTGGCAACCAGAACTAAGGTATAGTCTTTTGACCAGAATATTTTAGGTTTTTTTGAATCCATGTTTTTCTTTTTAAGGTTTCATTTTTTGATTAGGAATGCTTACCGAAGACTTAATTGAAATCATATTGGATAACAATTTATATGCTCCTGGAACTCCTTCCGGTAATTCTCTAAAAAGGCTCAGACCGGTATAAATATAGTTTCCTTTTCCATAAGGAGCAATCAATAAAGCCCCTTCCTTGGCGTTTTCACCTTTGTCATTTGAAGATAGAATAGGAGTGAAGGCTTTGTCAAACTCTTTTGGGTAATATAATCCCTGTTCCTGTTTCCAACCTTTAAAATCGTTTTGGGTAATTGTATTTGGATAATTTAAAGCGGGATGATTGGGAGCAAGAAAACGGACTTCGGCATTTTCATCGGTTACACGATCACTGGAAATTTTTAGTGGATAGGGAGCAATATTTGATGTAACCAAATCACTGGTAGTATTGTATTGCACAATCATTGTTTTTCCGCTTTTTACAAAATCAAATAAAATATTCTGTTTGTTTGCCAAAGCATCAATAGTATTGTAAGCACGCACACCAGTCATAACTACATCAAAAGAATCTAGTCTCTCCGGTGTTATTTCTTCCGGTTTTAGAAGAGTTACTTTATATCCCATTTGGGTCAAACTTTTTGGCACTTCATCACCGGCTCCCATAATATAGGCGATTTTTTCCTCATTGGTTTTCAAATCAAATCGGATGCATTTTACCTCGGAAGTTTTTAAAATCTGTTGTTTTGTAATATGGTCATAATTGATATTAATTTGTTCCTTATCGAATGTAACTCCATCAATGGTAGCAATACTTTTTCCAACAATTTCACTCATTTGAGCAGGAGGTGTGACTTCAAAATAAACGGTTTGTTCCATTCCTTTTTTGTCTAATTGAAAAGAAATAGACTGAGGAGATACTTTCCAATCTTTTGGTAAATCCAATTTTAAATCTCCTTTCAGATCATTTTTTCCTGCTTTTACAGTTATGCCTACGTATTTTGGTTTGGTATTGGGGAAAAGCAATACTTTATCTTGGATTGTCGTAGTTACTTCGGGAACGATATCCAAGAAATTGTACATTTCACCTTTTACATCATCGTTGTATTTGTAAACAATAGTTCTTTCAAATGGGATTTCAACACCATTAATTTTTACATTAAAAATCACTTTGGCTTCTCTAATAATATCAGGAATTCCAATGTTTTTTTGATCCTCAACGGTGTACAATCCTATTGTTCCTTTTACTTTTAACCAATAAGGTTGCGTGTAGTTTATTGATTGAGGTAATTGTAAATCTAGAGCACTGTTTTGTAATGTGTTGTTTTTTAAATCGGTGTTCAAAACCGTAGTTTTTTGCTCGGGTAAAGTTGTAACACTTGACAGTTGCATGGCTACTGAACTTCTGTTTATTGCTTCCAGATTCAGTTTTACGACACTTCCTGGAGTTGCTTCCTGTGAGTTGGAAACGGCTTCTAAATACAATCCAGAACAGGCTGCAATGATTTTTTTTATTTCTTCAGTTTTTACTATTTTCCAATGATTTTCATCCAAAGCTTGAATCATAGTATAAGCTTTTACCAAATTTGGAATACTAGCTGATGGGTTTTTAAAATCATACTGATTGGCAATAACGGTAATTAATTCACCAATTGGTTTTCCACCTTTTACGCGATTCCAACTAGTATCGATTCCTTCAAAAAGAGATGATTTGTCTTTTAAGGTTTCACCTTTTAGGAACTCTAGATATTCGGTGTCTTCGCCTCGAGATCCAGTGCTACCAAATCCTTGAGATTTATGGCTACTGCGGCTTAATGCAGCTATTTCCTGATTGGATTTTCCTAGGGTAGGGTAGTAAACTCCAGTTGGAATTGCAACCAAATTGGACTTATTGGCTGCATCAAATTTTTCTTTGCTACCATAAAACCACCACGAAGTATTAAAAAAAACGCGTTTGGGCTGCCAAGGCTGTACATATTGTAATTGTTCAGGAAAAGAAGCGGAATTATTAGCCAAATCAAATCCTTCTACACTTAGCATTGCTGAAGACGTGTGATGTCCATGAGTGGTTCCAGGTGAACGATGGTCAAAGCGGTTGATAATAACATCGGGTTGAAATTTTCTAATCGTCCAAACAAGGTCTGCCAACACTTTTTCTTTGTCCCAAATCTGTAATGTTTCTTCTGGATTTTTTGAATAACCAAAGTCATTGGCTCTGGAAAAAAACTGTTCTCCTCCATCAATTTTTCTTGCTTCCAGAAGTTCTTGGGTTCTTATAACTCCAAGTAATTCTCTTAATTGT
Organism: Flavobacterium sp. P1_E4; assembly: GCF_056405915.1. Classification (NCBI taxonomy): domain Bacteria; kingdom Pseudomonadati; phylum Bacteroidota; class Flavobacteriia; order Flavobacteriales; family Flavobacteriaceae; genus Flavobacterium; species Flavobacterium sp. P1_E4. The sequence continues at coordinate 30,065 of NZ_JBFUBE010000010.1, forward strand.
GGGCCAATTAAATTTTGGCCTCCATCTCCTCTTGTTAGTGATAAATAACCAGTTCTAGCATGAATGTTATTAGCCATATATGAAATTAAACGGGTATTTTCATCATCGGGATGTGCGGCGATATAAAGTACAGTCCCCAAAAAATTAAGCTTCTGAATTTGATTGTAGATTTCTGCTGAATTTGGTTTTTGAGGTTTTTGGGCGTATGTTATCTGTATAGAAAGGACTAAAACTAAAAATGATTTAAAAAAAAGCTTTCGCATATAACAAGATTTATTATTTCTAAAAAAAAAAATAGAATTGTAACTATTAGTTCAAGTCCAAAAATACTAATTAAATAATGGGAATATTTAGCTATAATTCCAAAAGTTATGTTAATGTTTGAGATTTATTAGGACATTTTTTAAAAAATATGCGACTTAAAGATTAACAAATTTGATATAAAATATTAGTTTTCTATGTCAATTATTTAAAAATAGAATGTTAAATTTGAGAATGTTATAATGAAATCATTCATGAGAATTTGAAAATCCCCCTTTGTCTACAATTAACCTAACCAGAATGAATATGAGATACGAGGAAGATGTTTTGAAAAATGGTTTTGAACAAATGACCATTATTCAACCCGATGATTTTGAAGGTAAAGTCACCACTACACTAATCCGAAAAAGAGGTTCTTCAAGAGTAACTAAAGCCATTTTGTGCATTCATGGTTTTAATGATTATTTTTTTCAAGATATTATAGCTGAAGAATTTTTGAAAAAAGGCTATCATTTTTATGCTTTGGATTTAAGGAAATACGGCAGATCTATTTTGCAAAATCATAAGGCAAATAATGTGAGGGACTTATCCGAATATTATGAAGATATTGACAGCGCTTTGGCCATTATTAGAGAAGAGGGAAGTCAAGAAATAGTATTGTACGGTCATTCAACAGGTGGATTGATTATAACTTTATATGCTTCGGATCGAAAGGAGAAGGCGCTTTTTGATGTATTGATCTGCAATAGTCCTTTTTATGATTTTAATGTGCCTTGGATCCAAAAGAAAACGGTTATTCCAGTACTTTCTTTTTTAGGCAGATTAAATCCAAATATTACTTTACCCATCGGGTTTTCAAAATTTTATGGAAAAAGTTTGCACAAGAATGATTTTGGGGAATGGGATTATAATTTGCAATGGAAACCTCATGTTGCGCCATCTATCAATGCTGGATGGATAAACGCTATACACGATGGACATTTGAAAATTGCAAGCGGTATTTCAGTTTATAAACCCATATTGGTTTTGCATTCTATTCAATCAGTAAACCCAAAGTATTGGGGTGAAGAAATGTTTGAGGGAGATGCTATTTTAAACGTAGATGATATTACTGAAAAAGCAAAATTAATTGATTCTCCGCATAAAAAAGTTATTGGTTTTGGAGGAGGAATACATGATTTGGTATTGTCCAGAAAACCAGTACGAAATATTGTTTTTGAATCTATATTTGATTGGTTGGATAAGTATTTGAAGAAATAATTTTCAGTTTAAATAAAAAAAAGCCGCAACACTTTGACATGTTGCGGCTTTTTAAATTATAAAATTTCAATTTTGTTTTAAAAAGGAAATATAGGATTAATGCTTACCTCCTTTGCCATTTCCATGGTGACCATTTCCTCCATGTTTATCATGGTGGCCATTGTCATGATGATCATTGTCATGGTAGTCATGGTCACGGTCATGATCTTCATAACGTACTTGGTATTCACCTCTGCTTTTTTGAGGTTTCCCTTTATACCCTTTATAATATTTCACTTTGTGAGTATTATAATAAGTGTAAGGTGCGTGACCATGATAATCATTCAAAACTACTTTGTAGCCATGATATAAGTCATAGTCTCTGCAATAGCTTGGTAAATATCTGGAACGAATCCATCTTCCATTTCCAAAATAAATATACTGTGCTAACCTGATATCATAGTAAACTTGGATATCTGGTAAATAGTAATATTCCACTTCGTCATAACCGACAGGGCCCCAAACAGGTGGCGTTCCTACATGTACATTTACGTTTGGTGTTCCTATGTTTACATCAACAGAAACTTGGGCCTTTGTTGTACTCGCTGCAAAAAGCAGAAGTCCAGCAGTAATTAATTTAATTGTTTTCATTGTATTTAAATTTAGAGTTGGGTTTAATTTTTAAAGAAATAATGGACCGTTAATCGGTAAACTCATTATTATTGTTAGTAGGTTTTTTAATGACTGAAATTCCTTTTTGAAAAAATAAGTTGTTAGGATAGATAACTATTTCACCTTCTTTTGAACGTATTGTTACGTGAAAAGCCCCAATATCTTCAATTACGCCCTCTACAAGATAATCTTTATCATGGATTAAAATAACATCTCCTATCTTGAACGGAAATGAAAAAAATAAGATGATTCCAGATGTTATATTACTCAAGATTGACCATTGTGCAAACATTGCTACTCCTATCACAGTTGCAATTGACGAAAGTGTAATAAAAATATCTTTGGCTTGAACTCCCCAAATTAATATTAAGGTGATTAAAGCCAAAATATTGATAAGGATATTGATATATTTTATAACTAAATTGGTTCTTCTTTCAATAATCTGACTTGTCTTTGCATATCGTCTCACTAATTTTGAAACAACAGTTCGGGACAAAATGACAATCAAGATCAATACTCCAGTACTTATCTGCTCTTTAAGATATTGATCAAAAAAATCCATTAATTTTTATATTTTTTATAAATTGTTTAAATATTCATATACTTTATCTGTTGGCATTCCCATAACATTGGCATAAGAACCTTCAATTTTTGAAACTCCAATAAAGCCAATCCATTCCTGAATTCCATAAGCTCCTGCTTTATCATACGGTTTATAATTTTCAAGATAATAAAGAATAGCTTCATCAGTTAACGCATTGAAGGTAACTTTTGTTGTCTCGTATATCAAATTTGAAGATAAATTTGTCTTAAAACAAACCGAAGTTATTACTTCGTGCGTCGCATTTGATAACGATTTCAAAATTTCAAAAGCATCCTGATGGTCCTTAGGTTTACCTAAAGCACAATTTTTGTGCCAAACGATAGTGTCACTAGTGACTAAAATTTCATTGTTTTGTAATTCGCCTTCGAAAGCACTGGCTTTCAATTGTGCAAGATAGTTAGTGATTTCTTCTGCTTTTAATTCGGGAGGGAAAACTTCTTCAATTTCTTTTAGTCGAATTTCAAAATCCAAGTCCAAATCCTTAAAAAATTGTTGTCTTCTTGGTGAACCAGAAGCCAATATGAGTTTGTAGTTTTTGAGTTTTTCTTTAAGCATGGTGTAAAATATTATAAGTAACAATCGCAATTGAAAACAATCCAGACAAAATAATTAGTTTTAAAACAGTGCTCAAATGATGAAAATGTTCACTTTTTTTGGCATCAGCCATTTTTACTGCAAAATAAATTAATGGAGCAACTATACTTATTAAGGCATATAGTGTTGCAATATACAAGTCAAATGTAAAAAAGTAGTTTTTGATGTAGAATATCACCATAACCAATGGAATCAAACTCAAAACCAATACTAATTTTGATGTTCGGTTTATTCCCAAAACGATAGGTAAAGTATTCATTCCTTGGTTGTAATCGCCATTGACATCTTCGAGATCTTTTACAATTTCTCTAATAAAATTAATTACAAAGGCGAATAAGGCATAGTCCAAAAGAATAGAAAACAAGTCGGCCATAATGATTCGGTTTCCAGGATTGATAACTGGCAACAGGTCGAAAATCCCAATGATAAGCACACTGAAAGCCAACAAAGATGCCACAATAAAGTTTCCTATAAGTAACATTTGTTTCAAGCTGGTTGCATAAAGATACAAGGTTGCAGAAATGATAATAAAGATAGCCGCAAATCCAGGTTTGGCAATCACATTTGATAAATAGAATCCAGAGCCAACTCCCAAAACGGTACAAACAAAATAAACATTGTAAGCATTGGTTTCGGATATGCTTTTTCCAACAACAACCTGATTGGGTTTGTTGTCATTATCGGTAGCTTGATCCATAATGTTATTGATGACATAACCCCCAGCAGCAATCATAACCGTTGCAAATACCAATAAAAAGTATTGCCAGTCATTAAGTGCCAAAGGAATATTTTGGTAATTTAAAAAACCATAACGAAAAAGCAGTTGCATCAAAGCAAGCATCAATAGGTTTTGGTAACGTATTAATTTGAGGTATTTCATTTTTAATTATAAATTTTTAAATGATGAATTGTAAATTTGAAATTGATTAACCATTAACAATCAATCATTAATAATTAATCAAGTTTTCCGTCAAAATAAGCCATCCATTTTCCTTGTACTTTCATCACTTGCTCAATCACATCACGAGCAGCGCCTTTTCCACCTTTAATGTGAGAAATATAGCTTGAAATAGCTTTGATTTCAGGACTTGCATCTTGAGGGCAAGTAGGCAATCCTACTAATTTCATAACGTGATAATCCGGAATATCGTCACCCATGTACAAAACTTGCTCAGGATTGATTCCATAAACATCGGTGTATTCTTTGAACGTTTTTACTTTATCTGGTGTACCCAAATGGATATCGGTAATTCCTAGATTGCGAAGTCTTACTCTTACACCTTCGTTGCTTCCCCCCGAAATAATGCATACATGGTAACCACTTTCGATGGCAGCTTTCATTGCATAACCATCGCGGATGCTCATGGTTCTTAGCATCTCTCCTTCATTGGTAACAAAAACTGAACCATCTGTAAGTACACCATCTACGTCAAACACAAACGTAGTTATATCATTCATTATTTCTTTATAGCTTTTTGCCATGATTTTGTATAGATTGGGTTAATATTTTATAAATTGTAGATTGATTTTCATTCGATAAAAAAGATTCATGTGCCTCTATAGTCGAAATGTCATTGCGTTTTGCTGGACCCGTTTGAGCGTCTTTTGGTGAAAGTGTCAAGAGTTTTTCTGCAGTTTCCAGAATCAATGGTTTTAAAATATCGAAAGAAACATGGTTTTCCTGGCAAATATCGCTCCCCAATTGGTACAAATAATTAGTAAAATTATTGACAAAAACAGCAGCCACATGCAAGGCTTTGCGTTGGTGGGAATCGATTTTGTATATACTGTCCGAAATGGATTTTGCTACTTTTTCCAATAGCACATAATCGCTTTCAAACTGGGTTTCTAAGCAAAACGGGATCATTTTAAAATCAATTGCTTTCCCTTTGGTAAAAGTCTGCAAAGGATAAAAAACACCCTTTCTGTTTTTACTATCCAATGAAGTTAAAGGCGCACTCCCTGAAGTATGAACAACCAAACGATTTTCAAAAGGTAATTGTGATGAAACAGTTGGAATAGCATCATCGGAAACGGCTATGATGTATAAATCGGCTTCCGCCAAGGCATTCCAATTATTCGTAATTTTACTCGAATCGAGTAGGACTGAAATTTCTTTTTGAGTTCTTGAAAAGACCTGAATGATTTCGACAGCATTGCTTTTTGCGAAAGCATCAATCAGGTGTTGCGCTACATTTCCGGAACCGATAATCGTTATTTTAATCATTTGGCAAAATTAGCAAAAAAAATGAAGTGTTGGTTTCAAATTTTTAATCTCACATATAACTGGCATATGTATGGTTTATTGCTTTTTCTCTAAAAAAAAGACACTTAATTTTGGATTTAATTAACAATTAAGTCCTTAAACAAGTGGACAATTTTGAGTACTTTTGCGACACTTTATTAAAACGAAATCTACTTCCAAATGGATAAAAAATTATTCTCTGTCCTATTTTCTACCAGATTGATGGCTTTATTATTCTTGACTTTTGCAATTGCAATGGGAACAGGAACTTTTATCGAAAGCAAATACAATACCGATACAGCTCGAATTTTAGTCTATAATACTTGGTGGTTTGAAGCTATAATGGGATTTTTTATGATTAATTTCATTGGGAATATCAAGCGCTATCAGTTGTTTAAGAAAGAAAAATGGGCGACTTTAATACTTCATTTGTCTTTCGTTTTTATCATTGCGGGAGCTTTTATTACGCGTTACATCAGTTTTGAAGGAATGATGCCTATTCGTGAAGGCGCTACCGAAAATCAATTTTATTCCGATAAAACATTCCTGACTCTTTTTGTTGACGGAGAATACAAAGGTGAAATGAAGCGCAGAGTTTTTGAGAAACCTCTTTTGTTATCACCAGTAACAGACAATGATTTTAAGATGACAGGTGATTTTGCAGGAACTCCATTTGAGGTACACTACCAAAATTTCATTATGGGTGCTAAAGAATACGTTAAACCAGATCCAAAAGGAAGTTTGTATTTTAAACTGGTTGAGGCAGGTGCGGGTGGCCGTGAAGAACATTTCCTTAAATCAGGTGAAGTTCAAAATATTCATAATGTTCTTTTTGCCCTGAATAAATTTACTGAAGGAGCTATCAATATCAATACCACAAAAGAAAGTTATACCATTCAAATGCCTTTTGAAGGAGATTTTATGAGAATGGCTGATAAACTACAAGGAAAAGTGGTAAAAGATGTTGTGCAACCTTTGATGATGCGTTCATTGTATAGTATCGGGGATATTCGTTTTGTTTTTCCAGAGCCTGCAGTTACCGGAGTAATCGATTATGATTCCAAAAATGATTTTAAAGAAAAGAATCATGAGGATGCTCTTATAGTTAAACTTTCTGCCAATGGAAAAGAAGAATTGGTAACGTTAATAGGTTCCAAAGGAAAAACGGGAGATTCTAAAACAGTTAAGATAGGGGAGCATGAATATACTTTTTTCTTCGGAAGCAAAGCTTATGTGTTGCCATTTAAGATAAAACTAAATGATTTTATTGCTCAAAAATACCCAGGAACTGAGAAAAGCTATTCTTCTTTTGAAAGCCAAGTAACTGTTCAGGATTCAGTAAAACCATTTGATGCGAGAATTTATATGAATCATGTATTGGATCACGAAGGATATCGTTTTTTCCAATCTTCATTTGATCCAGACGAAAAAGGAACGGTATTATCTGTAAATCACGATTATTGGGGAACGACAATTACTTATTTAGGATATTTTTTATTGTTTTTTAGTATGATAGCCCTTCTTTTTACTAAGCATTCGCGTTTTGGTCATCTAAAAATAAAATTAGATGTAGTGAAAGATAAAAAAGCAAAATTACTAACGATTTTGGTATTGTTATTTAGTTTGACTGGTTTTGCACAAGAACATGATCATGACCATTCGAAAGAAAATGCTGGAGAGTCACATGCTGAAAGCACAGGCCATGTGAGAGTAAAACCAACGCAGACACAATTAGATTCGGTGTTGACAACCTTTACGGTTACGCCAGAACATGCAGCAAAGTTTGGTAGATTGATTATTCAGGATGCTGGTGGTAGAATGAAACCAATCAATACTTTCTCTTCTGAATTGTTGAGGAAAGTAAGTCATTCTGATACTTATAATGGAATGAATTCGGATCAAGTGTTTTTGTCGATGACGCAAAGTGCACAATTATGGATTGAAATTCCGCTTATCTACATTAAACCAGGAAATGACAGTATTCGTAAGATTATTGGAATTGATTCCAAAGATAAATTTGCACCTTTTATCTCATTCTTTGACGAAAAAGGAAACTATAAATTATCACCATATCTTGATGCAGCCTACAAAGCCGCAAACCCAAATCAGTTTGAGAAAGATTTTGTTGAAACTGATAAGAAGGTAAACTTGATGGAATCTGCCTTGAGCGGAAGCATATTGAGAATTTTTCCAATACCAAATGATCCAGGCAATAAATGGATTTCCTATTTGGAGCTGGAACATGCCGGTATGAAAGGAATGGATTCTACATATACAAAAAGTATCTTACCTCTTTATTTTGGAACATTGAGCCATGCTATAGAATCCAAAAACTATAAAACGGCCAATGAATTGTTGGAAAGTATCAATGGTTTCCAAAAGAAGTTTGGTAGTAAAGTGAGACCAAGCGAAGATAAAATCAATCTTGAAATTGCATACAATAAATACGATTTACTTCAAAAACTGCCTTACGCTTATATGTTGGCGGCTATTTTAATGCTAATCTTTACCATTCTTAAAATATTTAAGGACTCTAAAGTCTTAAATGTTTTAGTGAATTCGATGCACATATTTATTGCGGTCCTTTTCTTCTTACATACCATTACATTAATTGCTCGTTGGTATATTTCGGGGCATGCACCTTGGAGTAATGCTTATGAAGCTATTGTTTATGTAGCATGGGCGACAATGTTTTTTGGATTGGTATTTGACATTAAATCGAAATTGACGGTGGCTTCGGCAGCGTTTGTAACGGCGATGATCCTGTCGGCAGCTTATGCGAACTGGATTGACCCTGAAATAGCAAACTTGCAACCAGTACTTAATTCGTATTGGTTAATGATTCACGTGGCGATTATTGTAGCTAGTTATGGCCCATTTGCTTTGGGAATGATACTTGGTTTTGTGTCACTTCTTTTAATCTTTTTTACCAATGAAAAGAACAAAGCTATAATGGATTTGAATATCAAAGAGATTACTTATATCAACGAAATGTCATTGACTATTGGTTTGATTATGTTGACTATTGGAAACTTCCTTGGAGGTCAATGGGCTAATGAAAGTTGGGGACGTTACTGGGGATGGGATCCAAAAGAAACTTGGGCATTAATCAGTATTATGGTCTATGCTTTTGTGATTCATGCTCGATTTGTACCTTCGTTAAGAGGTAAATGGACATTTAATTTAATGAGTATGTTTGCTTTTGTATCCATTTTGTTTACCTATTATGGAGTAAACTTCCATTTGGTGGGATTACATTCTTATGCCAGTGGTGAAGCACATTCATTGAGTTGGATTTGGTATTCATTAGGAACAATATCTTTAATTGGAGCTATTACTTATCCAAAATACAGAAAGTTTTATAAGAAGTAATTTTTTGAAGTTATTTATATTAAAGTAAGGTCCGACATTAAGTTGGACCTTACTTTTTTTCTTTTATGCCAAAATGTTTATTTAATTTTTTTAAAATAATACAAAACTTACTTTTAGTTTGAAAATGAGTGTTTTATAGATATAATTTGCTTTTAATTGAGTTTTGGCACGGTGTTTGAAAAGTTATTAATAGATGATTTTATAACTCCAAGATATTGTAGATTAGGTTGGTAGGTTGGTTTACGTTTAAATATCTATAAAATTATCAATTACAATTAGTTAGTAAGATGCTCCTTTTAGGGGCATCTTTTTTTTATATAATTAGCGAAATTTGAACAGCAGATTTTTGATATTATTTTGAGATTAAACTAATCCAATATAAGTTAATAGATTATTGTTTTAAAACAACAGATTTTGAAATATTTAAATGTAATATTAAGATTATGTTTATTTAAATATAATGTGTTTAGTCGATATTATTTATTTTTAATTGAATTTTGGCATAGAGTTTGAAAAGATAGTTATAGATAATTTGATTAGGTTTGGTTACTCTATGTAATTCTAGGTTAGTAAGTTGGTTTTTCGGAGTAATCTACAAAAGTTATCGATTATAGTTAGTAAAAGATGCTCCTATTGGAGCATCTTTTTTTGTTATTATTTTGGTTTGTTGATTTCAGCTGTTATTTTGGAATTTGAGTGCATTGAATTTATTAAATGCAATTATTGTTTATGATATTCAAAAGAATAATTTTTAAACTGATTTTTTGTAGAATAAAATAGTATTAAACTTATTTTTAATGTAAAACAATGTATTTCAATGATTTATTTTGCTTTTAATTGAGTTTTGGCATGGTGTTTGAAAGTCTATTAAAAGATGATTTGATTGGATTTTGTAAATTTTAAATTTGAGAGGTTAGGTTTAAAGTTAGTTTACATGGGGGAATCTAAAAATTGTTGGTTATTATTTAGTTAGTTTAAAAAATGCTCCGTTAAGGAGCATTTTTTTTTTTGAAAATAATTTAGCAATTAAAAACTATACTTTTCCTAAAGTATATAATTGTTCCATAGTTGGACTTAAACTTCCACCTGCTGGTTCTAGTGTAATTCCAAAAGCTTCTGCGTAATCTGCATTTTCAACAGCAAATATTTTTTGATTATTACTGTCAAAATTTTCTAATAATCCAATACTTGTTGGAGTCAATGGATTCAGTTTTAAAGCCCAAACTTGATAAACCATTCCTTTTGGAGGTTCTGGTAATCCACTAGCATCTACATAAACTACTTTGGTTTCTTTGTTCCAATATACTTTAGCAAATGACGTAGGATTTACAGCTTGTCCACTAAGAGCTACAACTGTATTTTTTTCATCTCTTACTACAGCAAGGCTGTTTTCGGTTGCTTTATTTTTTTGTTCTAAAAGTTGTATTTCTTTACTCAGTTTTTCTTTTTCGTTACCAATGCTTACCACTTGGTTATTCGTTTGTCCCAATTGTTGGTATTGATAACCTATTCCGATCAATAAAATAAATGCAGCAGCCCAACCCATATAATTTGACCAATTTCGTGGTTTCATTTGAACGACACCAGAATGTTTCAATTCGAGTTTTGCTTTTATTTTTTCAAAATTTGCTACCGAGTGAAAAGGTGAAAAACTAGAAGATAACGCAACTATTCCTTTTTCGATGGCAATAATTTCGTCATTTATTTCAGGATGATTTTTGGCCATAGTATCCACTTCAATGTTTTCGGCTTCACTGAGTAAACCGTACACATAAAGTTCCAAAATGCCAGATTCTATATATTCTTTCGTATCCATTATAGTTTCAAATAAAGTCTTAAATCGTTAATACAATTTCTATTTTGTGTTTTTACAGTTCCAAGCGGAATGGCCAATTCCTCAGAAGCCTCTTGTTGGGTGTATCCTTTGAAGAACAGTAAATCTATTATCTGGATACATTTTGGCTTTAGCTTTTTGACAAATTCGTGAATACCTATAGCATCAATTTTGTTAACCAGTTTGTTACTGTCGTCTAATAGATGTACGAAATTATCGGAAGAAAGGTTTTTTTGACTGTCATTAAAATTTTTGGACCTCAGTTTATCTATAGAAGTATTTCGAGCAATATTAAGAATCCAAGTATAGAATCTTCCTTTACTTTCGTTATAGGAATCGATATTTTTCCATATTTTGATAAATACATCTTGAAGTACATCTTCAGCTTCTTCTCTGTTTTTTACCAGTACATTAATTACCGCGAACAAACTTTTTGAATACATATCGTAGAGATAGGTAAATGCTTTTTCGTCTTTCTGGTGAATTAAAACTAACAATTCATCTTGAGTCATATTGTCTTTTTTGGTTATTACAAACATATACAATTCCATTTATAAATAGCAGATTATATTTATTATAACTGAAAATTTGTTCTGGTTAAAGAAAATTTGTGATTTTATTGTGTTTTTAAAATACTGTAAATCAGTCTTTTGAAAATTATTTTAATTTTTTATTCACTTTTTTAAAACCAAAAGCAATCCAATCTCGTAAATGCTTTTATAACCTTTTAAATTATAAAAAAATGAAAAAAACAAAAATGATATTAGGTCTGTCACTAGTGGTGATTTCAGGCTTAATCTTAGTAGCAGCGGATCACATTGATGCTCCAGGAACAATGTCAGGCGACGCAGGTGATATTACAGATGTGTACACTTTTCAAGGTCAAGATACCAATAATTTGGTTTTTGCTGTAAATACACAAGGACTATTAAGTCCAAATGCTACAAGTGCAGCAACATTTAAAGAAAATGTGATGGTCGAAGTTAATATAGACAACACAGGGGACAAAGTGGAAGATTTGGTAATTCAAGCCATCAAAAGAGGAGACAAAATGTACTTCTTTGGGCCTTATGCACCAACAACAACAGGGACTTCCAGTATGATTAAAACAAGTGAAGCTTCAGGTGAAGTAGCTATTTCATCTTATGGAACAATGGCTACAGTAGCATCTAAAAATGGAATGAAATTTTTTGCAGGACCAAGAGATGATCCATTCTTCTTTGACTTAGGACAATTCAAATCAATACTCGCAGGGACAGCTACAGGCTTTAACAATCCTGGGACAGATACTTTTGCTGGAACCAATGTACTTTCTATAGTTGTAGAAGTTCCAAAAGCAATGTTAGGCACTTCAAGTACACTAAATGTTTGGGCAGAAACTAAGAAAAAACAATAATCAATTATACTATACTTTAAAATATAAAATTATGAAAGCAAATAAATTAAAAAATATGACACTAGCATTAGTAGTTGCTTTTTTCTCAGTAAACTGTGATAATAATGATGACAATACTAATGATGGTATGACAACAAGTACGGATTTTTCAGGTACTTATGTGCAACAAGATCAAATGGCCAGACCAGCAATTAACACTGTTTTTATTGCATCTGGACAACCCAAAGACGATTTTAATGCGGCTATTCCATCAGCAATGGGTAGCAAATACCAATCCATTTTTCAGTCTCGATTGATGGCACTGAATTCAGGTTATACAACGAATGCGTTAGGACAGGATGCAGCTGCTTTTACAGGACTTTTGTCTACAGATGTATTGAATGTTTCTAAAACTGCCAAGACTACTTTTTTTGACGGAACCAATGTTTTAACTGGACGAGCTTTAGCTGATGATGTTATAGATGTAGAGTTATTATTGATTTTTGGGGGACCAACAGGAACATCAAATGTGGGACTTACTTCAGATCACGTTGATGCAAATGACAAGCCCTTTTCTTCCTCATTTCCATACTTAGCAGCTGCTTGGTAATATTTTATAAAAAACAGAGTGGGTTTTGGACTACTTACTCTGTTTTTTTATTTCAAAACAAACAAATAAACAAACAAACAAAATTGAATTATGAAAACTTTAAAAATAATATCGTTATTGGTTTTTTCAATTCTTAGTAGTTGTAACTACAAACCATCTCAAATAACAAAAACTTCAGATTACGAAAAATATCTAAACATAAAAGAGAATAAATCAATTGATTTTGCCAATACAGAAATAAAGTTTTGGCAAACAAAATTTGATGCGACCCCCAATCAAGTGATTTATCTAGGTATGTTGGCCTCTAATTATAATGTTCTTTTTCAATATACTGGAGACATAAAAGATTTATATAAAACAGAAAAGTTGTTGACAAAATATAATGAAGCATATAAATATTCTCGCGTTTCGACTGTTCGAGCATTGGCAAGAAATTATATTTCTCAACATCGTTTTAAAGAAGCTTTGAATCTTGCTAATAAGGCATTGGCCATTGGCGAAGGCCGAAAAGAAACTCAAAAATTACTGTTTGATGTACAAATGGAATTAGGGAATTATGATCAAGCTTTGAAAAATTTGAAAGCCATTCGGGATATGAATGACTATGATTATTTAATTCGTTTGGCCAAATGGTGTGATCATAAAGGAGATTTGAAAACGGCAATAACTTTTATGGAAAAAGCTAGAGATATCGCCATTGAAGATGATAATAAAGTTTTGAAAATCTGGTCGTATTCTAATTTGGGTGATTTTTATGGGCATGCCGGCAGAATACAGGAATCGTATGATAGTTATTTAAAAACACTGGAAATTGATCCTAATTATTCCTATGCCTTAAAAGGGATTGCTTGGATTGTTTTTTCGCACGAAAGAAATACCACCGAAGCGAATAGAATTATCACGGCTATCGCCAAAACACATAATACGCCAGATTTTTATTTGTTGAAATCACAAATTGCTCAATTCAGTGGTGACAAATCAGAAGAAATAGCCAATAGAAGGGCCTATTTTTCGATGTTAAAAAAATCTGATTATGGAGCAATGTACAATAAATACAATGTTTTGATTTATGCTGATGATAAAACTACTGCTTCAAAAGCTCTAGAAATTGCTAAAATTGAAATTAATCACAGACCAACTCCAGATTCTTATGATTTATTGGCCTGGGCGTATTTGAATTTGGGACAAAATAAGAAAGCTTTAGAAATTGCTCAAAAACATGTGGTTGGCAAATCTTTTGAACCTAAGGTGCAGTATCACTTGGCAATGATTTATAAATCGAACAACATTATGGAACAAGTAGAGCCAATCAAAGAAGAATTACTTTCCAGTACTTATGAATTAGGACCTTCTTTGGAAAAAAATGTAATGAAACTCTAATTAGAAATGAAAAAACAGGTACTAATCCTTCTGATTTTCTTTAATATAACAGTTTTTGGTCAGATTCAAAAAGGAATTATTGTTGATGAAAACGGTAAACCAATTGAAAACGCAACAATTACCAATCTAAAATCGAATACACATTCGCATACCAATGAAATTGGAAATTTTAATATTGATAAGTCGAATGTTGGAGATATATTGAATGTTATTGCATTGGGGCATAAAAAAATCGACTATGTGATAACAGATTCAGAAATTAGTATTGTTATGGAAAGTGATAGTTTTAAATTGGAAGAAGTGGTTATTCAGTCTAAAGTATCAGCACTTAATGTGATTTCCAAAATTGATTTAGAAACTACTCCTGTCAATTCTTCACAAGAAATTTTGCGGAAGGTTCCGGGTTTATTTATCGGTCAGCATGCAGGAGGTGGTAAGGCGGAGCAAATTTTTTTACGGGGTTTTGATATCGATCACGGAACAGATATTGCGATTAATGTAGATGGAATGCCAGTAAATATGGTTTCGCATGCACATGGACAAGGTTATGCAGATTTACATTTTGTAATTCCGGAGACAGTCGATAAAATTGATTTTGGCAAAGGGACGTATTATGCAAGCAAAGGTGATTTTGCTACGGCTGGATATGTCGATTTTGGAACAAAAGAAAAACTGGATTTTAGTAGTATTGGAGTGGAAATTGGCCAGTTTAATACTTTTAGAACGGTGGGATTGTTTGATCTTTTGGGAAACAACAAAAAACAAAGCGCCTACATTGCCACCGAATACATTCTTACTGACGGACCATTTGTCTCGCCTCAAAATTTTAATCGAATCAATATTTTTGGGAAATATTCATTTGTTTTAGAAGATAAAAGTCGCTTTTCAATCACCGCTTCCCGTTTTACAAGTAAGTGGGATGCCTCAGGACAGGTACCACAACGTTTGGTCGACGATGGAACAATTTCCAGATTCGGTTCCGTTGATGATACCGAAGGAGGATCAACTTCAAGATCCAATTTTAATGCTTCAATGCGCAAGCCTATTGATGAAAGTACATTTTTGAAAGCGACTACATTTTATTCGAATTATAAATTTGAACTGTTTTCGAATTTTACTTTTTTCTTGAATGACCCAGTAAATGGGGATCAAATTAAGCAAAAAGAAGAAAGAAATTTATACGGTATTAATGCTGAGCTGAATAAAAACATCAATAAGGAATCGGTTGATTTGTTATTTCAATTAGGATTTGGTGTACGGAATGATGCCACAACCGACACTGAATTGTCCCATACATTGAATAGAATTACAACTTTGGAGGCAATTAAATTGGGGGACATTGATGAGTCTAACATTTTTAGTTATTTGAATACAGAGATTCGTTTGGGCAAATGGTTGATTAATCCTGCAGTTCGATTGGATTATTTTAAATTCGGTTATCAGGATAAGTTAACGGGGAATTACAAAACACAGACAGAAAGTCAAGTAAAGATATCTCCAAAACTGAATTTTGTTTACTCTAAAAATAATGATTTGCAATTTTATCTAAAAACAGGATCAGGTTTTCATTCTAATGATGCTAGAGTTGTTATAGCAAACAATGGAAATGAAATTTTGCCAACCGCGATCGGAACTGATGTTGGTACTATATGGAAACCATTTCCTAGACTAATTATCAATTTGGCTTTATGGTACTTGTATTTGCAACAAGAGTTTGTTTATGTTGGAGATGCTGGAATTGTAGAACCAAGTGGAGAGACAAGTAGATCTGGTTTTGATTTAGGTATCCGTTATCAGTTAAGTGATTATTTCTTTTTCAATTTTGATGCCAATTATACACATGCCAGAAGTATTAATGATCCAAATGGTCAAAATTACATTCCGTTGGCTCCAGATTTTACTTCGACAGCTGGATTAAGTTTTCAAAACTGGAAAAACTTTTCGGGAGGTTTACGTTACAGATATATGAATGACCGCCCAGCCAACGAAGATAATTCAATAGTGGCAAAAGGCTATTTTATAACTGATTTCAATGTTAATTATACTTATAAAAAAATAATTTTTGGTGTCTCTGTTGAAAATTTATTCAACTCAGAATGGAATGAAACCCAGTTTGCCACAGAATCAAGATTGAAGAACGAAACAGCCAGTGTAGAAGAAATTCATTTTACACCAGGAACTCCATTTTTTTTGAAAGTTGGAGTAATCTATAAATTTTAGTCCTAATTTAATTTGTTTGTTTGGAAGCCTGACGTCTTAATTGGTGTCAGGTTTTTTGTTTTATGGTGTGAAAAAACAATAATGTTGATGTTTATTATTTCTATTATTGGTGTAAACCACTAATAGTACACGTATTTACTACCTATGTCGTTGGTGTTAAATACTAACAGTATACCTATTTATTACCTCTATTATTGGCGTTAAAAACCAATAGTATTGGTGTTTATTATCTCTATTATTAGTGTTAAGCACTAATAGTAATGGTGTTTATTACATATGTTATTGGTATTAAACACTAATAGTATATGTGTTTACTATATGCATTATGGTGTTAAATAGCAATATTATAGATTTTTATTATTCAATGAAGCTAATTTCTAATGCGGATTTGGCGATAAATGTTTAATTTTATAAAAAAATATAAACCCTATGAGAAAATTAGTAGTAGCGATTTGCGCAATGTTTCTTTTTAATATCCAAATTCAAGCACAAGTGAAACAAAACATTTATCAGTTCAAAGTAGAAGACTTATATGGTAAGACTTTTGATTTTGCCACTCTAAAAGGCAAAAAAGTAATGATTGTTAATACCGCTTCAAAATGTGGATTAACACCACAATATAAAGATTTAGAAGCTTTGTATAAAGAGTATTCAGCCAAAGGATTTGTGATTATTGGTTTCCCAGCCAATAATTTTGCTTCACAGGAACCTGGAACCAAAGAAGAAATCGCAACGTTTTGTCAACAAAACTATGGTGTAACTTTCCCTATGATGGATAAAGTTTCTGTAAAAGGGGATGATATGTGTGCCGTTTATCAATTTTTGACTCAAAAGTCTAAAAATGGATTAGAAGATTCAGAAGTACAATGGAATTTCCAAAAATACCTTATCAATGAACAAGGAGAATTGGTAAAAGTAATTTCTCCAAAAACTTTACCAACAGATCCTGAAGTGGTAAAATGGATTAAGGGATAGTTTTTTAAAGAATTATCAGCTTAAAAAAAAAAAGAGTTTGCTAGTCAAACTCTTTTTTTATGATTTCAATAATTCGATTTTCAATGCCGGGTTCCGAATCAGAATGGCCTGCATTTTCAATATAAAGTTCTGAATTATTTAATTTTTGATGTAAAGTTTCTGCATATACCAAAGGACAGATGCTGTCGTTTCTACCATGAATGATTTTAACTGGAATTGATTGTATTGCACTAATATTCTGAAGAATGTAATTGTCTTCTATAAAACAATTATTGATTAGGTAATATGCTTCCATTATTGAAAGAGAACAATATGCGAACTCTTTTAAAATAGATTGGATTTGAGTCTCAGTGATATCATTCTTAAATATTGAGATTTCATAATATGCCCATTCATACGAAAAAAAATCTTTTTCTTTATCAGTGCCATTAAGCATTTTATCTAAATAATAAGCTGCAATGTTTTCTTGATTTACTAAAGGGACATTGCTTTTAAATCGATTCCATTCCTTTGGGAATTGATTTTCAACACCACCGTTAATAAAGTATTCAATAGATTCTTTATTAGCTAGAAAGACTCCTCTCAGTAGCAAACTTTTTACTTTTTCTGGATTTTGAATTGCATAAACAAGACTTAGAGTAGTTCCCCATGAGCCACCAAAAACATGGGCTTTCGGAATGTTTAAATGCTCTAAAAGCTTATTTATATCATTTACTAAATCTTGTGTGGTATTTTCTTCAATGCAACCAAATGGAAGACTTTTTGAAGAACCTCTTTGATCAAAGAAGATCACTTTTTGTTTTTTAAAATCAAAAAAACGTTTATCGCTATCAGAAAATCCTGCTCCTGGTCCACCATGTACAAACAATATAGGTGCATCGTTCGTATTTCCGCAAACTTCATAGTAAATAGAATGGATATCGCTTACTTGTAAATATCCTTTTTTGATAAGGTTGTCTTGTTTCAATTAAATGTATTTTTGGTCTAAATTAGTGTAATGTATAAATGTGGTTTGCATTTCTAACTGATTTCTAAAAAAACGGAATACTGAAAACTACCCTTTAGCTATAACTTCTTTAACTGTAGCTTCATAATTCCTAATGCTTTTGGACTTTTTAATGTTTTTATGAACTTTATGTGGATTAGAAAATATAACTGAAAAGTATTCCCATAAATGATGCATTTTCAAAAGTATGTGAGTTTGTCCAGATAATGATTCACTATAACCTTCATACAAAGTATCATGAAAAGCACTGAATAATTCCATTTTGTTTTTTGGATATTCCAAAGCATTGCTTTTGATCATGCTAGGCAAAAATGGATCTGCAATTAATCCTCTACCAATCATCCAATGGTCAATAGATGGAAAACGTTGTTGCATTTCATGAAACTTTGCAACCGAAGTAATATCTCCGTTATAATACAGTTTATGCTTTGTATTGTCAATGCAATGCTGAAACGCATCCAAATGAACGCCTCCTTTGTACAACTGTTTTCCAATACGTGCATGAATCGCAATATTCTTAATTGGGTATTTGTCTAAAATAGGTAATACATCTAGAATTTCTTCGGTAGTATCATATCCCAAACGCATTTTCATAGAGACAATAATGTCGGTTTCAGAGTGTGCTCTGTCAAGAATGTGATTAATTTTTTCGGTATTACTAATAAGACCAGAGCCCATCCCAGATTTGGTAACCATTGGATACGGACAACCTAAATTCCAGTTCAATTCTTTGTAACCCAATTGCTGAACATATTTGGCGACAAATAAAAACTCCTCTGCATCATTGGTTATGACTTGTGGAATAACTTCCAGTCCAACATTATTTTCGGGAAGAAGGTCTCTTTCGTAAGATGATTTTATTACCAATTTTCCGTTCAAACGGATGTATGGCGAATAATAAGTATCAATACCTCCAAAATATTTGTTGATAGCATTCCGAAAACGAAAGTCTGTAAATCCTTGTAATGGTGAAGAAAGCAGGGTAAAGCTCATAGTATTTGTAAAAGTGCAAAGATACTATAAAGTTATAAGTCGAAAGTTTATAAAGTAATAAAGTCGAAAGTATTCTTATTATAAACAGATCAGATAATTTAACTTAACTACAATGACTTTAAGACTTTCGATTTTATGACATTGGACTTCATATCATTCCAATATCAATTGCATAAATACCGAATGAAGCCAACGATCAAATTTATAGGCTGAGTCTTTAATGGTTCCAACAGTTTTGAAACCAAATTTCTCATGAAAATCGATGCTGCTTTGATTTTCTGCATCGATTACTGCAATCATAGTATGCAGATTTTGCTTTTTGGCCAATTGGATTAATTCCTGCAGTAACAGTTTTCCAATTCCTTTTCCGTGATAGTCTTTATCTACATAAACAGAATGCTCGACAGTATATTTATAAGCTTCTCGGAATCGGAATTCACCATACATCCCAAAACCAACCACTTTGTCATTTTCTTCAGCAACAATTACAGGGAAATTTTTCTTGATTTTATCATCCAAGAAACCTTTTTGTTGTTCGTAAGTTCGAATGTTATAATCGTATATAGCAGTTGAGTTTAGAATATTATAATTGATAATGTTCAAAATCGCTTGCGTATCTTCGGTTTGGTATGATCTTAGTTTGATTTCCATTTAGTAAAAATTTGTTGCTCAAAATTAAGAAAAATAGACCAAAAGAAACCGAAAAGCAATCGCAAGTTTGTAACTTTGTATTCACAAAAACATACAAATGATTTACCCCAAAATACCTTTAGCACAAAGCATTCTTCAAATTTTTTTAGCAAAAGAAATCACCAATATCATCATATCTCCCGGTTCAAGAAATGCACCACTTACGATAGGTTTTGCCAGTAATCCTGCTTTTCAATGCTACAGTATTGCCGACGAGCGTGCTGCTGCTTTTTTTGCTTTGGGAATAGCGCAACAAACTGGTAAGCCCACTGT
Organism: Flavobacterium sp. P1_E4; assembly: GCF_056405915.1. Taxonomy (NCBI): domain Bacteria; kingdom Pseudomonadati; phylum Bacteroidota; class Flavobacteriia; order Flavobacteriales; family Flavobacteriaceae; genus Flavobacterium; species Flavobacterium sp. P1_E4. The sequence continues at coordinate 50,408 of NZ_JBFUBE010000010.1, forward strand.
GGTGGTTTGTACTTCGGGATCGGCATTGTTGAACTATTATCCAGCTTTTGCGGAAGCGTTCTATAGCCAGATTCCTTTGATTGTGGTTTCGGCAGACAGACCTCATAGCAAGATTGACATTGGCGACGGACAAACCATTCGTCAGGGAAATGTATTTGCGAATCATTCTTTATACAATGCCAACTTATTGGAAGAGGTTTCGGAAGAAAACGATCGAAAAATAAATGAAGCCATCAACACAGCCATAGCCAAAAAAGGGCCAGTACATATCAATGCACCCTTTGAAGAGCCTTTGTATGAAACGGTTTCAGAGCTAAGTGTCAACAGTACCATTTTTGCTTCCGCAAAAGTTAATCGTACGGTAGACATCAAAGATTTACAGGATTCTGCTGCTCTTTGGAACAAAGCCTCCCGAAAATTAATATTGATAGGGGTAAATGAACCTAATTCAATTGCTGAAGAAACGATTGAAGGATTTGCCAATGACGAATCGGTGACGGTGATGACCGAAAATACTTCAAATGTGAGTCATCCAAGTTTCATAAGTAACATCGACACCATTATAACGCCTTTTACAGCTGAAGATTTTGAGGCTTTTCGTCCAGAAATTTTAGTCACTTTCGGTGGAATGGTAGTCTCAAAACGTGTTAAAGCTTTTTTAAGAAAATACAAACCCAAACAACATTGGCATATTGATACATTAAGAGCATATGATACTTTTGGTTGTCTGACAAAACATTTTGAGGTTGATCCTAATACTTTTTTCAATGCTTTTTTGCCATTAACCTCAAAAATTGAAAGCAATTATTTTTCTCAATTGAATGCGGTTAAAGTCTTGCGTAAAGAAAAACATGATATCTATTTATCTAAAATTTCTTTTACAGATTTTAAAGTTTTTGAGAAAGTGATTCAGAGTTTGCCACAAAACAGTCAATTGCAAATCAGTAACAGTTCGGCTATTCGTTATGCACAATTAATACCGATAGACCCATCAATCGAAGTGTATTGTAATAGAGGAACCAGCGGAATAGATGGAAGTACTTCAACGGCTATTGGTGCGGCTGTTGCCAATGTCAATCCTACGGTTTTTATAACAGGTGATATTGGGTTTTTATACGATAGTAATGCACTCTGGAACAATTATATCCCGAAAAATTTTAAAATCATTTTGATTAATAATGGAGGTGGGGGGATTTTTAGAATTTTGCCAGGACATTCGGAAACACCTGTTTTTAATACTTTTTTTGAAACTACCCATAATTTGACAGCAGAAAATTTGGCAAAAATGTATGGCTTGGATTATAGCATTGCCAATGATGAGACGAGTTTATCCAAAGGTTTAGATTTGTTATATGCCCAAAACGACAAACCAAGTATTCTGGAGGTTTTTACTCCAACATTAGAGAATAATGCCGTTTTATTACAGTATTTTAAGGAGTTGACTTAATTTTGTTTTGAAAACTTTTAAATAGGTCACTGTTTATTTCTGAAAGTCTGTACATGGTAAGTATAGATTGCAGATTCTAATGCAGTTATTTATTTAAAAGTTTTGAAAAGAAACCTTTTGACTTTGTTTTTACATTATTAGCGGGTATCACTACTTCTTCATTAGCATTTATCACTACTTCTTCTTGGATATTAGAAATTCTAAATTTTCTAAAATCTTCTAATTTCTTATTTAATGTAGATTTTAACAGTTTTATTTTTCTTGTGTCTTTCATTTGTATAAATTTTTGATATTTGTGCGTTTTTTTATGCTAAAATACTTTTTTTTATCATATATATGTGTATTTTTGTTTAAAAAGATAGTTAAATGGATTTCGGAAAATTAGAAAAAACTGGTTTGGAAACTGCTTTAGTCTTCAACAAAAATGGAGATGTTGTTGATTCATTTAAAATAGAGTTTGCAACAAATATAGCAGCAATGTCTAATGTTATTTTTACAATGTGTAAAGAAATGTTGGAAGATATGCAATTTAGTGATTTGAAACAAATTATTCTAAAAACGGATTCGGGATTATTAGTTGGAAATAAATTAAATGATGATTTATTTTTAATTACAACTACAAGTGATATTTCTAAATTAGGCTTGCTTCTTAAAGTAATAGATAATTTAGCTCTTAAATCTTAACCAATAATTATATATACTATGTCAGACTTTTTAAAACAATTCGGAGAAAACCTAAAAGAGAATATGCCAGGTTTTATTGCTGTTGCAATTGCTGAAATCAAGAGCGGAATTTCTTATTATTCATTGACAACTGTAGATTCTTTTGATCCAGAGTTAGCCTCGGCTTTTAATCTGGAAGTTGTAAAGTCAAAAATGAATGTTATTGCTTCTTTAGGATTAAAAGAGAAAATTGATGATATTATTTTTACTCTTTCTACACAAATTCATATTGTGGATGTTTCCGATAATGGAGAATACTTAATTTACTTAGCGGTAGATTCTACAAAAGGAAATATTGGAATGACTAAAGCTATGCTTAATCGTTATAAAAAAGATATCGAGTCTAAAATTTAATTTATTGTTGTAAAATTACAGTTAAATGAAAATTTTAAATTAGATTCTTATCATTTTTGATTATTAAATATTTATTTAGAGAATATTTGAATTCTCTATTAAAAGAAGGCCTTAAGCATTTATGTTTTAAGGCTTTTTTTTTGTGCTTTCTTGTTGTGAATGACATATTAATCTTCTGTTATTGTATAATATAATCCGATGTTCTGGTATGTTAAACTCATCTTTAGGAAAGAGATATTCATTTGGTCTATATTTGCGTATATGATGACATTTCATCAATGTTTTTATTATTTAATGAGAACAAAAAAAAACACTCATAAAAAAATACAAGTGTTTGTTAGATAATCCGAATTAATTTTTAGAACCCTAAATGTTGGAAAATAATAGGATTTATTAAAATTGCGTAAAAATCAGGAAGCCTTTTTTTCGGTAAAAAGTGAATTTTTAATTTTTAGCTCAATACTTTCCCTTTCTTTCTTTAGTATTATTGATAAGTAATAACATAAAACTAACGCTGTAGAGCCAAGTGTTCCCATAAAAATCCAGTTCGCCTGATAAGAATATGCTTCAATAATCGTCATACTCATTTTTGCACTTAAGATGTGGGCAAAACTATAACTCATTGTAAATATAGCTATATATCGTCCTTTGAGATTCATATGAACTCTGCTCATGGCAAATGAATTAGCAAAAGGAAAGGTAAGCATTACTCCAATTGACATAAAACACACCATAAGAATTAAAACACCGCTCCAGCTACTAAAAAGCATTAATAATAAACTTATTGACATTGATAGGATTCCTAAGGAAATTACTTTAATCCTGTCTATATTTTTCTCTTCGACAAACCTCACTATCGGAAGCTCGAAAAGAATTAAAATCAATCCGCTAAAGCTCAATAGTAAGCCAGTTTCAAATTCGGTAAAATTAAATTGCTCTTTATAATATAATGGCAGGGTTGTGAACATTTGAAAAAATAATATTCCAGTTGCCATTGTAATAATTAAATGCAATAAAAAAGGTTTATCACTCAAAATAATTTTATTTGAATTAGTGTCGCTTTTTATCTTTTTGAGTTTAAAAGGCAATTTCTTTTCTTTTATCATAATGCTAAAAATTGAAATTGCAAGTATGCAGGTTAAACCATCAACCCAGAATAATCCACTGTAGCCAATTTTCATAATTATCAATCCACCCAAAGCAGGGCCTATTAGGAAGCCTGTATTTATTGCCATTCTGGTTAATGTTAAGGCTCTGGTTTTTGTTTCTTTGCTTTCATAAGTGTCCAAGGCTAGTAACATTGCCGGTCGATACATATCAGCAACGGAGGTCAAAATTAAAATCCCTATACAAAGGCTTTCAAATGAAGTTAGATATTGTAAGACAATAAAGATTATTCCGCTTGTAAATAAGCTAAAAACCATCACTTTGTAAAAACCTATTTTATCTGAGAGTTTGCCGCTTAACCAAGAGCCAATTATGGAACCAACTCCAAAGAAAAACATTATCCATCCGATTTGGCTATATGAAAAAGATAAATTTTCTTTCATGTATTTGGAAAGAAAAGGTATTACCATAGTACCCGCACGATTTAGGAAAGTGATGAAAGTCAGAATCCAGATTTCTTTGCTGAATCCTTTAAAATTTGTTAAGTAGTTGTTTACCATATTTTTTTAGTAGGTTGAGTGGTTTAAAATGTCTGTATTGTACTTAAGTTTATCTATAAAATAAAATCTTTTTTTAGGGTATAAAGATTTTTTTTACAGTTTTGCAAACATACTAATTTGAATAAATAAATATTGAAAGTTACAACGAAAAATTAATATATCAGATTTTTACAACAATTTAATTTACATCTGTAATAAATACGCCAAAATGCGAGATTTCTAACAATTATTTAAAAAAGGTTGTCTTTGTGAAATTTTAAAAAGAATCGTTTGAAAAAAATTATAAATTGTCATAAAATATATTTATTCAACAAGATATAAAAAACGTTTTCAATATTTAAATATTTGTAAATATATTATTTAGTATGTTTTTAGTAATTAATTTAATTTGTAGTATTTGTTTTTAAATATTATAAAAGAACATTTCTTAAGGTTTAAAATTGGATTTATTTAAAAGAGAAAAAATTTATGAAAATTTAATGAATAAAAATCGCACACTTTGATAATAAATTGCTAAATTTGAGTGTGTTATAAAAGTGGAAGTAAAAACCTTAAATATATTTTTATGAGTGCAAAAGACGTATTAATTGTAAAGTATGCAGCCGATTTGAAAGAAAAATGCGGGATTACACCAGATATGGACTTGTTGACAAAAGTGACCACAGGTTGCGGTCCGTCCATATATAATCCAGATTCTTCTATTATTGCGGGAACTCAACAATCCGAAATTGCGACGGTAAAAAATAATTTTTTAATCAAGAAATTGGGTTTGACTGATGGCCCTGAGCTTTTAAAAGGAATTGATGCTGTTTTGGAAAAATATGGAAGGTCAAATAAAAGTAAATATAGAGCAGTAGTTTATTATTTACTAGCTCTACATTTCGGAAGGGAAAGTGCTTACAATTAAAATTATTAAACTATTAAGAAAGCGTCTTTAGCAGGCGCTTTTTTTTATTAATAATGTTTTTTAAAATCCCATTTTCAAAGTTCGTACCTTTGCACCTTAAACTTAGTTGTTAACACAACTTAGAATCTCAATAAAAATGATTGAAATAGGAAAATACAATACGCTTACTATATTGCGTGACACTAAAGTGGGTTTGTTTTTAGGTAACCCAGAAAAAGACCCTGAAGGAATACACGATATACTTTTACCTAATAAATATGTGCCAAATGAATTTGAAATAGGTGAGGAGCTTATTGTTTTTGTGTATTTGGATCATGAAGAGCGTCCGGTTGCCACAACTTTGGAGCCTTATATATTACTGAATGAGTTTGCTCTTTTACGTGTAAATTATACCAATCAAATAGGTGCTTTTATGGATTGGGGTATGGAGAAGGATATATTGGTCCCATTCAAAGAACAGGCGCGTCCTATGGAGAAAGGAAAACGCTATTTGGTTTATCTTTATATGGATGAAAAAACCAATCGTTTGGTGGCATCCAGCAAACTGAACCAATTTTTGAAAAATGACCATCTTACCGTTGAAAAAGGCGAAGAGGTGGAGCTTATTGTTTCTCATATCACCGAATTAGGTATTAATGTAATCATCAATGAACAACACAAAGGTTTATTGTATAAGGATGAAGTTTACGATGATGCTATACGTACGGGAGATCGTATGCGAGGATATATCAAGAATATTAGACCTGATAACAAGATAGATGTTTCTTTGCAAATTCAGGGTTATCAGAGTATAGAACCCAATGCCGAAAAGATTCTGGATGAACTAAGAGCCAGTAGAGGTTTTTTACGTTTAACGGATAACTCACATCCCGAAGACATCAAAACGGTTTTAAAGATGAGTAAGAAAACCTTTAAAAAGGCTATTGGTGCCTTGTATAAGGAAAAGTTAATCGAGATTAAAGAAGATGGAATCTATTTAGTTAAGGAATAAAAAAAAGGAAGGCTAATCATTTTGATTAGCCTTTCTCTTTTACTTTTGTTTGTACCCTATAGATATAAACAAAAATAAAACATTTTCGAACATTTTAAAAAGTATATTCAAGCACTTTATATACTTAACGTATATGTAATACAAGTAATCACAAAGCGTAAATTACTTCATTAAATGGTTTGTCTATAAATCAAAGCATTAACTGTATATAGTAAAGTATAAATTTCACATTAAAACCATTGGTTATCTATACATTTAAAGATTACTATCTGTTATTATACTTGTGTAAAGTAGTTGGATTGTAAATCTTTTACTTAACCCTTAGGTGTTACTTTCTATGAATTACTATTTTGGCAAACACGTCATTTATTTGCTTGTACTTTAAAATAGTTTTTGTGTAAATTATATAATTTAAAACCATAAAAATAGAAGCGACAATAATTTCAAATTCACTCAAAAAAATCATTTTTTAGGTTAATAAATCAGTGAAAACTCGGTGCTAATCTGAATTAATAACTAACGTTGATTTTACTATAGAATAATGATTAGCATGAGTTAAAATTAATAATTATTTGTTCTCACCGATGTTAAAATCTAATTTATTTTTAAATTTTAACGCATCTATTTGATTTGAATTTTTATTGAAAGAAACAATTTAATAAAATGATTTTTAGTATGTTAAAAATTCTTATGGATTAAAATTGCATATTGAGATTTAATCCCCAAATGGCCTTGTTGGCTCCTTTATCAAAACCTATAGGGGCCAAACTTAATTGTGTTTTAGTTTTATCTTTATAACCAAAACTATCTAATAATGTATTGAAAGGGTCTATTAAAAATAATGAGGTATAGCCTAGAAATCTTGATTTCAGAACTTTTCTGTCATGTCTTAAAATGCTTTTTTTGGCATAGAAAAATCCTTCACCGACAACAGAGCCTAATACAGGTGTAATGATCAAATCTTGTTTGGATGGAATTTCGGCAAATGCTTCGATTCCATATTCCCAAAAACAGGTGGACATAAAAGCGGAGTATAAAAAAGATTCAAAAATACTAAAACCACTACTTCTTGCTGTCATATAATAAACACCTCCAGAATAAGGATGTGTAACCCAGTTTAAAACCCAGTCATCATTATCCCAAACTGGGCCTGCTTTTACATTTTGTTTCCATTTATAGGTAATTCCATTTTCTTTCATCGCTTCCTTGTCCCAATTGGTTACACTTTCGGGCATGGAATAAAGAACTCCAAATGCGATTATAGCAGCTCCTAAATACATACTAGTATCATAACCTAATCTTCTGTAATCTCTTTTGGCAGGAGGATATGCGATGCTGTTTTGTTGTACCAATGTGCTATCCGCAAAAGAAAGCATGTTGTAGTTGTATGGAGTTATATTTTCTGTACTTTCCTTTTGAGAATTAGAATAGACAATTGTATTTTGAGAAAGTGACGACGGTAATTGATTCTGGTTGTTTATTGACTGTTCTGCCTGTTGTGCAAAAATGGCATTTCCAGAAAGTAAAATTATAAAGGCGTATAAAAAGGGTTTAAGTAGATTCATTTTAGGATATAATACTTTTAAAAAGATGACCAAATATGTATTTGGGTTGAAGTTATAAATTGTTTTTGCTCTCATAACTGTTGAATTGCAATCCTTTCGAAATTGAATTTATCAAGTTTTTAAACGCGGCAAATATAATTAATTAATAGGAACTAGGCGGGCATTTTTACATCTTAATCGTAAATTAATAATGAAGGGATTTCAAGGATTATGTTGTCTATTCTCCATGGTTAAATGTGTTATTTAGGTAAATAACGATGAATTAGTAAACTAGGAGGTAAATAACGAATAAATTTTTGAGTAAGTTTCTTGTCGTAGATGAGTTCTTTGTGATTTCTGAAATATCTTGCTTTACATTTATTAGATTAATTAAAAAAATATGAGAATAGACTTGTATTCAATTAGAAAGTGAAGCTTTTGAACAGATATTTATCTTTATTATTGATAAAATTAGTTAATAATTGTACTTTTCACACCTAATTCAGCTAGCTAATCTCTAAACATATTTTTCTTGAAGAATTTTGTATTACATCTTGTGCTATTATTAGTTTTTTCTTTAATGTGTTTTTCACAAGAGCATCCAGTTAAGTTTCTTGATATATCAGATGGGTTGTCTAATAATTCAGTAACGACAATTTATCAGGATAGTGAAGGTTTCATGTGGTTTGGTACCTACGATGGACTGAACCGATATGACGGATATAATTTTAAAGTATATCGCAATAGGATTAATGACAAGAATTCGTTGTCGTTTAATACAATCTATAATATTGAGGGGGATTCGAAAAAGAATATTTGGGTTGGAGGTTCTAATGGTGCTTGTGTTTTTGATAGAAGAGAATCTATTTTTCATCCTATTGAATATGTTTCTAATACTAATAAAACTCAAATATTAAAAGATGTTATTCATCAAATACGATCAGTTTCAAAAGATCTGGTTTTGGTTGCTTCTCAAAATTTCGGTTTACTGGTTTATGAAGACGGATTGCTTATTGGTAAGCCTATAGAATTGGAACAACTGAATAGTAAAAATGCGAAATCCAGTTATAATGCGACAGTTCTTGAAAATGATTCGAAAAATGCTTCTTGTTGGGTGTATGTAAGAAACGTGGGAATTTGCAAGTACAGTTATCATTCAAAGAAATTGAATATTGTGCATCCATTATCTATGGAGGTAGTATGTATGAAGCTTTCTTCGGATGGCACTCTTTGGTTAGGCACTGATGAAGGTCTTTATTCTTTTGATATTAATTCAAATTCACTTTCTGGAAATTATTTGACAAATAGCTGCACAGTTACTGATATTCTTATAGATAAGAAAAAGGAATTGTGGGCAACTACAGATGGTTGTGGTATTTATAAAGTATTAGACAAAAATAAAAAAGCGATTCCATTCAACTTTGCAAACGGGAAACAATTTGTAAAAAGTAATTCGATATGGAGTTTACATGAGGATATTGCCGGAAATAAATGGATTGGGACTTTGCGTGGGGGTATAAGTATGATTGGTAATAACCCAAAATACTTTAAGAATATTAAATATAATGTAAAAGATAATGAGCCTGCCGAAAACTTTATATTGTCTTTTTGTGAAGATGAAAAAAAGAATCTATGGATTGGTACAGATGGGGCTGGCTTGAAGTATTGGAATAGAAAATCAAATACCTATACCAATTTTAGTAATTCAGCTGGTTCTGTCCATAAGATCAGCAGTAATTTTATTACCAGTATAATAAGGGACAATAATAACGAGATTTGGTTGTCAACTTGGGCTGGTGGTGTAAATCGAATTAATCCGGTAACTAATACTGTAACTCATTTTTCGTGTTACAATCCATTTACTAAACAGATTGAGAAAAACATATGGTTTGTGTATAAGGACTCTAATGGTAATGTATGGGCAAGCGCCACAAATGAGGGCTCTTTATACTTTTTTGATCGAGCAAAAAATAGTTTTGTACTCTTTGATAAAACAATTGATAATTTACAATGTCTTATTGAGACTAGTGATGGGAAACTTTGGGGAGGTAATTATACTTCGTTATTTGCTATCGATAAAGGAAGTGGAAAACATAAGAAAATTGCAATTGGTAATCCTATAAGAAGTATTCATGAAGATAAAGATAAAAATCTTTGGTTAGGTACTCAAGAAGGAGGATTGTTATTGTTCGACAGGAAGACAAACAAGTTTAAAAGATTAACTACAGATGATGGTTTGCCTTCTAATACGATTCTGAGGATGTTAGAAGATAAAGGAGGAAATTTATGGATGAGCACCTACAACGGAATCTGTAGATTTGATAAAAAAAGAAAAACATTCAGGAATTTTTCCGTAAATGATGGGTTGCAGAGCAATCAGTTTAGTTTTAATGCTGGTTTAAAATTGTCTACAGGGGAATTTCTTTTTGGAGGAATTAATGGATTCAATTCTTTTTTTCCAGAAGATATAAAAGAATTCAATCAGAAGAATAGTCTATTATTGACCGATTTTTATGTAAATAACCAACCTATCGAGGAAAGTAAAAACGAACTAATATCGGACTGGGATTCAGGCAGAATCAAAGAAGTGGATTTGCCTTATGATCAAACAACCTTATCGATTGAATTTGTCGCATTGAATTATAATAATGCAGATAAAATAAATTATGCCTATTACTTAGAGGGCTGGGATGATCAATGGAATTATGTAGGCCAATCCCGAAAAGCAAATTATGCAAAATTATCTGAAGGGACATATGTGTTTAAAGTTAAAACAACAAACTTTAGAGGCGGTTGGAACAAAGAAGAAAGCCTTATTACGGTTAAAGTTTCACCTCCATGGTATAGAAGTTGGTGGGCTTATACCTTTTATTTACTGGCAGGTGCCGGCATCATTTATGGTTATATCAAATATAATAAGAATAAAGAAAAATTAAAGTATAAAGTAAAAATTGCCGAATTAGAAAGAGTTAAAGAAAAGGAAATTGCGGAGAAACAATCATCAATGTTCACCTATATCTCCCATGAGTTTCGTACTCCGCTGTCTCTGATCATTAATCCATTAAAAAAAGTGATCCAAAAAGGGAATGTAGAGAATAGTACTTCCATAAGCGATTTAGTAATTGCACATAGAAATGCCAGAAGACTTCTGAGTTTAGTGGATCAGTTATTGCTTTTTCGTAAGGCTGAAAATGATGGAGATGAACTTAGAATGTCTATCATAAACGTAAATAATCTTTGTTATGAAGTTTATCAGTATTTTGTAAACCAGGCGAGAGAGAAAAAAATAGATTATACTTTTCAAATACCGGAGCACAATATTGAAATAATAGGGGATTACGAAAAAATTGAGATATCCTTGTTCAATTTGATGTCAAATGCCTTTAAGTATACTCCAATTGGCGGAGCAATTACTCTTATATTGGCTGAAACAGAAATAGAAGCTGTTATAGAAATTACAGATAGTGGAGATGGAATTGCCAAAAATGATTTAGRTACTATTTTTGAGAAATTTAAACAAGTAAATTCAAAAGCACCTGTTGGCGGTAGTACTGGATTTGGTATTGGGCTTTTTATCGTTAAGTATTTTGTTGAGAAACATAAAGGAACTGTAAGTTGTGATAGTGAAATTGGAAAAGGAAGTGTATTTAAATTAACTTTTTTAAAAGGTCAAGATCATTTTGAAGATTTGCAAATTAGTACTGTTGCTCCAAAAATGAGTCCGTTGGTTGAAGAATTGATGGCAGATGATACGGAAGAACTTATTGAACTTCCTGCGATTGGAGCTTTAGATAATGAATTGCATAAAGTAATGCTCACGAATAAGCGTACTCTTTTAATTATAGATGACAATGCAGATATTAGGAATTATTTGATAAGACTTTTTTCGGAAACACATATAATATATAGTGCAGATAATGGTGAAGAAGGTTTAAAACTGACTAAAAAACACATGCCCGATTTGGTAATTAGTGACATTGCCATGGACGTAATGGATGGTCTTGAATTGTGCCGAAAAATAAAAGAAAATAGTAGTCTGTCTCATATTCCAGTTGTATTATTGACGGCATCCAAAAATCCAGAAACGCATCTTCAAGGAATAAGCGATGGAGCAGATGATTATATTACTAAACCCTTTGATGATGATTTACTGGTTGCTCGTGTTGAATCACTATTAAAAAGCCGCAGTAATTTACGAACATACTTCTTGGATAGTATCACTCTTAAAGAAAATACCCAGAAGGTTCCTGCCGAATATCAAGAGATTTTAAAAAAATGTATTGATATTATTGAAGCCAATATTCATAAGCGTGACTTTACCATTAAGAATTTTGCTGCTGAGATGGGAATGAGTCATAGAACTCTTTATACTAAAATTAAAATCATTTCAGGACAAACCCTAAATGCATTCATACGTTCCATACGTATAAGAAGAGCGGCTATGTTGATGCTTACTGAAAACATGAACATTGCTCAGGCAAGTGTTGAAGTAGGCTTTGAAGATCCAAAATATTTTAGACAACAATTTGTAAAGTTGTTTGGAATGACTCCTTCAGAATACATAAAAAAATATAAGAATTCTTTTAACTATGATTTGAATGTTATTAAATAATATTTAAATCAAGAGAGAGAATATTCTTAACTGTATTTTAAATCCAGAATCCGTATTAGAAATTTACTTCATCTGAATTCGACAGCGGATTCCAGGTTAAATCTTTGTTTACTCCTGTATTTTAGACTCAAAGTATTTGAATGTGTCTTGTTTTGACTCAATCTTATGTTGTAAATGATTATTGACTCAATAAATTAGTAATTATGTATCATCTAAAAATAAATCATTATTTTTTTACATTTCTCATTTTTTTATATAAAAAACTATTTGATTACGAATTTGACCTCCTTTTTTTTCCAATTTACCCCTCATGAAACCTTCTAACTAGCTATTACTTTGCACTTATAGTTATAGTAACATTATATTATTGTCAATTTTAAAGGCATCGATTTAGTAAATGTTTAAAAGTCTATTTTAAATTTTAGAAATCGATATAGTGACAAGAAATAAAGTACAGAAAAAATATTATTTGTTTAATCCTGTTAGTAAATCAATTTTTAACAGATCTGACGAATATTTTTTTTTGACTAAATAAAAAAATGTAAAATCAACACTTATAATTAATCAAAATAGAAACTATAAATAACCTAATGAAAAACCGTATGATAAAAACCCCTAAAAAAAGTGCAGCTATTAGAAGTAGTAGTGAAGGACCACCGATGAATCAATTGTTAGAAATAGTGATTCAAGAAAAACTAGCCATCTTGGATATGTTTAAAAAATTATAATTAATCGAAGATATTGAGTTTAGTAAACATTAATATTTTAAAACCAAAAAAAAATAACCACTAAAATTAAAGAGATGAAAAAAATTAAATTTTTATTTTTTCTTGCTTTTTTTGCTATCCTTTTTACAGGATGTCAAGAGAATGAAACAGGTTTTCCAAGTTCGGAAGATCCAACGCTTGCTGTTGGCACAACAGAAATCTATGGAGCACCAAATAGAAAATTTGAAATTAAAGCTACTTTGGCAGATGACTTAGGATTAAAGAATGTTAGGATTCAAATACCAGAATTGTCGTTGGATAAAGTAATTACTTTTGCAACGGACCCATTGCTCACATCATATGATTTGAGCTATTCCTTCGAAATTCCAGCTGATAGGGGAACTTCTGAGGCTTTCAAAATTAAGCTGATTGTAACTGACGTTTCAGGTAATGAAATTGACCAGGATATAAATTTGCGTTTAGATGGAGAATTTGATGCTCCTGCTATAACAATGGCTACTCCAAAAGAAGGTGCTGTTATTTTGTTGTCAACAAGTAACGAAATGGCAGTTAATTTTACTGTTAATGATGATTCAGGTATCGATTTTGTTCAAGTACAATGTGCTGCACTTGACATCAATGATTTAATTCAATTGACAGATGCGCCTCAATCTTATACTTTCAACAAAACATATACATTGCCGGTAACTGCCGCAAATTATGTATTGACAATTACTGCAAAAGATAAATTTGCCATACCAAACACGGGTGCTGTAAATATCAATGTAGTGGCAACTAATGAATATCCTGCAATTTATCTTTGTGATCAACCAAAAGGTACCAATCTTACAACAGATGCTGTTGGGGTACCAATGTATTTCCATGATAAAAACGGACAAGATTTCGAATTCAAATATTATGCTGATACAGATAATAAAGAAGTTTATTTCTTAGGACAAGAGTCTGATTTTGCACCACACTGTTTTGGATTGACTGCTTCAGGGAATTTGGCTGATGATGTGACTTCATCTCCAATTATTTTACCAACAAAAGGATATTACATTATAAAAGTAAATCCAAATACATTGGTTTATTCTGTTACAAAATATACGCCATCAAGCAAAGTCTGGGCAGATGTTGCCAATGGATTATGGCATGATGACGAAGCTCAAAGAAGACCTTTTGTGAGTATATGCGGTGGAGGTATTAAAGATGCCAACTGGGATACTTGGAATGCTTGGGTTCAAACAGGTTTGCATTTGGCTAATAATCCAGACAACCCTTATCAATTAGTAGGAGAATATACATTGACAGGAACTATGGAAGGAACTTTCACAGGTCAATGGTGGAGTCCATCTTGGAGATTGATTAAAAATGGTATTGCAACTATGTCACCAGGTGAAAACGGTAATGCTAAATATCCAGCAGCTCCGGGTGTATATAAAGTAGTTCTTGATACTGAGTTAGAAAGAGCCTTTATAACCAAAAAATAGGTTGTTAAACCTTGTTATTACATTTAATAAATAAAATATCTAATATGAAATCGCCAATTAAAACAAATTTGTGCAAGCAAATACCGATAAATAAAAAAGCGATACCATATATGACCTCTAATAATTAAAATTTACATATATGAAATATAGATTTATATGGTTATTTATAGCCGTGTTGTGCAGCGCTACAACATTTGCGCAGATAACAGTAAAAGGGACTGTTAAGGACAAAGGCTCTATGCCGGTTCCCGGAGCGAATATAGCTGTGAAAGGAACTGGAACTACAACATCAACTGATTTTGATGGTAAATATTCTATCGTAATTCCAAGTAAAGATGCTGAACTTCAATTTTCTTTTATTGGTTTTACAACCAAAACAATAACAGTTGGTGATAGAACTGTAGTGGATGTGGTGTTGGAACAAGCTGGTCAAGCTTTGGATGAAGTTGTGGTTGTTGGTTATGCAACTGTAAAAAAGAGAGATGTAACTTCTTCTATTGCTTCTGTAAAAGGAAAAGAGCTTCAAACAATGACCGTGGGTAACGCCACCGAATCATTACAAGGAAAAGTTTCTGGGGTTCAAGTTACCGGTGCCGGAGGGCCAGGAGCGCAACCAAGGGTACTTATTCGCGGAATTTCTACATTAAACCTTAGTACCGATCCTCTTTACGTGGTGGATGGTATTCCAATGGGGACAAGTATAAATTTCTTGAGTAATAATGAAATTGAGTCAATGGATGTATTGAAAGATGCATCTGCGAGTGCCATTTATGGTTCACGTGCCTCAAATGGGGTTATCCTTATTACGACCAAAAGAGGTAAAGCAGGAAAAGCTAAATTCAATATTGATTTGAGTAATGGTTTTCAGATGATGAATAATCCATATCATATGGCTGATGCTGAAAGTTATGCCAATATTATGAATAAAGCGAATACCAATTCTGGGTATCCTGAGTATTTACCAAATGCAGAACAATACAGAGGTAAAACTACCGACTGGTGGGGAGCAGGCATTAATGAAGCTTCTCTTGTGTCGAGCGCTTCTATTGGAGTTACTGGAGGTTCAGAAAAAAACACTTATGCTGCTAGTTTAAACTATTACAAAACGGACTCATTTTATGGTGTAGGTGGATGGGAAAGAATTACTGCAAGAATCACTAATGATTTAAAATTTTCTGATAAAGTCTCTATGGGGATTACTTTGAATCCACGTTATGAAACTTGGGGTTCACCAAATAACTGGGCTGATTTTGATAAAATTGATCCAATTACACCAATCTATAAACCCGCAGACCAATTGAACGGAACAGAAAATGAGTACAGCATCTATGCACGTTCTCCATCTTATGTATGGAATCCTGTTGCAGCTGTAGCCAGATATGATGATTATACAGATTTGTTTAATTTGAATACCAATGCTTATTTGCAATATGAGCCAATCAAAGGTTTGGTTTTCCGTACACAAGGATCTATTGAGGTGGGAGATAAAGTATGGAGTAGATTCAGACCGGATTTTATAATTGATGCGGCTCATGAAAAAGAGGAAATTAACAAGGTTGAAAGAAAAGCCACCACAAATGTTGATTGGACATGGCAAACAACGGCTACCTATTCAAAAACATTTGCCGAAAAACACAATACCTCTTTAATGGTTGGTGCTACAATGGAGGAATATAATGGAACCGATGTATGGGGTTATGGAGAAGGAGTACCTAACAACTCTGATGCTATGAGAGAGTTAAAAGCAGCAACTAAAAATCCTGATAGTGACGGTAACAGCTGGTCAAATTCATTACAGTCCTTTATTTCACGTCTTTCTTATAACTATGACAGCAAATACTATTTGACAGGTACATTTAGACGTGATGGTTCTTCAAAATTTATGGCCAATAACAAATGGGCTAATTTTCCTTCTGTATCAGGCTCTTGGAGAATATCGAACGAAAGCTTTATGGAAGATACAAAATCAGTTGTCAATAATCTTAGTTTAAGAGCTGGTTGGGGTAGAGTTGGTAATCAAAATTTGCCGGAAGCAGTTTATCAATCAAACATTGGTCAAGGTTATTATCCTATTGGGAATGATATTGCTGATACTTCTTTTCCATCATCTATGGCAAACAAAGACATCAAATGGGAAACTGTTGAAGATGTTAACTTTGGTCTTGATTTCGGATTGTTGAAAAACAAAATTTCAGGATCATTGGAATACTATCAAAAAACAACAAAAGATATGTTGTTCTTGAAACAATTTCCAACCTATAGTGGTTTTCCTTCAAATGCAACAATTTGGACAAACGTAGGTTCCATGAGATCGAATGGTATTGATTTGCTTTTGTCATACAAAGACAAGAAAGGTGATTTTTCATATGGTGCAGATGTAACTTTTACAACTGTTAATGTAGATATGATTTCTTTATCTGCCGATGGTGAAAAACTTTACGGATCAAATAGTAGGACCTTAACTGTTGAAGGAGACGAGCCAGGATATTTTTACGGATATGTAGCTGATGGTTTGTTCCAAAATCAAACGCAATTGAATTCTCATACGGACGAACACGGAAACAAATTACAGCCATATGCACAAGTGGGTGATATTCGTTTCAAAGATGTCAATGGAGATGGAAAATTGGACGATAAAGACAGAACAAAATTGGGATCTCCTTGGGCGGATTACACTATGGGATTGAATTTGAATTTTGCTTACAAGAATTTTGATTTGATTGCTAATTTCTACGCAAGTATTGGAAATGAATCAGTAAACCAAAACATTTCTGATTTGTATAATGGAGCAAGTTTAACTAATAAAGTTGCAGGACTTGATGAAATGGCTTGGCACGGTGAAGGAACTTCTAATTATGTTCCTCGTTTGTCTAAAAATGACAATAACGAAAACTTTACCAAATTCTCTTCTTTTTATGTTGAAGATGGATCATACATGCGTATGAAAAATATCCAATTAGGGTATACATTACTTAATCAATTTGGATTGGATAAACTAAGATTGTCATTATCAGGTCAAAATTTATGGACTGTAACCAACTATACAGGTGTTGATCCTGAAGTAGGTGGAGGAGATCCTGATAAAGGAGATGGAGTTAAAGGCTCTGGATTCGGAGGGTGGAATTATCCAGTTTTGCCAACAATTTTGATCGGTCTTAATGTTGCATTTTAATAATAAACGAATATGAAAAAAATAATAGTATCGATAATCGCTTTTGCAGCATTTGCAGTTTCTTGCGATGATTTTATCGAAAAAGAACAAAGAGGAACTCAAACTTTAGAAAACTACTTTCAAACAGGACAAGAGTGTGAAAACTATGTAAATGAGTTAACACACAGATTGTTGCTGCCAGATGTGTGGTGGGCATTGATTGCTCCTAGAGCTACAAATGAAATGGCAACTGATGATGCTTGGATGGGTAATACAGGACAAGATAACTCTTCTCACAGACCTTGCGCGCAATACATCATTACCCCTGAAAATATGGGAAATATAAACAGTATTTATACGGCTCATTATTACACTATCCAATCTGCTAATATTGGTTTGGAAAAAATGGCATTATCACCTATTAGTGAGTCTCAGAAAAACCAGTACGTTGGAGAATCTTTATTCGTTCGTGCGTATTGTTATTATGAGTTGGTAAATAACTATGGAGCAGTTCCATTGTACACAACATCATTAGGAACGAGTGATTTGAAATTGGAACGCAGCCCAGTTGCTACAGTTTATGCCCAAATAGAGGCTGATCTTAAAGAATCTGCTGCAAGATTAGAAACTGTTGCAGTAAACAGAAGTGGAAGAATAAATAAATGGGCCGCTTATGCTTTATTGGCTCGTGTGTTTTTGTTCCAAGAAAAATGGGCTGAAGCAAAACAATATTCTGACAAAGTTATTAGTGAGGGTCCTTATATGTTAGAGACAAATTTCTTAAACATATGGGACGTTAATAACCATAATGGAGTTGAATCTATTCTTGAAGCACAATCTTCAAGCGTACAGGATAAAAATTTAGGATCTGCTTTGCCTACTTTCTCTGGTGCCAGAGGTGAGGACAAAAAATATTTTCCAAGCAATGATGCTGGAGATGTAATTGACGGTTGGGGATGGTGTATGCCAACCAGCGATTTGGAGAATGCATACCTTTCTGAAAATGATGTGGTTCGTCGCAGAAGCACAATCACTAAATGGGGTGAAGCAGCTTATGGTGATGAGGTTCTTAATCCAACTCACAAGTTTAGCTTGAACGATAATAAATCAGGGCGTATCTGTCGTAAATACTATATTCCTATAGAAACTCGTCGTTCATTGGATAAAAAAGACGGACACTTACCATTAAATATTCCTTTGATTCGTTTAGCAGAAATGTATTTGACAAGATCTGAAGCAAGTTATCAATTGGGTGATGCATCAGGAGCTTTGGCAGACATCAATATCATTAGAGCTCGTGTGCAACTAGATCCTAAAGTAGGTATGGCTGGTCCAAATCTATTGAGACAAATCTACAAAGAGCGTCGTTTAGAATTGGCTTTCGAAGGATTACGTTTGTTTGATATTCGTCGTGAAAAAGACCCAAGCACTGGAAGACCGGTTATAGAATCTTTGATGGGAGCGAATGGAAGTTTTGTAAAATACAACTTGAGCTCTACAGATCCTTTCGAAACGACCAACTTGAAAGAAGCACAAGACAAAGGGATTAATTTTAGCGCTGCAAAAAACTTATTGTGGCCAATACCTCAGTTGGAAATAGATTTAAGCGGTGGTATAATTTCACAAAACCCTGGTTACTAATATGAATTTTATTAAGAACTATAAAGCAAGCCTGCTATTTGCAGGTTTGCTTTCAATTAACTCATCATTAATTAGTTGCAGCACATCTGATAATACGGATGGTTCACAGCCTGTTTCTTCTACAACAAGAGATCTGAATGTGAATCTTGATGCAAATCTTCAGACTATGGAGAGTTTTGGTGCATCAGATGCTTGGCAATGTAATTTTATTGGTCAAAATTGGCCTTCTGACAAAAGAAATCATATCGCTGATTTATTGTTCAGTAAAGAAGTTGATGCAGAGGGAAATCCAAAAGGAATTGGTTTGTCATTATGGCGTTTTAATCTTGGTGCTGGAAGTTCAGAACAAGGAGAAGCAAGTGATATAGGTGATGAATGGAGAAGAACAGAGTGTTTTACTACCGATGGTGTTACTTATAATATGAGTAAACAAGCAGGACAAGTATGGTTTATGAAAGCCGCAAAGGAACGCGGAGTTGAAAAATTATTGGCTTTCACAAATAGTGCACCTGTTTATTTAACGAATAATGGTAAAGCGCACGCAAGCATTAAAGAATTTTACAATCTGAAAGACGGTAAAATGCCTGAACTAGCTGATTTTTGGGTGAATTCAATAGATAAATTGAAAACGGAACACGGTCTGACAATAGATTACATCAGTCCTTTCAACGAACCTCAATACGAGTGGGACGGAACAGGTCAAGAAGGTTCTCCGGCAACGAATGCCAATATATACAGTTTTGTATCTGTTTTATCTCCAAAATTGCAATCAAAAGGACTTAGTTCCCAAATTGTGGTTGGTGAAGCAGGAGCTTACGAACCGTTGTATAAAACAGTGAGTAGCACAGCAAGTAGATCCAATCAGATTGATTATTTCTTTGGACCAAATTCAACCAAAAATATTGGTGGATTGAGCAACGTAAAAAAAACAATATCTGGTCACAGCTATTGGCAAGCTTGGCCATTGAGTACTCTTATTTCTTCAAGACAAGCAGCAGCTTCAAAAGTACTAACAGCTCCAGGACTTAGTCTTTGGTCTTCAGAATATTGTGTGCTTGAAAGCCCTGGAACTTCTGAATTATCAGGAGGAGGAGGTTCAGGAAGAGACTTAGGCATGCAGTTAGCTCTTTGGACAGCACGTATTATTAGTACAGATATTGCTATTGGAGGTGTTACTTCATGGCAATGGTGGACAGCAATTAGCCGTGGCGACTATAAAGACGGTTTGATTCATGTAGATAATGGGTCAAGTAACGGAGCAGGAAATGCTGATTATTGCAAAAATGATGGCTACGTTAGGGATTCTAAAACACTTTGGGCTTTAGGGAACTTCTCATTCTTTGTAAAACCAGGAATGGTAAGGGTTCAAATACCAGGTTTAGACAATTCTGCAGCTACAACCGATATAATGCTGACTGCTTATAAAGATGAGGTTAATAAAAAAATGGTGGTTGTTGCAGTTAATTTCAGTAAAACAGCAAGAACCTACAAATTGAATCTTTCGGGAGGAACTTTGACTAACAATAAATTGACGCCTTATACGACTTCAGAGACTAAAAGTTTGAAAAAAGGAATTGATGTTGATGCGACAAATTTTGAGATAGGAGCAAGGTCAGTTGTAACTTTTGTAGGTACTTATAAATAAAAGTTTAAGGAAAAGGAATTGCAATTTATGTCATGAAGATGAAGAAACTTTCGTGATGTGAGTGAGGAAATAATTTCTTCGTCGGAATGACAAGATTGTTGTTATAAATTGAAAGAATCTAATAATATGAAAAAAGTATACATCCCCCTTTTATTGCTAATGAGCTTGCTTTCTTTTGGACAGCGAACCGCTACAATCAGCACAGATAATGTGGTGCAGACAATGGATGGCTTTGGAGGTTCAGATGCTTGGAGATGCCAATTTGTTGGAAAAAATTGGCCTGACCAAAAAAAGAATGCCATTGCTGATTTATTGTTTAGCAAAGAGATTGATGCGCAAGGAAACCCAAAAGGAATTGGACTTTCTATCTGGAGATTTAATCTTGGAGCAGGAAGTACAGAGCAAGGAGAAAACAGTAAGGTTTCTGACGAATGGAGACGAAGCGAATGTTTCCTTAACGCCGATGGAACTTATGATTTCTCAAAACAGGAAGGGCAAAGATGGTTTTTGCAGGCAGCCAAAAAACGCGGAGTCGAAAAATACTTGATTTTTACTAACAGTCCGCCGGTTCACATGACGAACAATGGATTGTCTTTTGCATCGCAAAAAAACAGACTGAATTTGAAAGAAGGAGCAATTCCAAAATTTGCAGATTTCTTTATTAAAAGTATTCAGGGACTTGAGAAAAATGAAGGCATCAAGTTTGATTATGTGAGCCCGATAAATGAGCCCCAATGGGAGTGGATGCCTAATCATGGCGACAAAAATAGCCAAGAAGGCACGCCGGCGACCAATCAGGAAATTTACGATTTGACAAAATCACTTTCTGAAAAGCTGAAAGCTCAAAAAATGAAAACCGAAATTGTTATTGCCGAAGCAGGACAAATCAATTATTTGTATGAAAATGTAAATGGTGAAAACCGCGATAATCAGATCGATTACTTTTTTGGTGATTCAAAAACAAATATTTCAAAATTACCAAATGTAAAGAATGTCATTTTGGGACACAGCTATTTTACAACTTGGCCAGTTGACAGACAGGTTTTAAGTCGAAAATTGATTGACGCCAATGTAAAACAAAAACCAGGATTGAAATACTGGCAGTCGGAATATTGTATTCTTGAAAATCCGGGAGAAGCTGAAATCCCTGGCGGAGGTGGTGGAGGAAGAGATTTGGGTATGCAGACTGCTTTGTTCGTGGCTCGTTTGATACACAATGATATTGCACTTGCGAATGCGGCTTCATGGCAATGGTGGACATCGCTTACCCGAGTGGATTATAAAGACGGTTTGATTTATCTTGATGACGGAAAAAGTAAAGGAGGAACAGCACCTGATTATGTTAAAAATGATGGAGAATTTCACGATTCAAAATTGCTTTGGGCTTTTGGAAATTATTCATTGTTCGTACGTCCAGGGATGCAAAGAATCGATGTTCCTAATCAAGATGAATTAGGAGCAGCAAATGATGTGATGCTGACAGCTTATAAAGATACTGCAAATAAAAAACTGGTTATTGTTGCTGTAAACTGTGGAAAATCAGATCAGAAATACAAATTTAATTTGACAAAAGGCAGTCTGAAAAATAATGAATTGACTCCGTATGTTACCTCAGAAAATTCAAATTTAAAAAGAGCTGACATTCAAAAAAATGATGCGGTATTAATTCCAGCAAAATCAGTTGTCACTTTTGTTGGCGAGCTGCAATAATAATGCTGTTTGAATTTTCAAACAATTAGAATTTAAAATACACTTATGATGCGATATAAATTTCATAAAACGATAGTATCTGTTTTGTTTTTTTCTTTGCTGACGAATAGCATTCATTCGCAAACAAAAAAAGACTTTCACAGCTGGGCATCAACTCCGCCAATGGGATGGAACAGCTGGGACTGTTTTGGTCCGACAGTTACAGAAGCAGAGGTAAAATCTAATGCCGATTATATGGCTAAACATTTGAAACCGTATGGCTGGGATTATATCATAGTAGATATACGCTGGTATGTTGGTAATGACAAAGCACACGGATACAATGAAAAAGACCCTGATTATGTGATTGATGAGTTTGGGAGATTTATGCCAGCCGTAAATCGTTTTCCTTCTGCTGCAGGAGGAAAAGGCTTTAAGCCACTGGCAGATTATCTTCATAAAAAAGGATTGAAATTTGGAATCCATATCATGAGAGGTATTCCGGTTATTGCCGTAAAACAAAACATTCCTATCAAAGGAACAAAGCTGACTGCCAAAGATATTTATTCAGATAAAGACCAATGCAGCTGGTTGCACGATATGTACACAATAGTTCCTGGCAAGCCGGGTGCTCAGGAATATTACAACTCGCTTTTTGAATTGTATGCTTCCTGGGGACTTGATTTTGTTAAGATAGATGATCTTTCTTCGCCTATTTATTTTGAAGGAGAAATCGATATGATTCGCAAGGCCATCGATCGTACAGGACGTAAAATTGTTTTGAGTACTTCTCCTGGTGAAACTCCTGTTGGACATGCTGATCACGTTCAAAAGAATGCGAATATGTGGCGTACTGTTGGAGATTTTTGGGACAGTTGGGAACAATTAAAAGACCATTTCGAGGTATTTAATCGTTGGAACCAATGGCGTACCTATGGAGCCTATCCTGATGGTGATATGTTGCCGATTGGCCGCATTGGAATCAGGGCAGAAAGAGGTGATCCTCGTATGACTGCTTTTTCCAAGGATGAACAATATACTTTAATGACCTTATGGACAATTTTTAAGTCACCGTTAATGTTTGGAGGTAATCTCCCCGATAATGATCCTTTCACACTTTCTTTGTTAACGAATAAAAATGTTCTAAAGGTTCTTAACGAAAGCACCAACAATAAACCTCTTTTTACAGATAAAGACAAAGCGGCTTGGATCGCTGACGAACCAGGTACTGGAGCCAAATATTTAGCCGTATTCAATACAGCCGATCAACATTTGGTAACAGAGGAAAAAGCAATTTGGAGCAGCGGATTAATAAATAAAACGACTCCGAGTCAAAGTGCTGCCGTAGACATTGATATTTCGGGAGCTAAAAAACTGTATTTGGTAGTAAATGATGGAGGAGACAAAACCGATTGGGATCACGCCAACTGGATAGAACCAACTCTTTATAACGAAAAAGGCGCTCTTAAGCTTACTAGTTTAAAATGGATAAAAGCAACATCGGGTTGGGAAAAAGTAAAGGTTAACAAGAGTGTTTCCGGCAATGCTCTCATTGTAAACAAAGTTAAATATGACGACGGAATCGGTACACATTCCAATTCAATTATAGAATTTGACATACCGGAAGGTTATACTCATTTTAAGGCACTTGTGGGATTGGATGAGGCTTGTGTTGCCCAAAATACTGGGGCAACCGTGAAGTTTTTTGTATTCACAGAAAACCCTTCGGGAGCAGCACCACCGCCTAGCGCGAAAATTTCAGTAAACCTGAAAAACATTGGACTTCTTGATGAATATACGATTACTGATTTATGGTCAGGAAAAGTAATTGGGAAATTTTCGGGAGAGTTTGCCCCAGAAATTAATAATCACGGAGCTGGTTTGTACAAAATCGTCAAAGTATCTAAATAGCTAATCTTATTTTAAAAAGTATGAACTATAATTCGAAAACAGCTCCTAAAAAAAGAAATGCGAGCCAATGCATTGTTTTATTATTGGCACTGGTTTCTTTAGGAACTGCTAATGCACAACAGGCTTCCAAAATAAAAACTACGGCCTATTTATTTGCCTATTTTACTGGAAATTCTGGTAATGAAGAAGCAATCCGTTTTGCGGTAAGCAATGACGGCTACAATTTTAGAGCATTAAACAACAATCAGCCGGTAATCGATTCTAAGAAAATCAGTTCCACTGGAGGAATACGCGACCCTCATATTTTACGTGGAGCAGATGGGAAAACATTCTACATGGTAGCTACCGATATGGTTTCGGACAAAGGCTGGGATTCTAATAGAGCCATGGTTTTGTTGAAATCTACCGATTTAGTAAATTGGACTTCAACAGTAATTAATATTCAGAAAAAATATCCAAACCAAGAAAATTTAAAAAGAGTTTGGGCGCCACAAACCATATACGATGCTAAAAAAGGGAAGTACATGATTTATTGGTCAATGCAGCATGGAAATGATATTGATAAAATTTATTACGCTTACGCCAATGCTGATTTTACCGATTTAGAAACAGAGCCTAAACAATTATTTTTCAGTCCAACAAATGGAGCCTGCATTGACGGAGAAATTATTTTCAAAGACAATAAATATAATTTATTTTTCAAAACCGAAGGATCAGGAGCAGGCATAAAAGTTGCCGTTTCTGATAAACTTACCGAAGGATATGTGTTGAAAGACAAATATGTGCAGCAGACGAAATATCCTGTAGAAGGTGCTGGAGTTTTCAAACTGAACAATTCCAAAGATTATATCTTGATGTATGATCTTTATACGAAAGGAAAATATCAGTTTACAAAAACAAATGATTTAGAAAATTTCTCAGTTGTTGATAATGCAATTTCAATGAATTTTCACCCGCGTCATGGAACAGTTATGCCAATAACTGCAAATGAATTAGCTCGATTGGAGAGCAGATGGGGAAGTGCAAAGGATATTATGAGTTCTTCTGATTCCAAAGAAGTTAAGAAAACAAATATCAAAGCTGATGATGCTGCAAAGCAAGTTCATCTGCTTGTGAAATGGGGAACAAATCTAGCATCATTCAAACCTGATTTTACAAAATTTTCAGGAGTAACTGTTGAGCCAAAAACAGCTCAGGATTTTACAAAAGGTGCTGTGAAATATACGGTTACAATAGAAGGACAGCCAAAAGAAACTTGGTCGGTTACAGCTTCAATTGCAAATAATCCTGCTTTGAATGGTTTTTATGCTGACCCGGATGTTATGTATTCTGAAAAAACTTCCAAATACTATATCTACCCAACGAGTGATGGTTTTGATGGTTGGTCAGGAACTTATTTCAAAACATTTTCTTCACCGGATTTAGTGAATTGGACTGATGAAGGAATTATTCTGGATCTCGAAAAAGACGTTGCATGGGGAAATAGAAACGCTTGGGCGCCTTGTATTACTGAGAAGAAAGTTGGAAACATTTATAAATATTATTTCTATTTTACTGCAGCTCAAAAAATCGGAGTAGCTGTTGCTGATAAGCCAGAAGGTCCTTTTGTTGATTCAGGAAAACCATTGGTAGACAAATTACCAGCAGGAGTTTCAGGAGGACAGCAAATAGATCCTGATGTGTTTACTGATCCTCAATCAGGAAAAAGCTATTTATATTGGGGAAATGGTTATATGGCTTGCGCCGAACTTAACGACGATATGATTTCTATCAAACAGGAATCTATCAAAGTTATGACTCCAGATAATACTTTCCGCGAAGGCACTACTGTCTTTTTTAGAAAAGGAAAATATTATTTTTTATGGTCTGAAGAAGATACCCGAAGTGAAAATTATCGTGTACGTTATGGAATTTCCGATTCTCCAACGGGTAAAATCACCATCCCGAAAAACAACTTAATCTTAGCCAAAAACAAAGAAGCTGGCATCTATGCAAC
Organism: Flavobacterium sp. P1_E4; assembly: GCF_056405915.1. Lineage (NCBI taxonomy): Bacteria > Pseudomonadati > Bacteroidota > Flavobacteriia > Flavobacteriales > Flavobacteriaceae > Flavobacterium > Flavobacterium sp. P1_E4. The sequence continues at coordinate 76,886 of NZ_JBFUBE010000010.1, forward strand.
TGGCCATAATTCAATCCTTCAGATTCCAGGTAAAGACGAATGGTATATAGTCTATCACCGTTTTAATTATCCAAAAGGAATTACGATGGGAGATGCAGCGGGATTTAATAGAGAAGTTTGTATCGATAAAATGGAGTTTGATAAGGATGGAGCTATACTTCCTACAACTCCCACTCACGAAGGAATTAAACCTATAAAAAAGTAGCTTTTTTTAAAAAAAGCATGCTATTAAAAACATGAATGACTAATTAAAATAAATACATGATGACTATTAAAAAACTCGCATTGCCAATTCTTATTTTTTCCTGCTTATCGGCTTTTAGCCAGATATCGTTTGGGGATTCTAAAAAAATTAATGACAGCTGGAAATTTACTCTTGAAGATGCTTCAAATGCGGAAAATACTACTTACGATGATGCTAAATGGCAATCAGTAAACGTTCCTCATGACTGGAGTGTTGAAGGGAGATTGAGCCCAAATTTGGCGAGTTGTCAAGGGTATCTTCCCGGAGGAATTGGATGGTACAGAAAATCATTGAATATTCCTCAAAATAAAAAAGGCGAAAAAGTCTATTTATATTTTGAAGGGGTTTACAACCGTAGTGAAGTTTTTATCAACGGTCATTCTTTAGGAAAACGCCCTAACGGGTATATTTCTTTTGCTTATGATGCAACTCCTTTTGTAAAATATGGAGAAGATAATATCATCGCTGTACGTGTTGATCACAGCAAAAGTGCTGATTCCCGCTGGTACACAGGTTCTGGTATTTATCGTGACGTATGGTTGGTTTATTCAAATCCAGTGCATATTGCGCAATGGGGCGTTTATACCTATCCAGAAGTTACTAATGGAACAGGAACTCTGAATGTAGAAGTAGCATTAGAAAACGGTTTGGCAGCCAAAACAAATCTTACTGTCATCAATGAACTTTTAGATAATAACGGAAAAGTAGTTGCTAAAAATTCTCAAAAAGTTCTGGTAGAAGCAAACAAAGAAAATAAAATTACAACTAAGATCAACGTAAAAAATCCTCAATTGTGGGATTTACAGAATCCTAATCTGTATCAGTTGAAAACAACTGTTTTAAAGGATGGAAAACAAATCGACAAAACGGTTACATCAACAGGTTTTAGAACTTTTACTTTCGATGCAAATAAAGGTTTTGCCCTTAATGGGAAATGGATGAAAATGAAAGGAGTTTGTTTACACCATGATGCAGGAGTTTTAGGATCGGCAGTGCCTAAAGAGGTTTTGAAATCAAGATTGGAAACTTTAAAAGAAATTGGCGTAAATGCTATTCGTACAAGCCACAATCCGCAGGCTCCTTATTTTTATGCTTTGTGTGATGAATTAGGAATCTTAGTTCTTAATGAAGCTTATGACGAATGGGAATTTCCTAAACGCAAATGGTTAGTGGGATGGAACGTAGGTGTTCCTGGTTTTGAAGGTTCTAATGATATTTTCCTTACTTGGGGCGAAAAAGATTTGGAAGACATGGTACGCCGTGACCGTAATCACCTTTCTGTATTTGGATGGAGTATTGGTAATGAAGTAGATTATCCAAATGATCCCTATTCTCACCCTGTATTGGATAAAGGAAAAGAAGGTTTCGGACAAGCGGCTTATGGCGGTTACAAAAAAGATGCACCAGATGCTATGCGTCTCGGGGCAATAGCCAAACGTCTTGTAGCAGCGGTAAAAAAATATGATAAATCTCGTCCAACAACGGCTGGATTGGCTGGAGTTGCTATGTCTAACGAAACAGAATATCCAGGAGCTTTAGACATTACAGGATACAATTATACTGAAAGCAAATATGCTTCAGATCACAAAAAATACCCAAACAGAGTGATTTTTGGAAGTGAGAATGTACATGATATGGAGCCTTGGCTTGCTGTAAAAAATAATGAACACATATTTGGACAGTTTTTATGGACAGGTATTGATTATTTGGGTGAATCTAATGCTTGGCCGTCAAGAGGATTTTACTCTGGATTAGTAGATCTTGCAGGGATTATTAAGCCAAGAGGTTATTTCCGTCAGTCGTTATGGTCTGAAAAGCCAATGATCTATGCAGGAACTTACATAAGCAATAACGAAAAAGAACTTTCTAAAGATGCTTGGCCTATCTGGAATAATTACAACGACGGACAATTGGTTAGAGTGGTTTGCTATACTAACGCTGCCAAAGCCCGCTTGGAATTAAACGGAAAAGTTGTTGGAGAAGAAAAGAAATATGATGAAAAAACAGGCGTAATTTATTGGGATATTCCTTTTGCTTCAGGAAAATTAGAAGCGATTGGACTTAGCAATGATAACAAAATAGTTAGCAGTTATTCGATAGTTTCTTCACAACAGCCTTATGCTTTGGTGATTAATGAAAAAAACATCACTATCAATAAAGATAATGGCGTAGTAAAAGTGATAGTGCAGGTATTGGATGAAAAAGGATTGCCAGTAATACTTTCTGATAACGAAATAACTTGTGCATTAAGCGGTTCTGGTACTTTATTGGGATTGGAGGCTGGAAATAATACCGATATGGGCGACTATACGGATAATGTTCAAAGAGCATTTCACGGTCATCTTGTAGCTTACGTTCAGGCAACAGGAGGTAATGAGCCTATAAAACTGAAGTTTACTAGTACTTGGTTAAAGTCAACTGAGGTTACTATTCAGGTAAAGTAAGTTTTGGTATTGGCAAAAGTTAATGTAAGGCACAATAAATTAGTGATTGAGCTCATTTTGGTAATTGTGAATAAAATTAATTTTGGTTAGTTAGTAAAAGCTGTTCTTTTATTAGGAACAGCTTTTATATTTTGTCTTGTTTTTGAAGTAATGTTACCCCTTTCTTATTGGATTTTCAAGGAGATTAACCCTTTTTATTTTGATGATTATGAATAGAAAAAAAACGAACAGCATACCTAAAACTTATAACAGTTTAATATTAGAATCTCTAATTGAAACTATTTCTAAAGAAGAATTGGAAAAAAAGGAAAACAAACTGCAATTGGCGATTAAAATTGCCGATGCAATTGAAGCCTCAGGTCTTAAAAAATATGAGTTTGCCAAAAAAATCAATAAAAACAATTCAGTGATTGACAAATGGCTGAGCGGTACACATAATTTTACTGTTGAAACCTTATTTTTTCTGCAAAATGAATTGGGAATTAAATTATTGGATTTAGAACCGAATCAAAAGGATTAATGTTTGAAGTAAAACATGTAAAGTAAAGCCCGATTTATAACCTGTCACTATAACTAAATCAACTAACTAAAACCACTCTGTAAAAGGAGTGTTTTTTTTGTTTTTCAAGCATTTATAAGGGGTGGTTTGTTTGTTTTAAACTACTTGATTTTAAGCGAGATACAATTAACAAATTTTTAACGAAATAAATAACGGAACGTTTGTTCCGTTATTGTATCTTTGGTCTATAAATATTTAAAAACACAATCATGAAAAATTTAGAAAACAAAGTAGCCCTAGTTACGGGAGGAAACAGTGGAATTGGTTATGCAGCTGCCAAAGAATTAGCTGCACAAGGTGCCAAAGTAATTGTCACCGGAAGAAACAAAGAAGCTCTAATAAAAGCTGAATCTGAATTGAATGTTACGGGAATTGTAGCAGATCAAGCCGATTTAAAATCAATTGATAATTTGGTTAGTGAAGTAAAATCTAAATTTGGGAAAATAGATATTATTTTTCTAAACGCAGGAACAGCTTCATTCGCTCCAGTAGATTCTGCCTCAGAGGAACATTACGACAGCATTATGAATGTAAACGTAAAAGGAGTTTATTTTACAGTTCAAAAATTACTTCCAATTTTGAATGATGGTGGTTCTATAATTTTTAATACTTCGATTAACGCGAATATTGGTATGCCAAATTCAAGTGTGTATGCAGCAAGTAAAGGTGCCGTTTTGTCTTTCAACAGAGTATTAGCTACCGAACTTGCACCAAGAAACATTAGAGTAAATGCTATTTCTCCTGGCCCGGTTGAAACACCTATTTATGGAAAATTAGGATTGAGTAAAGAAGAAGTTGAAGGATTCGGGTCTGTTTTAGGAGATAAAATTCTTTTGAAACGTTTTGGAAAAGCTTCTGAAATTGCCAAAACAGTTGGATTTTTAGCTTCAGATGATTCTTCATTCATAACAGGAACCGAAATTGTGGTTGACGGTGGACTTACTGTAAACGCAGTAGTATAATTTTTTGCTCTAATTTAGGAATGAACGTTCCTATTTGGTATCTTTGTAAATCTTTAATTATTACGTTTATGGCAAGATTAAAAGAATTCAACGAAGAAGATGCTTTGGATAAAGCAATAGAAATTTTTTGGAGTAAAGGCTACAACGGAACATCCGCACAAGATTTAGTAACACATTTAGGGCTGAGCAGATCCAGTCTTTACGACACTTTTGGCGACAAGCATTCCTTATTTATAAAGGCATTGCAACGTTATCAAAAGCAATCATATGACGCAGTAACTAGTCTTTTGAAAAATTCAACAAATATCAAAGAAACGATTAAAGAAATGTTTGTGCAGGCAATCCTCGAAAGTTTTGAAGATAAAATTACAAAAGGATGTTTTATGGTCAACAGCACCGTTGAGTTAGCGATTCATGATGCTGAGATTGAAAAAGTAGTCAATGATAATAGGCAAAAGATGGAAGAAGTTTTCTTTCTGGCTGTCAAAAGAGGACAGGAATTAAATCAAATTTCATCGGCAACAGATCCAAGATTATTAGCCCGTTTTATATTCAATAACTATTCGGGGATAAGAGTTTTGGCTCGATCAACTGGAACTCCAAAACAGGTTTTCGACGATGTACTGAAGGTTTTGTTATCCGTATTATAGTATTTCAACATTCGATTATAAATGTAAACCACTCATTTTTATGAGTGGTTTTTTATGTAAAGTTTTGGCAGTTTTTAGTTAATAAAACATTGAGGGAAAGGATTATTTTTTCTGTTTTATTTCATTGATATCTCTTTTCAGTTCGAGAAACATCTCTTTTACTGTATCGGATTCCGAGGTCAAGAGTTTAGCATCATCTCTTCCAATATGACATACATATTCCCAAATCTCTAAAATGTCAGAAAGTTTGATTTCATATGGATTGTAAATAATATTATCTGAAATTACCATTAATGAATCGTCTTTTTTATCACCAAGCCGTTTATAGGTAATACCTTCGCTGGAAGTGATTAAGATGTAGGTTTTATTTTTTTTAATTTCCCCCAGATTATCCACATATTTCCCGACCACAATGGACTGATTTGTGTGTGGTGGCATAGAATCGCCATTGATGGGAAATGCTCTCATTTTGCCCGGACCTAAAAAAGGCAGTGCTATTTGCTGTAGGTTTTCTATGTATTCAGAATCTGCATAACCGCTAAGATATCCAGCTTGTGCTTTGTGTGGAATGATTTCGATGAGATTGTTACCGTCTTGGTCGACAGCTATGGGCAAAACGATTCGGTTGTCATCCAATTGCATTAAATTATCAATCGAAATTTTACGTAAATCAACCGTTAAAAGCAAATCAATACTGATATGATAATACCGGGAAATAATCACTAACGTTTCTGCGGGTGGCGTGTTTTTTCCGTATTCATATTTCTTGTAGCGGTCAAGGGGCAGAGCCATTCCGTCCGCCACTTCTTGTTGAGACAAATTTCGTTTGTTTCTCAGCCATTTAAGATTGTCAGAAATATACAACATACGTTAAAGGGATTTTAAGTCACTACAAATATAATCATTATAGTGATTTATCGTCCTAATTTTGTGAAATGTTTTTAGATCAAAACTAAGACAGACAGTTACAAGAACAAGAATAATATTTACGTTAGATATTATATGAAAAAGCAGGAATACGCCATAGTAGATATAGAAACTACCGGAGGCAATGCAAGAGGCAGTCGCATCACGGAAATAGCCATTGTTATTCACGATGGAACTAAAGTTATTGACCGTTGGGAAACACTTGTGAATCCGCAACAGGAAATACCACTTGCAATTTTTGCACTTACTGGTATCGATAATAGTATGGTGAGTAATGCTCCTATTTTTGATGAGGTTGCCGAAAAAGTTTTGGAGATGCTAACCGACCGTATTTTTGTGGCTCATAACGTCAATTTCGATTATTCTTTTGTTCGCCATCAATTGGAAAAATCTGGTTTTAAATGGACAGCCAGAAAATTATGTACTGTTCGTGCAGTCAGAAAAATTAAACCTGGCTTAGGCTCCTATAGTTTAGGGAAGCTTTGCAATTCGTTGGATATATGTATAGAAAATAGGCATCGAGCTGGTGGAGATGCAGATGCGACAGCCATATTATTTTCCAAATTGTTGGAATGGGACAACGAAGGAGAAATGGATAAAATGATTAAGAAAACGGCACAGGATCAGCGCTTGCCTCCTAATTTGCCTCCTCAGGACTTTGAGCAATTGCCAGAAAAAATTGGAGTGTATTATTTTTATAATCAGTTAAGAAAGGTTGTGTATGTTGGGAAAGCGGTTAATTTAAAAAAGCGTGTGGCTTCTCATTTTAGTGGTCATAATGTAAATGCACAAAGGCAGAATTTCTTGAAAGATATCTACGGAATTTCATATGAAGTATGTGCCACCGAACTTATGGCACTTTTGTTGGAATGTGATGAGATTAAAAAGTTGTGGCCTGCTTATAACAGGGCATTAAAACGCTTTGAATCCAAATACGGATTATATGAATATGAAGCCAGAAATGGGTACAAGTATTTGGCAATTGGAAAACGAACCAAGTTTCAGGCGTGTATTCAGGAGTTCAATAGCTTATATGACGGAATAAATGTACTGCAGAATCTTGTTCAGCAGTTTAAAATTGATCATCGATTCTGTGAATACGGCAATACGGCAACTGGAGAATTTTTTCAAAAAAAGGATTTGACAAATTTACCCGATGCTGCACTTCACAACGAGAAAATTGAAAACGCCATTACCTTTTTGATAGAGAACAGAGCTAGTTTTGCCATTATAGATAAAGGAATATCTATAGAGGAAAACAGTTGTATTTGGGTTGAAAATGGACACTTTTATGGGATGGGCTATTTCCCATCAGATGTTGTGTTTAATGAATTGTCAGAGTTAAAGGACTATATCACACCTTACAAAAGCAATCAATACATCATGCATCTCATTTATGCATATACTGAAAAATATCCAGGAAAAGTGAAAAGCTTCCAAACGAAAGAAACATAAAATAAAATTATTTACGATGATTCTCTTTAATGACACCGAAATGTTCTCACAAGGTACGGCCGGCAAAAAAATATTTGACGTGCCTGATGCTGATTTGCTTCTGATTGATAGTTTTTTTACCAAAGAAGAATCAGACAACTATTATAACATTTTATTAAACAATACACCTTGGCGTGAATATGAAATGTCGATGTATGATAAAATGGTTACGGCTCCGCGTATGATTGCATGGTATGATGAGATTGATGGTGATGGTAAATCGAACTGGCCAAAGGAATTAATGACTATAAAAGGCAGGGTTGAAAATGAAATCCAAATAAACTTCAATGCTGTTTTACTGAACTTATACCGAAATGGAAAGGATGGAGTTTCTTGGCATAGTGATAAAACGCAAAGCGAGAATAAAGATATGAACATTGCATCGGTTACATTTGGAGAAACCCGTATGTTTCGACTTCGTCATAAATTTCTAAAACATATTCCCCAATTGGAGATTCCTTTGCACCATGGTTCTTTCTTGTTAATGGCAGGAAAAACAAATAGTTTCTGGGAACATCAAGTGCCTAAAACAGCAAGAGATGTACTCCCAAGAATTAATCTCACTTTTAGACAGGTTGGAAATATAAAAAGAAAGATCTATGATAAATCTTTTTTCCAATGAAGCAATTAACCTTTACAGTTTATATATCTTCATAGATATCAAGTTTCAAAGAAAGCCAAATATGATAGTAAACCACCCATTTTTGTAGGTGGTTTTTTTATGGATTAAATAAAAGAAAATCATTAGTCAAATAAAATTGTTTAAGACTCGATGGCGTGTTTTTGATAATGGAAATTCGGGAGAATGAGGAGCATCCAAACTTTGCAATTGAGCAGAACTCAAATGTTAATTAATATTAATATTATCATAAATGTGTTATGTTCTGGCAGTGTGTTGAGAATAAAGGGGAAACAATAGCGTTCTTAAACAAAACGATATTATGGGTTTATTTGATTTTATGATAGTGGAAATCGCTATGGATTTGGGGACGGCCAATACTTTAATAATTCATGATGGAAAGATTGTTGTGGATAGCCCTTCCATTGTGGCAAGGGATATTAGAAACGGTAAGATAATCGCAGTAGGTAAAGAGGCCAGTTTGATGCAAGGTAAGACACACGAGAATATTAGAACAATCCGGCCTCTTAAAGACGGGGTTATTGCAGATTTTGATGCCTCTGAGAAAATGATCAGCTGGTTTATTAAAAATATACCTGATTTAAAGAAAAGCTTTTTTACTCCTGCACTACGAATGGTGGTATGTATTCCGAGTGGCATTACCACGGTGGAAAAAAGAGCAGTAAAAGAGTCCTGTGAACGAGTAAACGGAAAAGAAGTGTTTTTAATTCATGAGCCCATGGCTGCTGCTATAGGAATTGGTTTAGATGTAATGCTGCCTAAGGGGAATCTCATAGTGGACATTGGTGGAGGGACTACAGAAATAGCTGTTATTGCCCTTGGAGGAATAATTTGTGACAAATCTATAAAAATTGCAGGTGATGTTTTTACCAATGATATATTGTATTTTATGAGAACACATCATAATCTATATATTGGAGAAGCTTCCGCAGAAACAATAAAAATTGAAGTAGGCGCTGCATTGGAAGAACTTGAAGATGCTCCTGCTGATTTAACTGTTCGTGGAAGAGATATGCTTACCGGGAAGCCTAAAGAAGTTTTGGTTACCTTTCGGGAAATAGCAAAAGCTTTAGATAAATCAATACAAAGAATTGAAGACGCCATTATGGTAACGCTTTCTCAGACACCACCTGAATTGGCTGCAGACATTTATCATACAGGACTTTATCTTGCAGGAGGTGGAGCAATGCTTCGAGGTCTTGACAAAAGGATTTCGCAAAAGACGGATTTACCCGTATATATTGCAGAAGATCCTTTGAGGGCCGTGGTTAGAGGTACAGGAATTGTTTTAAAAGATATGGACAAATATAAAACTGTATTGATAAAATAAGTTAGTTATTACTCCCGTAAATGGTTTGAGCAAAAAAAGTAAACCTGACTTCCATATTAATTTGGAGCAGAAACATTAGCCTTTTTGGGATACATTGTCCCGCTTTCCGCTTCAATCTTATAAGCCTCGTCCCAAAAGACGAGACTTATAAGGATTTCCACTTTAATCGGGGCTAAAGGGAGACATTTTTCTTTTTTGTCATCATCTAAAAAAGAAAACAGCAATAGTTGGACTCCGGTTCATATTAAAAAGCAAACCACTCATTTTTATGGGTGGTTTTTTTTATGGGTTTAATTATTGTAAGGAATTTTTTAGTTGAGAAGTAGATTCTCTTTAGCGCTATATCGCAATTGTTTTATAGTTGAAAACGATATATCGTTGTATTTGTATTTTTAAATAACTGTAAATCTATTGATTATAAAGGGTTTTTCTTAAAAGGCACGATTCTGGTCTATACGTTTGTATAACAATTGAATAACGTAATCATGCAGACAGAAAATTCAAAATCTATTCTTTTTATAACTGGAGCTTTTGTAAGTAATCAATCTTGGAATGAGTGGATAGATTTTTATGAAAGTAGAGGTTATAAAACTATCGCTCCCGCTTGGCCTTTTAAGGATGCACCTAGCCGCCATCCAGATCCAAAAGTAGCATCAATTCGGTTGACACAGCTCATAACACATTTTGAGGAAATTGCAAGATCATTTTCAGAAAAGCCAATCATCATTGGTCATTCGATAGGAGGATTGCCCGAATCAGAATTGGTTGTCCTAGATACAATCACTTCTGTTTTTGTCATGAGCTATTTTTAATATAGTTTTTTGCCAAATTCCGCAATTCAAAATCTTAAAACTTAATTTTTTGAAAAAGTCATTTTGAATAAGCAAAAGAAATATAATTCACTATAAAACAATTGAGTGACAGTTTCTTTCTTGTTCTAGATTAAGATTTGATAATTAATTGTACTTTAGTTTTGTACTAAAATTATGAAGCCATGAAGAAACTAGAATTTTTAATACTCGGAAAAAACGAACCTATTCTGGAAATCCTGTTACGTCTTGTGAATGCAAACGAAGATTGGCATGCAGTTGGTTTTAGTGACGAGGAAAAAGCTAAGGACTATTTTAAACAAAACCTTCTGGACATTGTTTTATTCAGTTCAGGAATTGAAGCAGCATCTGAAAAAAAAATGCAGGAGTTTTTTATTGCTGAACAACCCGAAATCGAAATCATATTGCACTACGGAGGAGGAAGCGGACTACTAAAATGTGAGATTCTTGAAGTTTTGGAAAAGCGACGAAAAAGAAAATTATCCGAAAATAAAGCTTAAATTCTAATCCATAAATTTTCCTGATATGTTTGAATCAATTAATAATAATGTTTGTAAAAAAAGTGAATTTACACCCGACGAAATTGAGTATTTCAATACAATATTGCAGTATATAGAAGTTCCTAAAAAGACATTATTATTACAGGAAGGTGATATTTGCAACTTTGAAGCTTACATCTTAAAAGGCTGTGTCAGGAAATATTATATCAATGAAAATGGATTTGAAGTAATTATACAATTTGCCGTAGAAGACTGGTGGATAAGTGACATTGCCAGTTTTCATGAAAAAAAATCAAGCAAATTATTCATAGAAACTCTCGAAGATTCTCAACTATTGATATTAACACCCGAAACCAAAGAAATGCTTTTGCAAAAAGTTCCTAAGTTTGAACGTATCTTTAGGTTACTAATACAGCGAAATCTCTCTGCAATGCAGAATAGGCTAATTGATACCATTGCCAAATCGGCACAAGAAAAATATTTAGAATTTATAAAACTTTACCCAACCATTTCTCAACGAGTAGCACAGCATTACATAGCTTCCTATCTTGGGATTTCAGCAGAATTTTTAAGCAAAGTCCGAACGAAACTCGCCAAGCAATAAGTTTCATTTCTTGTCCTAGTTCAATGCTTTACAATACTATCCGATCTAATTTTGTATCGGAATTATTGTAAAGCATTTTTATTTAAAAAATCAAAAACAATCATTTCTTGTCCTAGTTCAATGCATAGGAATTGAAACCGACCGAAATTTGTACCATCAATTAAGCATATAGATTATCAACACATTAAATAATAAAAACAAATAATAACAATAAAAAAACTAATAAAAAAACTAATAAAATGTACACAAAAACAACTTGGGCTTTAGACCCATCACACTCAGAAATTGGATTTAAAGTAAAACACATGATGTTTACTAATGTATCCGGAAGTTTTGCACAATTTGATGCAGCAGTAGAAACAGATTCAGATAGTTTTGACAATGCTAAATTCAATTTCAAAGGAGTAACTGATTCAATTACTACAGGAAACAAAGATCGCGATGCTCATTTATTGAGCCCAGATTTCTTTGACGCAGCTAATTTTCCTGAAATTACTTTCGCTTCAACTGGTTTTACAAAAATCAATGAAGGAGAATTTGAATTAACTGGAGATTTAACCCTTCACGGAATCACTAAACCTGTTCAATTGAATACTGAATTTGGTGGTTTGGCAAAAGACCCTTGGGGAAATACCAAAGCAGGACTTTCCATCACTGGAAAAATCAACAGAAAAGATTGGGGATTGAATTGGAACTCAGCTCTTGAAACTGGTGGAGTTTTGGTTGGTGAAGAAATTAAATTAAATTTTGAATTGCAATTCATTAAACAATAAGTTTTTGAAAGGGTTTGTTAATAATTGAAAAAGCGCTGTAAGTATCTTGAAAAATACAAACAGCGCTTTTTTAAATTACAAAAACAAGCACTTTTATAATGTTCCCTCAAATACAATCCCAATTCCTGCGATGGTATGAATTTGATTGTAATCAATCATAGCGTCTCTATATCCGTGAAAAAATTGGCCATATCCTTTTAGATTTTTATATATGTGGAAAGTTCAATCCAACTCAATACTACCGTGATTATCGTCACCAAATCGTAAAGAATGTTGTGCTTTTAATGTCAAAAATTCTTTTTTAATCCAATGAAGTTTCTATTTCAATCGCAACTTCCTACAAAATCATGTATTGTCGTTCCGGAGCTTGATGAAAATCATAGTCATATTGCGGTTTAACTTTCCTAAATATGATTCCTGTAGCCTACTGTATTTCAGATAAAAAAAAAAACAATTTCGCCACTTTCTTTAAGCGGCATTTTAATATCCTCAAGATGGCTTTCTCCCTTATCATCTGAAAATATTCGTGTTATTGAGTAGTATTCCATTTTGTGAATATTTTGATTGTTATTTTAAAAATCTTTTAAAAGTTCTTTTTGAACCAAGCAACAGACAGATCTAAGTCTTCTTGGGTTAAATTATGTCCTGTATTCATTTCTTCAAAAGTGATATCTAAGTTGTGTTTTGGAATTTTTTAAAAAATATAATTTGCGATATTTGGTAAATCCCTAAGCTTCATTTTCAAAATAAAGTATATGAAAACCTATTTGGTATAGTTTATGAAATTAGATTTAAAACATAGAAACTATGATAAGGAAACTCATTACTATCTTAGTTACCGATGGCCAGTAAATAGAAATTGAAAAGCATTCTATTTTATGGTCACTTTATTATATTTGTAATCCATATTATTTATTTGCTATTAGTTTGAAAAATTATCTACTGTTTTTTGTGTTATTTACAATAAGTTATTCGGGGTATTCATCGGGTGCTGCGGATTCTATTTTTGATAAGTTAAATGATGCCTTAAAAAATAAACAGAGATATGTTCTATTAAAAGAGGAACGTATTTTAAATTTCAAAAAAATTAAATCAGAAGGTTTATCAAAAGAGCAAGAATACAATTACAACAAAACTTTATATACCGAATACCAAAAATTCAATTCTGATTCGGCGATTTTATATGTCAAAAAAAATCTTGTAATTGCTTCAGAGCTTAAAAACAAAGATTTATCAGATTTAGCCGAATTGCAATTAGCCAGCCTATATTCGTCATCGGGTAAATACCGGGAATCTGAAACCATTTTAAAAAGTATCAATAAAAAGACATTAGCCAAATCATTGCTTCCTAATTATTATCTGGCTTATCGGGAATTTTTTGAGCATTATAACGCAAATAGTAACAGTAAAATATACATTGAACTAATAGGTAAATATCGAGATTCTTTACTAGGTGTATTAAATCCTACAACATTGAATTTTAAGATCAATCAAGTTCAGAAAAATATTTTTGATAAAAAAAATGCTGTTGCCTTAAAGCAATTATCTATTTTATTGAAAAATACAAAAGAGGAAGATTCCCAATATGCGATGATTACGTATCTTTTTGGAAGTATTTACGAAAGTACCAATCAATTAGAATTAAGAAAAAAATATTATGCGCTTTCGGCTACTGCAGATATAAAAAATGCCATAAAAGACAATGCTTCGCTTCAGGAATTGGCTTTGGTTTTTTATGAAATTGGAGATGTTGACATGGCTTATAAACTCACACAATCTGCAATCGAAGACGCACTTTATTGCAATGTTCAGTTTCGAACATTGCTAATGTCTGAGATCTATTCGATTATTAATACAGCTTATTTAGAAAGAGAAGCTGAAAGAAAAACCGAATTGCAATTGTATTTGTTATGCATTAGTCTGCTTTCTGGATTCTTAATTGTGGCAGTTATTTATGTTTACAGACAAATGAAAAAGGTATCCAAAATTCGTGGAGAACTTTTTATGACCAGTCAAAAATTAGCCGAATTAAACAAAAATATTACTGAAACAAATAGCCAGTTACAGGAACGAAACGCACAATTGTCTGAATCTAATCATATTAAGGAAGAATATATTGCTCATTTTTTTAATCTGTGTTCGGCTTATATCACTAAGTTGGAAAATTATCGTGTTATTTTAAACAAGAAAGCAGCACTAAAACAGTTTGATGAGATTAGTAAAATGCTAAAATCCACCATTTTGGTTGAAAAAGAACTTCAAGAATTGTATGAGAACTTTGATGTGATTTTTCTAAATCTGTATCCAACTTTCGTAAAAGACTTTAATGCATTACTTATTAATGAAGAGCAAATTGTATTGAAACAAGGAGAGCTGTTAAATACAGAACTTCGCATTTTTGCGCTAATCCGTCTTGGAATAACAGACAGCGTAAAAATTGCTGCATTTCTTCGTTACTCTTTAAGTACCATTTATAATTATCGAACCAAAGCTCGAAATAAAGCGGCAGTTTCTCGAAATGATTTTGAAGAGACAGTCATGAAAATTGGATTATTACCCTTAAAAGCCTAATTTTTTATTTTAAAATCACTACTTTTTTTGTTCTTTTTTTTGTTCTAAATATTTGATATTTAGGTTTTTAATTTTTTATTTCACTACTTTTTTTGTTTAAAAATTCAAAGCAAACTATAACGTTTTAGCTTTACAATATTATTAAAAGATACTTTTGAATATACGGAGTATCTTAATTGTAAATTTTAATGCTTTAATAAATTAGGTTGTATGTTTAAAAATGTTAAATCAATTGTTCTTTTACTGTTATTGGGTTCATTCGGTATGAATGCACAAAATAAAGTTCCTGTTTATCTTGATGATAAAAAAAATATTAGTGAACGTGTAGAAGATGCACTTTCTAAAATGACAACTGAAGAAAAAATTGCCATGATTCATGCGCAGTCAAAATTCAGTTCGCCCGGTGTTCCGCGTTTGGGAATTCCAGAAAACTGGATGACTGACGGACCACACGGAATTCGTACCGAAGTTTTATGGGATGAATGGGATCAGGCAGGTTGGACAAATGATTCTTGTATTGCATTTCCGGCGCTTACGGCTTTGTCAGCAACCTGGAATAAAGAAATGGCTTCTTTATACGGAAAATCAGTTGGAGAGGAAGCTCGTTACCGAAACAAAAATGTATTGTTGGGACCGGGTGTAAACATTTACAGATCACCATTAAACGGCCGTAACTTCGAATATATGGGAGAAGATCCTTTTCTTACTTCAAAAATGGTAGTGCCTTATATTAAAGGGGTGCAATCAAATGGAGTGGCTGCCTGTGTAAAACATTTTGCGCTAAACAATCAGGAAACCAATCGTAATTCAGTTAATGTAATTGTTGATGATCGCGCATTATATGAAATTTATCTTCCAGCTTTTAAAGCAGCTGTTCAGGAAGGAGATGCTTGGGCAATAATGGGATCTTATAATAAATACAAAGGACAGCAATGCTGCCATAATGAGTTTTTGTTGAATGATATTCTTAGAGGAGAATGGGGATTTAAAGGTGTTGTTATCTCAGATTGGGGAGGAGTACATGATACAAAACAAGCTATTTATAATGGTTTGGATATGGAATTTGGTTCTTGGACCAATGGACTTTCATGGGGAACAAGCAATGCTTATGATAACTATTATTTGGCAAAACCTTATTCAACTATGATTGCTAAAGGTGAAATAGGAACTAAAGAATTAGATGAAAAAGTACGTCGTATTTTGCGTTTATCGTTCTTGACTACAATGAATAAGGAAAGACCTTTTGGATCATTTGGAACAAAAGAGCATGCTCAGGCTGGTTTAAAAATTGCAGAAGAAGGAATTGTACTGCTTCAAAATAAAAATAATATTCTTCCAATTGATTTGAACAAAACAAAGAAAATTGCTGTTATCGGTGAGAATGCTATCAAGATGATGACTGTTGGTGGAGGAAGTTCTTCGCTTAAAGCGAAATATGAAGTATTGCCTCTTGACGGATTGAAGAAAAGAATTGGGAATCAGGCTGAAGTGGTTTATGCTCGTGGTTACGTAGGAGATCCAACAAGTAATTATAATGGAGTTGTTGCAAAAGTTAGTTTAGAAGACAAACGTTCTCCAGCAGAATTAACTGCAGAAGCTTTAAAAATAGCAAAAGGTGCAGATGTAGTATTGTTTTTTGGAGGTTTAAATAAAAGCGATAATCAAGATGCTGAAGGAGCAGACCGTAAAGATTTAGGTCTTCCATACAATCAGGATAAATTAATCAGCGAGTTGGTTAAAGTAAATAAAAATGTTGTTTTTGTAAATATTTCTGGAAATGCTGTGGCTATGCCATGGGTAAATGAGGTTCCGGGAATTGTGCAAGGATGGTTTTTGGGTACTGAAGCGGGTAATGCATTGGCAGCAGTTTTGGTTGGAGATGTGAATCCTTCCGGAAAATTGACTTTCACTTTCCCCGTAAAATTATCTGATAATGGAGCGCATGCTTTAGGAGATTTTCCTGGTGGAGATGAAGTAACGTACAAAGAAAGCATTTTTGTTGGTTACCGTTGGGCCGACAAACAAAAAGTAAAACCATTATTTTCATTTGGTCACGGTTTAAGTTATACGACTTTTGAATATGGTAAAGTAACCGCTGATAAAAAACAAATGTCGGCTGGAGATCAAATTACATTTTCTGTTAAAGTTAAAAACACTGGAAGCCGTGAAGGATCAGAAGTGGTGCAACTTTATATCAGCGATTTGAAATCTTCTTTGGTTCGTCCAATTAAAGAATTAAAAGGCTTTGAGAAAATTTTGCTTAAAGCGGGAGAAGAAAAAACAGTGACTTTTACAGTTGATAAAACGGCTTTGAGTTTCTTTGATGATAAAAAACATGACTGGGTTGCAGAACCTGGAACTTTTGAAGCTTTAATTGGAGCATCATCTACGGATATAAAATCTAAAGTGAGTTTTTCACTTAAATAAAGTTCATTATTCCGAAAGGGTAGTTGGTAAATCTGCAACGATAAATAGTTGCAGCTTTTTTAAATTAAATACCATGAAAAAAACAGTATTATTTGCAGTTGTTTGTTTGTCGTTACAAACTCTTTCCGCTCAAAGCTTAAGCAAAATGCAATGGTTCAATGAACCTGAAAAATGGGAAATTAAAAATAATGCATTGATTATGAATGTCACTGCAAATAGCGATTATTGGCGTATTTCACATTACGGATTTACCGTCGATGACGCTCCATTTTATTATGCTAATTACGGTGGAGAATTTGAAGCTAAAGTAAAATTAACAGGTAATTATATTGCCCGTTTTGATCAAATGGGATTAATGATTCGGATTGATGAGAAAAATTATATCAAAACTGGAGTTGAATTTGTTGACGGAAAATACAATATCAGCACTGTAGTAACGCATGACAAAAGTGATTGGAGCGTAACCACTTTAGATAAAGCTCCGCCTTTTGTATGGATCAAAGTCGTAAGAAGATTGGATGCTATTGAAGTTTTCTTCTCCTATGATGATAAAACATATATAATGACCAGAAATGCACCATTACAAGATAACAGGCCTGTTATGATAGGCTTGATGGCAGCATCACCAGACGGAAAAGGTTTTGAAGCTAAATTCGAAAACTTCTCTGTAAAACATTTACCTGATCAGCGCAGAATAGAATGGCTTAAAAATCATCAGGAATAAAGAATAATATTTATGTTTTAAATAGTATTTTTAATTTTTAGAGTTACCAAAACATAAAATTCACTTTTAACCAATAACCATTTTATGAGTTCCATTTCTACAGATATTCAATCAAAAAAACATTATGAAATATTAGACGGTTTACGGGGAGTAGCGGCAATTTTAGTTGTTACTTTTCACATTTTTGAAACTTTTAGCGGCGGGAATCGTTTTAAACAAATTATAAATCATGGCTATTTGGCAGTTGATTTCTTTTTCCTTTTATCAGGATTTGTTGTGGCTTATGCCTATGATGACCGTTGGGGGAAAATGACACAATGGAACTTTTACAAACGACGTTTAATTCGTTTGCAACCCATGGTTATTATGGGAATGATTATTGGTGCCATATTCTATTATTTTCAGGCTTCGGATATTTTGTTTCCGATGATTGCCGGGATGGAAGTTTGGAAGGTAATTTTAACCATGATTATTGGTTTCACCTTGCTTCCGATTCCACCATCAATGGAGATTAGAGGATGGGGTGAAATGCATCCGCTTGACGGCCCTGCTTGGTCGTTATTTTTTGAATATATAGCGAATATTTTATACGCTTTAATCTTTCGAAAATTCTCTAATAAAGTGCTTTCTGTTTTTGTTTTGATATTTGCAGGATTGCTTATTAATTACACTGTTTTTGGTCCAAAAGGAGATGTTATTGGTGGCTGGTCATTGAATTTTGAACAAATGAATGTTGGTTTTACCCGTTTATTGTACCCATTTTTTGCTGGTATTTTGCTTTCACGTTTAAGAAAATTAATCCATATAAAAGGTGCTTTCTGGGTTTGTAGTTTATTGATTGCAATCGTTCTTTCGGTTCCAAGAATTGGAGACGAAAACAGTTTATGGATGAATGGATTATATGAGTCTTTATGTATTATTCTTGTTTTTCCTCTAATTGTTTCAATTGGAGCAGGAGGAGAAATTAAAAATCCGTTTTCTCTTAAAATCTGCAAACTTTTAGGCGATATTTCATATCCAATTTATATCACACATTATCCGCTTATTTACTGGTATACCGCATGGGTTGTAGATAATAAAGTTTCGCTTGAAGATGGTTATGCATTAGGGATAGGAGTTTTAATTGCTAGTATTTTAATTGCTTATCTGTGTTTGAAATTATATGATGAACCAGTACGTAATTGGCTTCAGAATAAATTTCAAAATCGGAAAACTGTAGTTGCAGCATAACAATAATGAATTTCTATTTTGTTAGTTATAGTTATTCAAAAAGGGATGGAACTTTATAAGTTTTATCCCTTTTGTATTTTTATAGATGGTATAAAAAGTATTTTATCAATAGGAAAGCATCTTTTTTTTTGAAGAAAGAAGTTTAGTTCGATCTAAAAATATAGCCTATTTTTGTACCCACATATGAAGTTTATGAAAAATTTTATCTCTATTGTAATTGCTTTCATTTTAATTGCCTGTCAGAATGCTTCTGAAACTCTTGCAACACTATATAATTTGCCAAAAAAGCTAAAAGAAGTTTCGGGGATTATTTATACCGAAAAAAATAATTTATTCTGGACTTTGGAAGATAGTGGTAATGCTAATAAAATCTATGGGTTGAATGTCAAAAATGGTACAATTGAGAAAACCATAACCATAGAAAATACCTCTAATGTAGATTGGGAAGACATTACAAAAGATAAAGCAGGAAATCTGTATATAGGTGATTTTGGTAACAACGATAATGTTCGAAAAGATTTGTGTATTTATAAAATAGATAAAAAATCATTAAATAAGGAAAATACCATTCCAGCTTATAAAATTTCGTTTTCTTACCCTGAACAAAAAATGTTTCCGCCCAAGAAAACGGCTTTGTTCTTTGATGTGGAAGGTTTTTTTGAGTTCAAAGACAATTTTTATCTCTTTACCAAAAACCGAAGCAAAGGTTTTGACGGTACAGTTTTAGTATATAAAATTCCAAATAAAGCTGGTTTTCACCAAGCTGTTTTAATAGGTAAATTAAAAACCTGCGAGAACTATAATCACTGTGCAATTACCAGTGCTACCATTAGCCCTGATGCTTCAAAAGTCGTTCTTTTAACCCATGACAAAATCGTATTGTTGGAGAATTTTAAAGGAGATAATTTCCTAAAAGGAAAACAATCTCAATTGAAATTAGGTCATTTTTCCCAAAAAGAAGCGGTTTGTTTTAAGAACAATGAAACCTTGATTATTGCCGATGAAAAGACCAATAAAATTGGAGGAAACGTTTATGAAGCAAGTCTTTCAAAACTAAAATCCATACCCTAAACCAAAAGTGACTCTGGCTCGATCGTCGGTACCTTTGAAATAGGTAATTCGGCCAGTAATGACATTTAGGCCATTTATCCATATTCCGCCACCAATGGACTGATGCCATTTACGAGAGTTTTCGCCATCTAGCCAAACTCTTCCGTAATCAAAACCACCTAAAATTCCATAAGACATTGGTACAATGCTTTTTTTGATTTTTCCGATATTCCAGCGTAGATCTGTACTTTGGTAAAAAGAAGATTTCCCCAAGAATCGCTCGTTTCTAAAACCTCTCAAATCATAATCTCCGCCTAAAGTGGCTCCTTGGTAAAATTCAAAATTATTATTGAACAATACTTTTGATTTTAGAATGGTTGCTAATACAAATTGGCCTTTCGAATCAATTTTATGGTTGAAATTAACTTTTGCGTCCAATGTTGGAAAATTAATTTGTGTATGATCAACATTCATTTTCCAACTACCCGCCACCGAAAATCCAAAACCCATAGTAGGAAGCGATGGAACATCGTAATTCTCAAAACTATATTTGATTGCGGCTCCCATATATTGTTGATTGTCAAAAACATTTGGATTTACAGCTCCAGGAATGTTGATATAGCGACCAGTGGTTTCTTCAACTCTTAATTTTTCGAAAGTCGTGGCAAGACTAATTTCACTTCCATATTGCCCCACTTTTTTAATTGAAGGCGCGGCTCTTAAAGTACGCAATCGAACACGATTGTAATCCATTCCATAAAAATCATCATTATTTACGGTTTCATTTCCGTAGCCAAAATAATTAATAGTAAAGTTTGGACTCGTAAATTTTGATTCCAGTTCGAAGTCCCATTTGCCTAAAGTTCTTGGAAAATATCCATTATAAGTTAATTCATAACCGCTTGTGGCAAATAAATAATTGGCTTTCAATAGGTGTTTTTGAGTGTATGGATATTGATTGAATTTGTTTATTGTGTAGCTTGTAACGAAGCCTAATTTTACGCCATCATCCGGATTGTAACCTCCAAAAGGGAATCCTGTGAAAGCATTGTATTTCACTTTTTCGTAGTTATAAAAATTAGGTTCGTAATCATCCGTCAAAAATGTTTTGGTTTTGGAGTCCAAAGTGTAACTATTCGGTTTGGATTTAAAATCATAGATCTTTATTTTTTTTCCGTTTTCAACTGTGTAGCTATCTTTATTTTGTCCGCCTATCAACCGAATTTTTATACCTGATTTAAGATCTCCTTTTACTTCGAATACATCATCGTCGTCAAGACCATAAATCCAAATATTTTTGGTTTTAGCGACGGTGAAATTTTTGGTGTAAAGCAATTCATCACCTTCTTTTTTGAGCCTGTAAACAGCAATTTCTGTGTTGTTTTTTGAGGTATGGGTAATTATAAATTTGTCTTTCTTGTCTGTTCCAACAATCAAAACCGTTTTTTGCAATACCCTGTAGTATTCCTTAGCGTACTGTTGTAGTTTTGTTTTTCTTATTTTTAATTTACGTTTGATGTCTTCAATCGTTTCGTCTTGTACTTCTTTTGGTAAATTGGTAAAAGCACCGTCAATGTCAGCGTCCGATAGATGTTCTTGAATATATTTGGCCTGTGTTATCCATTCCTTTTCATCGGCTGTTTTTAGAAAAGCAATATCTTGCGGATAGGGTTCGCGGTTTAACCATTTTACATTTCTAATGTCTTCCTTAAAGGTTTGCTGATGTCGCAATGCAGGCATATTCATTAAAAACCACATAAGCGCTCCGTCATATTTGGTAAAAGCTTGATCTCGATCTCTGGGGATGGGTTTGTACACTATTTTTGCGCCTTCTTTGTATTCGCCCCAGCGCCATTGATCACTGTGTCTGTCCCAATCGCCAATAAGCATATCAAATAATCGGGCTTTTATATATGCGGGTTCATCGATGGTATATTTTTCATCTTTATGCATGTTCTTCATGACATCATCGGTACTGATAATGTCTAATGGTTTTCCTAAACTTTTTGCATCTTTTTGATTGCCAGTTAGCTGTTCTTCCACTAGGTAGAGTTCGTCTCCAAAATTATAATTAAACCCCTTTAGAATTGGTTCTTTTGGGATGTAATATAAAAGAGGATTGGTATGTGCAACACCAATTTTGTCAGCTAGATTTCCAACCGCCAATGGGGTGTAAGGGTGGGAGGTGGTGTAAAAATCAAATAAAAAACCTTCGGCATAGGTATCATCAAATTGATTTAAAACAAACTGATCTTTAAAGACCACTGATTGCAGGAAACGGGAGGTGCTTTTTTTGAGGGCGCGCATCACATATTCTTTGCCATTGGGATCAACCAGTCGTAATGATTTTGATTGGTGTCCTCCGCCTTCTCTTGTAGGTTTGACCCCGCCAAAAAGAGTGTCTAAAGTGGCTGTTTTTGCTTCAATGGGCAAACTATAATATTTTCGATAATGTAACCCAAAAAGGAATTTATGAAAAATACTTTTTCGAGTCATCTCATTAGAATAAATCGAAGTTGTAGTAGTTGCGGTAAATTTTGTTGGTAATTTTTTTGGTGCAACGGTATCTCGAACTTTTATAATGGTTTGCTCCAAAAGTAGTTTTTCCCGTTGGTTTTCATTGCCATAAAAGGATACTTTGGTTTCTCCGTTTTTATATAATGTCAATGTTGCATAGCCATTTCTTCCGTATGAAAAATCATTTGGACTGACTGCTTTTGCCGCTTCTGATTTTGAACCGGCACCACTAATGATTTGTCTTATATTGTTTTTGCTCAGGTATTGCAAATTATGGTCGTGACCCGATACTACAATGATATTTCTTTGATTTTGCAAAAGTGTTTTTACCCGTTTTGTGAAATTAAGATACACCTTATTTTGAATATCCTGTGGATAGATACCCGATGTTTTTCGGGTCAAATTGAATAGAGAGCCAATTACAGGCAATGGAATTTTTTGTTCTAAGGGGAAAAGTTCTTTTTCTGCAGCATATTGTCCGCCACTGGTTCCATTACTCATCAGCGGATGATGAAGCGCAAGGATTACTGTTTTGTCTTGGTTTTTATTTAAGATGCTTGCCAGTTCATCAAAAAAATCTTCACGTGTTTTGATACTACAATCATCATTTATAGTTGGGTATTTGTCCCAATCTTCAAGAAACCATTGACTGTCAATAGTAATTAAAGTTATGTTTTTGTCAATTTTTAATTCTTCTAGGCCACAATTTTTTTGAGGCAAAAAAGCTTTCTTATCATTGAGATAATTGGTTATAAATTTGGCTTGGCGCTCTAAACCGACAGTTCCGTTGTTCCAATCATGGTTTCCTGGGATGAAAATGGTTTTTCCTTTAAAATTTTTAGATAATTCTAATTGTTTTGTGAGTTTAGTTTCGGCTGAAACCTGTTCTTCTGGAGATTTATTACTTGGAAATCCATTGGGATAAATATTATCACCAAGAAACAATAGTGTACTTTTTTTATTTGAATTTTCTAACCTTTTTTGAAGGAATGAAAGTGTTTCCTGAGCTTCATCTTTATTAGGACTTCCAACATCACCAACTAGGAAAAATGTATGTGCAATTTTTGAAGAATCTGTTTCATTTTGGATAACATGGTTTTCTATGTTTTTACCATATTGGGCGTGGTGCGTAGCACAAGATTGAAGAAGCAGCATTAAAAAAATGAAGCTAAAATTTATTGAACAATTTTTTGAAAACAATCCCATGATTTTGTATTTAATATTATTTTGATTATCCAGTAACCAAAAACAAGTATGTTCTTACTTATATTATTTCAAGAATCATACCTTTTTAATAAGGCTTAATAATAGGTTGATTGCACATTTATTTATTTTTAATTTAGCGAAATGTCGAGTTTTTTAATAATTTTTAAACGAAATTAAGAAAATGTATTTAAAGGTAATTGATTAATCGATGTTACTTTTAAATAAAAACCCTAAAAGGCGAAAAACCAAAAATTACACAAAGTTTTGTTTATTCTCCGGTATAAAATGAATTTCAAAAAACAATTTCATAATTTAGACGTATAAAAACTTTTTTATGACTCTTGTAAATCAAGTTCAGGATTTTGTATCCGATTTAGTGGAAAGTAAACTCTCCGGTTTATATACATATCATAATTTGAATCATACCACAGGTGTTGTTAACGCCGTGAACAGATTATGTGATGAAGAAAAAATCTCACTTCAAGATAAAGAGTTTTTATTGATAGCAGCTTGGTTTCATGATACTGGATATACAAAAGGTTGTAAGGATCATGAGAGTTCCGGTGTTGAAATTGCGACTCATTTTTTGAAGGAAAAAGGAAAATCGGAGGACTATATTACTAAAGTTTGCAATTTAATCAAAGTAACAGCCAAGGAGTACGTACCGAAAACTCTTTTGGAAAAAATTATAAAGGATGCAGACTATTATCATATTTTGAATGATGATTATGTAGATAGTTGTGAAGGTTTGAGGAAAGAATGGGAAAATGTTGAGGGAAAATTGTTCACAGAAATAGAATGGGCCAAGGAAAATGAATTTTTTTTATCAAAAGTTCATCAGTTTTACACTCCGTATGCGATTGAATATTGGCAGCCTTTAAAAGAAAAAAACATAAAACGACTTCGAAAAAAAATAAAAAAAATGAACGAAGAATTACCCAAAGCAAATAAAAAAAAGGAGAAAGAAGAAAAACCTGAACGTGGTATTGATACCTTATTTAGAGTTACTTTAGGAAATCATACCCGTTTGAGCGGTATTGC
Source organism: Flavobacterium sp. P1_E4 (assembly GCF_056405915.1). Lineage (NCBI taxonomy): Bacteria > Pseudomonadati > Bacteroidota > Flavobacteriia > Flavobacteriales > Flavobacteriaceae > Flavobacterium > Flavobacterium sp. P1_E4. Next base: position 101,609 of record NZ_JBFUBE010000010.1, read on the forward strand.
CGATAGCAAAGCCAATATTTTACTTTCTGTAAATGCCATTATTATTTCGATAGCACTTTCTACATTGATTCCAAAATTGGACAGCCCAAAAAATGTGCATTTGGTAGTTCCTACTTTTATTATGTTGATGTCTAGTGTAATAACAATTATTTTTGCAATCCTTTCAACACGACCAAAAGTAACCAAAGGGGTTTTTACAAAAAAAGATATAGAAGACAAAAAAGTGAATCTTCTTTTCTTTGGTAATTTTTACAAAATGCCTCTAGAGGATTATAAATGGGCTATGAACGAGATGATGAAAGACAGGGAATATTTGTACAATTCAATGATTAAAGATTTGTATTATTTAGGAGTCGTTTTGGAGAAAAAATATAGATTGTTACGTATTGCCTATAACATTTTTATGATAGGAATTGTAATGTCTGTTATCGCTTTTGTAATCGCTTTTAAAACAATTTGATGCTAATTTTGTTCGTTTAACAAATCTTGATAGGTGTTGTTTTGAACATAACTTTCCAAATTATTGTTGATTACTTTTACTCTAAAGGCTCTTAATCCCGACACGCCCTGAAGTTCTTCAACTTCAAATTGCTCTATGCTAGGTTCTAGTAATTTTTTGAATTGCAGGTATTTGATGTATTTTAAATATTCGTTTTCTTCAGTATTGTGAGAATAGACAATAGTGATTTTTTCTTTTTGGGTGATACGCTCTTTTGTTCCTTTTATATTGGCTTTATCGATGCGTTTTTTGACCACTTCATAGCGGGCGTTGTATGTCCCATCTACATCAAATCGTTTTTCATCCATTCTAAATCGTATAGAAATAGGAGAGCTGAATACCAAAATCAAGGAAGTAACATCCAATTCATATGGTAAAGAAGCTTTGAGTTGATGGTGTTCTATTTCCATTTCACACAAAGTTTGCAGTTGCCACAATCTTAAATTTTGCAAATAAAGGCTATTAAATGGTTTTGTGGGGGCAATTGATGCACCAATATAGAGATTGTGTTCTACACCATCGGTTTTAAATCGTTCGTAATAATGTGGATAGATTAGTTGGGCTTCAAGTTGTTTTTTATCCAAGACAGCGGCCAGTTTTTTATTGATAATGGACATTGTATTATCAAATTTCTTTCGGGATTGATAAAACATTCCTGTTTTCTCGTCCAAGCTTTCAAAATATTTTTTCGTTGCCTTTTCGCTATCAATATCCATTTTAGTGTTTCTCAGGATAGGATGAATTTCAGTCTCGATGTAATTCTGAATTTGTTGCTCAGTATCTGCTTTTAACGACGATTCAAGCTCTTTATAAAAAGATTGCAATTCGAATATTCGTTGTTCCAATAAAACAAGGCTTTCATTTGATTTTTGCTTTTCAAGGAGCTCTATAAGTGTAGTTAATTGGTTTTTTAGATCCTCTTTTACCGTTTCATTTCTATGTTCGGATGAGCCTTTAATATCAATTTGGCCATATAGAGGATAGACTTCCTTGAATATGATTTCTTTAAAAATATAGTCTTTATTAGGATTGTTCGTTTGGTAATATTTTATTGCTTCTCGTCTAAATTTCCAATAAACGCTTGAATGAATGGCGGTATATTCTCTTTGAATAATGGCGTCAATCTGGTGTTGCATATCGGTTTTATAGCGTTCCAATGTATCGACGAGATATGATATAACCAAATCTAAATTTGTTGCATTGATGCTGTTGAGTTCCTTTGGCTTTGCCGAAACTAATTCTATAATTCCAAGGATGTTATCATTTTTTATTACAGGTGCAAAAATGCAACTCTGAATGTTTTGGTTCGATAAATATTGCCCGAGTTTTTCATTTCCTGGTATTTTAGAAAATTCCTTGATATCGGAGATTATTATTGATTTCTTTTCTTGTAAAATAGCATCAAGTGAACAACCGTATATTGCATTTTTGCAATCAGTTTCTTCTAAGTCATTTAAGATGAAACTTTTCATTTCTTTCTCCTCATGAGGTGGGTTCATGAATTTTTCTTCTTCCTCATTGTATATGGTGAAACCAATTTTTAAATCGGGAATTTTAAAAATAGATCTAAAAATTGACTCAAAACTCAGACCTAATTTTGTTTGTGATGATTCTGGTTTTAAAAGATTGCTCTTTAAATTTGATATGGCATTTTCTCGAGTAACATCTATAAGACTTATTATCCCGAAACCTTTTAGAATCCAACTTTCAGTAGGAAATTTTTCCTTCCAAAGATTAATATCATCGTAGTTATTCATTAAAAGATCGATATCATCTTGAGAAAGTTCAGGTGCATTTTGGGTTGGAATGATTTCTATAAAATCAGCATTATATAAAATACGGTAATGGTTCATGATGCCATTTGCGCTTGGAATATCATAAAATAAAGGTCTATTGAAGTCAAAATGCTGACCATAATAAGCGTTTAAAATTAAGATACAATTAAAGATGTAAAATTGATCCTCTTCAAAATCACGTATTTCCATATCAAATGTCATTCCTGCATTTTGAAGAATGCTTTTGAATCTTTCTGAATAATTAAAAGTGATATTCTGAAATGGAATGCTAATCGCTTTAATCTCGTTGTGCGTTAATGCGGTAGGGAATAGGTCTGCAAGTAAATTATGGATTAGTTTTTCATGTTGTTCGATGAAGTTCAAATCTTGAAATCCATCTCTGAATTCTGGGAAAGGAGCTATTTCTTTCAGTAATGCTTTGGCATAATTAGAGCGGTAATCTACGTTGGTCGCAGCAATGTCTTCCAAATTTTTGATCAATTTATGAAAAGAAATTAGGGTTTTGAATGGACTTTCTGTAAACGGATTATTGCTCATAATAATGTTAATCTGTAAAAAAGTAAAATTACGAATAAAAAAGTGATTTGATTTTTTCTTTTTTAATCAAATTAAATAAGCATTTTAGTTTTTATTAAATGAGTTATCAATTTTAAATTGAATCAAATTAACGATTTTCTTTTTTTTAGCAACTATTATTATTATGAGAAGAAGTATTATTTTAAGCTAAAATATGATTTAATATAAGTAGATAAAATTGTATCTATCTACTGCTATTAAGAAGTGAAATGATGGAATCTTTTAAGGCTTATGGTTTTATGATTTGCATTATTGAAAAAAAAATAAAAAATATTTTTTTTACTAAAACGTTTTAGTATATTTGCCATGATATTATTTGTTTTGAATGTTTTTTTTAGAATTGATTGTTGATTATTGTTTAATTAATTCGTTAAAATTTAGAGATAATGACTTTAGATTATAAAAGAAAAGCGTTTTAATTATCTTAAGATTTTAACGTTAATTAAAAATCAAGACAGGCACTATTTTATCAATTTATAATTGTAATAATGAAAATCAAGATATCCTTCTATCTCTTTTTTGTACTATTTTTTAAATTAATTTTTCCTACAGTCAAGATTGGCCTAGCTTAAATTTATACAAAGAGGTAAACTCTAAAGTTTGAGTTTAAGTTATAAAGATAAATGCCTTATGGTTTTTGGGGGAATTTCAATAACAGAGGATTGGTTGAACAAATTGACTACTTTTCAATGCAAAAAAAATATATAATTAAGGGGGATGTGGTAAGATAGAATGCATCCAAATAAGATCGGATATTTGATTTTGGAGCCTATTTGAGAAGTAACTATTAAAAAGTAGTTAGTTAATAATTTGACATGATAAATAGTTGTGACTTTTTTAAGTACTTCTGAACATGTTTTGAAAATTTTATAAGACAGTCAGTAATCTGACAATAAATTTAGGAGAATAATATTGGCTTTTGACAATTTAGTATCAGATGTTAAAAGGCTTTCTTTTTAGGTTTGGATATTATTTTAAATCTATAAAAAACTGCCTAATTTTTTAATAAGTAATTTGAATGATAGCATTGGAAATAATTAATTTATAAATAAAAAATAATTAAAATAAATAAGGAAATGTCAATAACAATAGGTGTAGATATCGGAGGTAGTCATATAAGTAGTGCAGCTGTAGATAGTGATAGTTTTATAATAATTCCAGGAACGTATTTTAGTGGAGTAGTAGATAGTAAGGCTTCTAAAGATGTGATTATTGAAAAATGGGCAGAAATAATTAATCAAACAATTCAAGCAATTCAAAAAGCTTTTGGGCTTTTTGAAAATGATAGTATTGGAATCGCTTTCTCTATGCCCGGTCCATTTCAATATGAAACTGGAATTGCAATGTTTGAGGGAAATGATAAATATGAATCATTATATAAAGTTTCGGTTTCAGAAGAACTTTTAAAATATTTAAGTGTAAAAAATGTAAGTTTTAGATTCTTGAATGATGCTAGTTGTTTTGGAGTAGGGGGATCGCTTAAACAAGAGTCTGAACTTGGTGACAAAAGAGTTATTGCAATTACTTTAGGAACTGGTTTTGGCGCGGCTTTTTTGGACAACAAATTGCCAATAACACAAGGAAGTAATGTTCCTCATAATGGATGTTTATGGGACAAACCTTTTAAAGACAGTATTGCAGATAATTACTTTTCAACTAGATGGTTTTTGAGTCAATATGAAAATAGTACAGGTGAGATTCTTACTGATGGAGTGAAAGAAATAGCCAGTATTGAAAATTATTCTACAGCAAAAATATTTGATGATTTTGCAAATAATTTAACTGAGTTTTTGGTGCCATTTATATTAGATTTCGATGCCAATTTGCTTATTTTAGGAGGTAATATTGCCAAGTCTAATAGATTGTTTTTATCCAAAATACAGCAAAATCTTAAAAGTAAAAATATCGATTTATCAATTTCTATTATAGAAAATACTGAGCAAATGAGTATTCTAGGTTCAAGTTATTTATACAATGAAGTATTTTGGGATCGAATTAAAGCAGAGCTTCCTTATTTTTAAATGAAGGGATTATAAAAATATTATTAAAAGGATAATGATGAATATAGAAATTTTAAGCGGAGAAAATAAAGCAATTGTGTTTGAAAAAATTAGAAAGGAAATTGAAAAACATAATTTTAATATTATAAATGAAGATCAAACTAGACCTTGGGGAGGTTTTTTTGTAATTGATGAAAACCAAACAAGTGATTTTGTTGCTACTTTTTTTTCACATTTGAAACTTGATGATATACAGATAACAAATAAATTAAGTCCTAAGATATTGGTTGTAAGTCCTGATAGTAGACTTTCATGGCAATATCATTTTAGAAGATCAGAAATTTGGAAAGTTGTGGAAGGCCCTGTAGGAGTTAAAATTAGTAATACGGATGTAGAAGGAGAATTGAAAACGCTTAATAATGGTGATTTTATTAAGATGGATAAAGGAGAGCGCCATCGTTTAATTGGCCTAGAGTCTTGGGGAGTAATTGCAGAAATTTGGCAACATACAGATCAGGACAATCCTTCGGATGAAGATGATATCGTTCGCCTTCAAGATGATTTCGGACGTTAAAAAGATTAAATTTTAGAAGGAAGCGATGAGCCAATGTTTTTTTGTTAAAACATTAAAGTGTAAAAAAAAATATCGTTATAATTTGATTTTTAACTGTTGAATGTAAAAATCATACTAAAATTTGATTGGCACTGTATTATATTTGAGCAAAATTTGTGGTTTTAAAATAAAAAATAATTTTCAAATGAAGAAAAAACCTGTTTCTATTAGAGATATTGCAGACGAACTAAAGACATCTGTAACTACAGTATCTTTTGTTTTAAATGGTAAAGCAAAAGAAAAACATATTTCGAAAGAGCTAACAAAAAAGGTTTTAGATTATGCAAAATTAATAAATTACAGGCCTAATCAAATTGCACAGAGTCTTCGAACTGGGAAATCAAAAATTTTGGTTTTTATGGTTGAAGATATTTCAAATAATTTCTTTTCTAAATTAGCTAGAATTTTTGAAGATATTGCCTACGATAAAGGATATAAAGTTATTTTTTGTAGCAATGAGAATGATGATGAAAAATCTAATGAATTAATCAATTTATTTAATTTCCGCCAGGTTGATGGCTTTATTATAGTACCGTCTCCAGGTATAAAAGACACTGTTGAAAATTTAATAAATGATAATATACCAGTGATTTTACTGGACAGGTTTTTTGAAGGATTAGATTGTAATAGTGTAGTTATTGATAATGAGCAGGCTTCTTTTGATGCAACATTACATTTGATAGATAATAAGTTTAAGAATATTGGTTTTATTACAACAGCTTCAGATCAAACGCAGATGCAGGGGCGTCTGTCAGGTTACGAAAAAGCTGTTAGTGAAAATGGTTTAAAATCGAATACACTTCAAATTCCTTACAATGAAATCTATAAAGGCAAGGGTAAACAATATGTTAAGAATTTCTTAGACCAACATGCAGATTTAGACGCTGTTTTTTTTGCGACTAATTATCTTGCACAAAGTGGGCTGGAAGTTTTTAAAGAGAATAATCCTAGATTAATTTATGATTTGGGAATTATTGCCTTTGATGATAATGATATGTTCAAAATTTACGATCCTACCATTACTTCTGTTTCTCAGCCTTTAGTTGAAATTAGTACTACGTTGATGGAAATAATGTTGACTCTTTTGAAGAAAAAAGATGTGACTGAAATACCTCATAAAATTATGCTGAAAACAGAGTTGATTATTCGTGAATCTTCGTTGCGAAAACAGCTTTATATCTAAAAAATATTTTATAATTAATTTAAAATACTTTTTCTTCAAACAGATCTGAGTGTCAATATTTTCAATTGATTCTCAGATTTTTTGTATATGCATTTTTGGTTTATGATCTTATTTCTTTTTCTTACAAATTTTTATTCTTACTATTTTTGTTTTCTTCTTTTTTGTTGTTGAATTATAACGTTTTCGTAAATATTTATTGAAGAATATTTAAAAATAATTCCCAAATTAACATGTGAATTGAAAAATTAACATAAAAATTGTATTTAGGAAAAAAAATTTTTTTTTACTAAAACGTTTTAGTATGTTTGCTTTGAATTATTAATAGTTTGACTTTTAACGATTAGGATTACAATAATCATTTTGCAAACTTTTTAATAATGATTTAGATTATCCTGAAAGTGGAGGTAAAGAGCGAGGCTTTTTTTTGAAAAAAAACTAAATCGATTTAGTAAATATATTTAAAGGCAGTCTAAAGTTCATATTACATAATTAAAACAAAACATCAAATGAGTTCAAGACGTAATTTTTTAAAGAATACAGCATTGTTGGCCGGAGCAACAACAATGCCTATTGTAAATGTATTTGCTGAAGAACCTTTGGAAAAAACAGTTACTATACCTCCTGTAAAATTGCCTTATAAGAATACATACATAAAAAATATTTTTGTTACTGAAAACGAATTTCGAAATGCCAAACCAAAAATTACAGAATCACCAGGTTTTGAAAAAGCAAAAGAAATTTTACCTATTCCTCATTGGAAAGGGAATGAGGATGCAATTAATATGTATTGGAAAACTTGGGAAATAGCTTTTAAAAACATTAAGAATCCTTCCGAAGAATCCGGTTTCATAACTTCCTATATCGATACCGCATACAATGGAAATATTTTTATGTGGGATTCTAATTTTATCACTCTTTTTGCTCGATATGGATCTCGTGCTTACCCGTTTCAAAATACTCTGGATAATTTTTATGGAAAACAGCATCCTGATGGTTTTATATGTCGCGAAATTTGGGGAACAAACGGAGAAGATTGTTTTCATAGATATGACCCAACAAGCACAGGTCCAAACTTAATTCCATGGAGCGAGATGGAATATTTTAAGCAATTTGGTGATTTAGAAAGATTGCATAAAATTTTCCCGGTATTATGTGCCTATTATCAATGGCTTAAGCTAAATAGGACTTGGCAAGATAAATCATATTGGTCTAGTGGTTGGGGAACAGGAATGGATAACATGCCTCGTGTTCCAAAAGAATACAATCCCATATTTTCACACGGACATATGACATGGCTTGACACTTGTTTGCAACAACTATTCATAGGTAAGTTACTTGTTGATTTTGGATTTTATACTGAAAGATGGCAAGAAATTGAAGATATTGAGGACGAGACAACTTCTCTCAAAAAAATAATTAAAGAAAAATTGTGGGATCCTAAATCAAACTTTTTCTATGATAGATATGCCGATGGTAGTTTAGGAACTTTAAAAAGTGTTGGGGCATATTGGGGATTATGGTCAGATATACTTACTAAAGAAGAATTAAATTCATTTGTAAATCACCTATCTGACAAAGAAACATTCTACAGAAAACATCCTATACCGTCTATCCCGGCCAATCATGAAAAATATCAAGCTGACGGCAGATATTGGCAAGGAGGAGTTTGGGCTCCAACAAACTATATGGTAATTAAAGGTCTTTTGAACAATGGATATTACAAACAGTCTTTTGACCTTGCTATGAAACATCATGAGCAAGTAAAAGAAGTTTTTAAGAAAACTAATACTTTCTGGGAATATTATGCTCCAGAAACAACAGACCCTGGGCTATTGGCACGACCAGATTTTATTGGTTGGACCGGTTTAGTTCCTGTTTCTATATTATTTGAATGCATTTTTGGAATAAACTCTAATTATGTTAAAAAAACAATTGATTGGCATGTTAATCTTATAGAGGAACATGGTATAGATCGATATCCTATAGGTTCTCATGATATGTTGTCATTCAAATGTGCAGACAGATCATCCACTAAGCAACGTCCTTCAATAGTAATAGAATCAACTATGGAATTAACATTAAATTTAAGTTGGGAAGGAGGAAAAGAAACAGTATTAATTAAACCAGGAAAAAATAAAATACCCTAAATCTTAAAATAAAAGTAAAAATATTTTATCGAATTTATTTGTGAGATTTTTATATAAATAATAGAAACTAAATCATTTAAAAAAGCCTATGAAAAAAAATAGATATTAAAAGAGTAAAAAAATAATATTAACCCGAAACTATATTAAAAATGTTTAAAAAAATAAAAATTGATTTCTTCTTTAATGCCAAAACTTATACGGTATTAAGTATGTTTATATTTCTTTTCTCAACTGTTGCCTTTGCACAAGATCGTAAGATTTCAGGGGTGGTTAAGGACTCAAAAAATATCCCTTTACCTAGTGTAAATGTTCTTCTTAAGGGTACAGCTAATACTACAATGACTGATCTTGATGGTAATTTCACGATTGCAGTGCAAGATGAAAATTCACAACTTGAATTCACATCAGTTGGATATAAAACTATTCTAAGTAAAGTTGGTTATTCAACAAACTTAGAAATAGTATTACAAGATGAGTCTCAAGTATTAGATGAAATAGTAGTTGTAGGTTATTCGACTCAAAAGAAGAAAGACTTGACTGGTGCGGTTTCTTCCATTAAAATGGATGATATAAAAGATTTATCTACTTCTGGAATTGTTAGTGCTATTCAAGGACGCGCTTCAGGTGTAACGGTTTTGCAAAGTAGTGGAACTCCTGGTGCTCCAGCAGCGGTGCGTATTCGTGGAATTGGTACGTTTGGAAACAGTGAACCGTTATATATTATTGATGGAATGCCTGCTGATAATATGAACGACCTTAATCCTAATGATATTGAAAGAATGGACATTCTTAAAGATGCAGCTTCTGCGGCAATTTACGGTTCCAGAGCAGCAAACGGTGTGGTTATTATTCAAACAAAAAAAGGATCGAACAAAGAAAAAACCAGTATCTCGTTTAATACATATGTAGGATTAGCATCTCCTACTAATAAAATTAAGGTATTGAATGCTGAGCAAAGAAATATGATCCATACTGAAGCTTTTACTAATGATGGATTAACTGTTCCAGATTATTATTCTTCGGATTACGCTAAAGTTAGCAGAACAAACTGGATGGATGAGATATTTACTGATTCTGCAGTTCAAACAAACTATGATTTAGGTATTTCTGGAGCTTCCAATACTGCAAGATATAATGTAGCGTTCGGTAATTTAGATCAAGAAGGAATCTTGAAAAATACTGGGTATGATAAAACTACCTTTAGATTGAATACAGAGATAGATTTATTTAAAAACGTAAAGTTTGGTGAAAACCTGATGCTTACTAGTTCTGAGCAAACAAAAATTCAAGATTCAGGTGACAATGGAGCAATTGCATCTGCATTACGTTATGACCCTTCTGTGCCGGTTTATGATCCAGAAACAGGTGGATATAGTGGTAGTGGCGATTTAGGCACCGATTTAAAAAATCCTTTTTCTATTGTTGAAAGAGCTGATCATAAAGTAAGAAGAAAAAGAATATTTGGAGATATGTATGGTGAATATAAGTTTTTGAATGATTTCACATTAAAAACTGATTTTGGATACGATTGGAGCAGAAATGATGATAAGGAATTTTTCACTAGAGTTCCTGAAGAAGGAAGAGCATCGGATAAAAATGAATTGTATGAAGGGTATGTTGAGAGCACTCGTATGATGAATACAACTACTTTGAAATATGACAAATCATTTGGGAATCATCATATCATGGCTTTAGGAGGAACTTCATATGAAGTTTATAATGAATTGAATGGAGAAACAAGCGTAGGAGGATTTATATCCGAAGATCCATCTCAAAGATATATTAGTGCATCTACTGAGACGAGATATCTTCGTGGAGGTAGAACAGAATGGGCATTACAATCTTATTTTGCTAGAGTAAATTATGACTTTTCAGGAAAATACCTATTTTCAGTAAGTTACAGAGCTGATGGTTCATCTAAATTTTCAGAAGACAATCGTTGGGGGTATTTCCCTTCAGTATCTGCAGGATGGCGTATCTCTGATGAGTCTTTCTTTGATGGAATAAAGGAGCAAGTTCAGAGTCTTAAATTGAGAGCAAGTTATGGTTCATTAGGGAACCAAAATATTTTTAGTAATTATCCAACTAAAGCGTTATTGTCAGACACACGATATAAACCTGTTTTTGGGGTAACTGAAAATCCATCTTATGGAAGATATGAATCTTCTATTCCAAATCCAGATTTGAAATGGGAGGTAACAACACAATCTGATTTAGGATTGGATTTAACTTTTCTTAAACATTTCGATTTAGTTTTTGATTATTTCGTAAAAGAATCATCAGATATTTTACTTCAAGTGCCTATTACTTCAGTTTCTGGAGTTACAGAAAATCCGTGGAGAAATGCTGCGGATGTTCAAAACAAAGGGTATGAAGTATCTCTTAGTTACAACACCAAAATTAATGGTCTTGGAATTAAAGCCTATGGAAACTTAAGTCAGGTAAAAAATAATGTAACTTCCTTAGGAGATGGATCTACTAGTGCGATTTTTTCTAATACCTATAATGGACAAGCAATTACGCGCACTGTAGTAGGAAGTCCAATTTCTCACTATTATGGATACAAAACAGACGGAATTTTCAAGAGCCAAGCGGAGGTAGACAACTATACAAACAGTGCAGGAGAAAAATTGCAATCAAATGCTCAAGTTGGTGACGTAAGATTCGTAGATTATAACAAAGATGGTAAAATTGGAGGAGACGATAGAACTAATATTGGAGATGGTTTTCCAGATGTTTCTTATGGTTTTGGTGCTGATTTGGACTATAAAGGTTTTGATTTATCATTATTCTTCCAAGGAGTTGCAGGATTTGATGTTTTCAATGCTGTTAAGTACCAAGGAATGAACGTAAATCCAAAATACAATCAATTTTCTGAAATTTTAGATCGTTATCACCCAGTAAATAATCCGAACGGAAATGGTCCTAGAGTTTCGACATTAGATGAGAATGGAAATAAACAATTTTCAGATCTGTATGTTGAAGAAGGAGATTATCTAAGACTTAAAAATATTACTTTGGGTTACTCTTTTAATAAAGAGTTGTTGAGAAAAGTAAAATTGGAAAAAGTGAGATTATATGTAAATCTTCAAAATTATTTAACGTTCTCGAAATATAATGGTTTCGATCCTGAAGTTGGAGGAAATTCGGGAGTTGATTACGCTCAATTTCCACAGCCAAAAACATTTTTAATGGGATTAAATATTAACTTATAAAATTTTAAATGATGAAAATATATAAATTTTTAGTATTACTTTTTATTGTTGCCTCGTGTGATTTAGAAAGAGAGCCTTATGGAATTGCAGGTTCTTTCAAAACTGAAGCGGACATTCAATTAGCATTGAACGCGGTATATGATCCTTACTATGAAGAAGAAGGTTTTGGAGAAGGCTGGTTATTTTTTAGTGCAGCAAGTGATGATATGATCGTAAGAGCCACCGGTGAAGATGAAACGAAAGCAGTAATGAATTTTGCTACTCCTACTAATACTTCTTGGACTAATGCAGACAACTGGCAGAAAATGTATCGTTCTATAAGAAGAGCTAATGACGTTATTAAATATACGCCAGATATTGACATGAGTGAGAGTTCTCGTAATAAAATTATGGGAGAAGCAAACTTTTTGGCAGGTTTTGATTATTTCTTTATGGCAAAAAGATATGGAGGTTTACCATTTTTTGACGTGACAAATCCAGAGGAAATTAATCCAGCGCGTCAAACTAAATTAGAAACCTATAAAAGAATAGAAGCATATCTTTTAAAATCCATCGAATATTTCGAAAAGGAAAATCTTTGGAAACGTTCTGATGATGATTTTGGAAAACCTAATTTAGGAGCAGCTTACGGTCTATTGGCAAAAGTTTATGCACACTGGGGTAAATTTGAAGAGTGCAAAGCTATGGCCGAAAAGGTTATTAATTCTGGACAATACAATTTAGATCTTGCTAACGGAAATGGATTTAAAGATCTGTTCTCTTTGGAAGGAGAAAAAAACAGTGAGGTCTTATTCAATTTAACTAGTAAACCAGTTGATCACCAAGGAACAATTACTTCAGTAATTCTTTTGTCAGGAAGCTTTTCTGGAGGTACTGGATGGTATTATATGAGTCCTACAAAAAGTTTAGCTGATGCTTTTGAAGCTGGTGATTTACGTAGAAATGTTACTGTTAGAGGAGTAGGCGAACAAATATTGCGTTTGGGAGAGGACTTTACAATTACAGAAGAGAGCATTGCTGATATGGGTACAGGTTTTATGTGTACAAAATATTATGCGCCTTATGAAAAGTCATCATCTTTCCCTTGGGAGTCAGGAAAAGACGTGCCATTATTGAGATATTCAGATATTTTGCTTTTGCATGCTGAAGCAATAATGCAATTGGCTGGAGCAGGGCCTACTAATGCTTCTACACCAGTAGCAGCTGCGGCTACTTCTTTCAATAAAGTTAGAGTACGTGCAGGCCTTGCTCCCATTGCAGCACCTACATTTGCTAACTTGGTAAGAGAGCGTCGTTGCGAATTGGCTTATGAAGATGATCGTCATTTTGACCTTGTTCGTTGGGGAATGGCTCAATCAGTATATGCAGCAGCTACCTTAGCAAATGATCCAAGAGGTCCTAGAACTTTTACACCAGGAAAAGATGAAGCTTTCCCTATACCTCAAGTAGAGATAGACAACTCTAATGGTGTTTTGATCAATAATCCAAGTCCTGGATATTCTACATTTTAATTTTAAAAAAATAGGCTGTTTTAAATTTTAAACAGCCTATTTTTTAAATTACAGTCTTTTAGCTTATTGAAAATATCGAAAACAAAAAGTACCTCTAATAGTTATCGATATTTTATATAAAAATCATATTCGTAATAGATGTTTTTAACTATTCTTTGATGAAAAAAAATGCTTTAAAGCCAATCAGTTTATTTTTGATTTTCTATGTTTTTTTTATTGGCCAACAGCAGTTGTCGGCTCAGCAGAGTAAAAAAAAGGATATTAGTTATTCAAAAAAAGACGTTGCAAAAGTGGTCGATTACATTCACAAAACTTACAAAGAGGATTATACTTCTTTGCCTAGTAAACAAACATTAGATTGGCAAAAAGCTTGTGTTGCAATGATGTTTGTCCATGCTTATGAAGTACTTGGAGATGAAAAATATCTTAAATGGGCAGAAGAAGCAGTTTATGTTGCCTTTGATTTTAGCGATGATCAATGCTGGGGTGCTAATGCAATATTAGAATTAAACAAACACAATATTCAAGCAAATCCTAAATCCTATACTCATTATGAAAATGGTAAGGTTTACAATGAAGAATACTCCTATAAAAACATTTTTGATAAAACACTGACAACTCCTTTAGGTACGGCAGCAGATCCCTATTTTGGTTTTTTAGACAATTCAAAAACAGGTTTTGGAGGTATATTTTGGAACAAACAAAACCACGCTTATCACAGTTGTACAATGGGACAAGCAATTGTATTAGCATATTTAATTCCTGAAAACACTATTAATGACAAATCAACTAAAGATTTTGCTTCGAGATGGATGTCGATTCAAACAGAATATTTAATTGATGCAAAAACAGGAAAAGTGTATGACTCCTATGTGCTTTCGTCAAAAAAACAAAATTCAGGAGATTTTGTTTATAATTATGGAACAACATTAGCAGCTTTGGGTCTTGCTTGGAACAAAGATCAAGAAAGACAACTTACTGTAGGCACTACAGCAGATGCGATAGTTAATTATATAATTACTAAGATGACAGACAAATATGGTGTTTTATACAATCCTAATGCTGTCGATTTAAGTAAAGATTCTATCGCCTTCAATGGTATTTTTATGCATTTTGTACCGTATTATTTATTTTCTGACATTCCTTCTGCTAATAAAAATAAAATGAAAGAATATATTAATAATTGTTCTCTTGTTGTTTGGGATCAAATCAAAAAGAACTCAAACAAGGAGAAAAACAATTATAGCATTAGTTATTCTTGGGGAAAGCCACATAATAAAAAGACGACCAATTGCATGACGACAGTTTCGGGTGTAGAATGTCTATTAACAAGTATTCAGATAAAAGAAAACAAGAGTCCATATTAATATTTTAAAAATGAAAAAAACAGTATTATTCCATTTTATTATTTTGTTTTTATTTGCTGGGAAGGTATCCTATTCTCAACAAAGAGATATCACACTTATTATGGCCTCGGATTTGCATTTTGATTCTGCTCCTGAAACAGATCAATTTTATCATATACTGACAATGAATAAATTGCCACATACTTATGTTTGGGCAAAAGACGCTCCAAAATCTTTTGTTGGTGAAACCTTGACAAAAGTTGATGGTGTTGTTATTTCAGGAGACACTTTTGATAATCCGTGTCCCGAGAGCATAAAAGCATACAAAAGAAGATATGAAATTGGCACCGGAGAAAAACAGATTCATTACAATGTTTACCCAGGCTTTGGAAATCATGACGTTCATCCTGGTCAAAAAGGCGATGTAGATAACTTATCAGGACGTGCATATTCATTAAAATTTCTAGATTCGACATTGCAGGCAAAACTTTCAAAAAAGGAAATTTTGAATATTCATCCTTCCAGCCGTGCCTATTCTTGGAATATTGGTGATGTTCATTTTGTTCAAATGCATACTTATGCTGGAGATACTACTTACTGTGAAAGTAATATGAAATGGCTAAAAGAGGATCTGAAAAAATACGCATCAAAAGGTAATCCAGTAGTTGTTGTTCAGCATTATGGCTTTGACGATTGGGCTGCGAAATGGTGGCCAGAAAAAGTTCGCAGCCAGCTTTTTGATCTTCTTGACCAATATAACTTAGCAGGTTTTTTTGTGGGACACACTCATGAAGCTTCCGTTCAAACGTATAAAGGACACAATATTTATCAGATAAATAATGCTTGGCCAGATGAAGATGGCAATGGCTCTTTTGCAGTATTAAAAATTAAAGGAAATGATGTGGGTATTGCCACCTGCAGATGGATAGATGACAAGGGAAATTATGAAATAATTGCTCCAAAATTAAACAGTACATTGAAGAAATAATACAATCTACTACAAAGAAAAAATGCAGTAATAAACATCTACAAAAATGAAAAAATCTATTAACCTTTTCGCTATCCTATTTTTTGTGGCGATATCTTTCAAGAGTTTTGCTCAAAATAATACTGAAGGAATTTATGCAAAAAATGAATTGAGGGCTCCTGCATACCCATTAATAAACATAGATCCATATACCAGCGCATGGTCGATGGCTAATAATTTATATGATAAACCGGTAAAGCATTGGACAGGAAAAGATTTTCCATTTGTGGGTGCTTTGCGTGTTGACGGAGTGACTTATCGATTTATGGGTACAGAAGATGTTCCTATGAAAATGATTGTTGGAATGGCATCTTCAGAAGAATGGAACGCAAATTACACATTTGATGCTCCTAAATCCAACTGGCAATCACCTTCTTTTGATTCTAAAAATTGGAAACAGGGCAAAGGTGGTTTCGGAACAAAAGGAGAAAATGATATAAAGACACTTTGGGAAACAGAAGACATCTGGGTGCGTAGAGAAATCACATTGAAAAACGATTATACTAATAAGAAAGTATATTTAAAATTTTCTCACGATGACGATACCGAAATTTACATTAATGGTATAGAAATTGTGAACACAGGTAATGATGTTGGTAAAAATACTGTGATTCAAATTCCGCAAAATGTTGTAAAAACAATGAAGAAAGGCAAGAATATAATAGCGGCTCATTGTAAAAATAGAATTGGCGGAGGTTTGCTTGATTTCGGAATTTGTATCGAAATGCCAGTAGAAAGACATTTGGAAACTACGGCTGTTCAAAATTCTGTTGACGTGCAGGCTACACAAACACGTTACACATTTACTTGTGGTCAGGTAAATTTAGAACTAACATTTATGGCGCCTTTATTAATGGATAATTTGTATTTAGTTTCTCGCCCTGTAAATTACATTGGTTATTCGGTAAAATCGAATGATTCAAAAGATCATGATGTTTCTATTTACTTCGAAGCAGCTCCAAGTTGGGCTTTAGATGAAGCCTCTCAAGCAAGTGAAAGCAAAGGTTTTGAGAAAGGAAATCTTTCCTATGTAAAAACGGGTAGTATTTCGCAAGATGTTTTGGCAAAAAAAGGAGATGATGTCCGCATCGATTGGGGCTATTTTTATCTTTCAGGCGAAAAAAATAAAGTAAAAAGCGCAGTAGGCAATCCTTTTGAATTAAGAAAAACTTTTGTAAAAAATGGAAATGTAACCGCTGTCGCAAAAGAAGTGAAGAATGGAAATATTGCTTTGTCTGAATCATTGGGAAAAGTTTCCGGGACAAAATCAGGCAAGATAATGTTGGGATACGACGACCTTTATTCTATACAGTATTTTGGACAGAACCTAAGACCATACTGGAATGAAAAAGGGGATAAAACGATAGAAACCGCTTTTGAAGAAGCTAATGTTGAATATGCCAATCTTACATCAGAATGTACCAAGTTTGACAATAAATTAATGGCAGATGCCTTAAAATCGGGTGGAAAAGAATATGCCGAATTATGCGTCTTAGCTTATCGTCAGGCAATTTCGGCACACAAATTGGTAAAATCTCCAAAAGGGGAGTTGTTGTTCTTGTCTAAAGAAAACTTCAGTAATGGTTCAATAGGAACTGTGGATATTACGTATCCATCAGCACCTTTGTTTTTGATTTATAACCCTGAATTAGCAAAAGGTTTGATGAATCATATTTTTGAATATAGTGAAAGCGGAAGATGGAAAAAAACTTTTCCTTCTCATGATATAGGTACCTATCCGCAAGGAAATGGTCAAACTTACGGTGAAGATATGCCTATTGAGGAAGCTGGAAATATGATCGTATTGGCAGGTGCAATCGCTGTGGTTGAAGGGAATGCTAAATATGCTGAAAAACATTGGGACGTTTTGACAACCTGGACAAACTATTTAGTTGAAAAAGGATTGGATCCAGAAAATCAACTTTGTACGGATGATTTTGCTGGACATTTAGCCCATAACACTAATTTATCAGTGAAAGCCATTATGGGAATTGCTTCTTACGGACACCTTGCCACAATGTTGGGTAAAAAGGAAATCGGTGAAAAATACACCCAAAAAGCGAAAGAAATGGCGATAATTTGGGAGAAAATGGCAAATGAAGGTGATCATTACAAACTGACATTTGACAAGTCTGGAACATGGAGTCAGAAATACAATTTGGTTTGGGATAAATTATTGCAATTTGACATTTTTGACAAAGCCATTTTTGATAAGGAACTAAAATATTACTCCACCAAACAAAATATATATGGATTGCCATTGGACAGCCGTGCCAATTATACTAAATCGGACTGGATAATGTGGACAGCAACACTATCTTCTGACAGAGATACTTTTGAGAGTTTCATAAAACCTATTCATAAATTTATGAGCGAAACCACAGACCGTATTCCAATGTCGGATTGGTATAACACCGATACAACTAAAAATGTTGGATTTCAGGCTCGTTCGGTTGTCGGAGGTTACTATATAAAAATGTTAGAAGATAAACTTAAAGAAAAAAAATAATTAGGAAAAAGATCAAGTCTTACAATATCAAAAACAATAATATTTTAAAAATTAAAAAATGAAAAAATCCCATTTACTTAGAGTGTTTACTCTCATTGGAGCGGTGCTAGCTTTTTTATCTTGCTCCAAAAGCAAGTCTGATAAAGAATCTGATAAAGAAATAGAGTCTAATTACACACAATATGTTGATCCTCTTATAGGTTCTGGAGATCACGGACACGTTTTTGTTGGAGCAAATGTTCCATTCGGAGCGGTTCAATTAGGACCTGCTCAAATAGACGGTGGTTGGGACTGGAGCAGTGCTTATAATTATTCGCAAAATGCTATAATTGGGTTTACACATACCCATTTAAGCGGAACGGGATGTGCTGATTTGAATGATATTTTGTTGCTGCCTTTTACGGGAGAAACTTATTTGAATCATAGAAACTATATCGAATTAAAAGACTCAACCAATGTGACCGCTGAGGATTTGGACAAAAGATATGGTTCGCTTTTTTCACACAAGAATGAAATTGTAAAACCGGGTTATTACAGCGTAAAATTAGATCGTTACAATGTGAAGGCCGAATTGACAGCTTCTGAAAGAGTAGGTTTTCATAAATATACTTTCGAGTCAGACGAACAGCCTCATTTCTTGGTAGATCTGGTTGACGGAGTTGGTGGTGATGAATCAACGGATACTTACATAAAAAAAATAAACAAGAATACAATCGAAGGATACCGATATTCCGATGGTTGGGTTAAAGACCAAAGAATCTATTTTGTAATGGAATTTTCGGAAGAAATTTCGAATCTGTCCTTATATGATGACACAAAATCAATTACTGGCACTGAAGGAAAAGGAGTAAAAATGAAAGCTGTAATTGACTTCAAGGCCAAAAAAGGAAAAGTAATTTTCTCTAAAGTTGGTATTTCTCCTGTAAGTTGTGAAAATGCTTTAGCCAATATAAACGCAGAAATTAATGACTGGGATTTTGATAAGGTAGTAAAGACTGCTGATGAGAAATGGAATAAACAGTTATCAAAAATTGATGTAAAAGCTAATGATAATACAAAAACGGTTTTCTATACAGCTCTGTATCATACAATGATTGCTCCTTCACTTTTCAATGATGCAAACGGAGATTACAGAGGTACTGATAAGAAAGTATACAAAAAAGCCGATTTTACAAACTACACAACCTTCTCTCTTTGGGACACCTATAGAGCATTGCACCCACTTTATACAATTATTCAAGGTGACAAAGTTAATGACATAGTAAAATCGTTTCTTGCTATTTACAAACAACAAGGCAGATTACCAGTTTGGCATTTAATGGGTGGTGAAACTGATTGTATGAACGGAAATCACTCAATTGCAGTTATTGCCGATGCTTATTTTAAAGGGTATAGAGATTATGATGTTCAGCTTGCTTACGAAGCAATGAAAACAACTGCAGACTTTGACAAAAAAGGAATTAAATACCTTAAAAAATTACAATATATTCCAGCTGATGTAGAGGGTGAAACGGTTGCGAATGCAATGGAATATGCGATAGATGATTGGTGTATTGCCAAAATGGCGAAGGATTTGGGTGAAACAGCTGACTACGAATATTTTTCAAAAAGAGCTGAATTATACAAAGAATATTTTGATAAAGAAACCGGTTTTATGCGTGGAAAATTGCAAAATGGAAAGTGGAGAACTCCTTTCGATCCTTTGTATTCTAACCACCGTAGAGATGACTATGTTGAAGGTAATGCTTGGCAATACATTTGGTTAGTGCCTCAAGACCCATACGGATTGATTAATTTATTTGGAGGAGATAAGAATTTTACAAAAAAATTAGACGGATTATTTAATAACACTGGAAAATTAACTGGTAAAGAAATTTCGGCTGATATTTCTGGATTCATTGGACAATACGCTCACGGAAACGAACCAGGTCATCATACACCTTATTTGTATGCTTTTGCAGGTCAACAATGGAAAACCGCAAAAATAGTTCGTCAGGTTTTCAACCAATTTTATACTACAAAACCAGAAGGAATTTGTGGAAACGAAGACGTAGGTCAAATGTCTGCTTGGTACATACTTTCATCAATGGGATTTTATGCCGTAAACCCAGCAAATGGCATTTATGTAATAGGAAGTCCAGCAATTGATGAGGCAACAATCAATTTGAAAGATGGTATTTCATTCAAGGTAATTGCAAAAGATAATAGCAAAACAAATATTTATATTCAAAAAGTGGAATACAACGGAAAACCGTATACAAAATCATATATAACACATGAAATGATTGTAAAAGGTGGGGAGTTGAAAATGTTTATGGGAAGCAAACCTTCTGCAACTTTTGGAGTGGCAAAAGCAGACAGGCCATTGTAATACTGTAGAGTATAATTAATCTGTTGGGTGAAATTGTTTTAACAACATAGAAACATAGAAAATAGTAATAGCTTAAAGAGTTTGATAGATATTTTACTTTTCTCATAGTCGATCTATGAGAAAAAATAGTGCTATTTTCTATCTATTCTTAGCGATAATTATAAATCTATGTCTCTATGTGGTTCATTTTTTTAATTCATTTGAATTTCACCCAACGGGTTATAATTGTTCTATATAAATTGTATAGCGAAGCTATTAAAAAGTATAGTGGAGCTATATGAAAAGTATAGTGAAGCTATATAAAAAGTATAGTGAAGCTATATGAAAAGTATAGTGAAGCTATATAAAAGTATAGTGAAGCTATATAAAAGTATAGTGAAGCTATATAAAAGTATAGTGAAGCTATATGAAAAGTATAGTGAAGCTATATGAAAAGTATAGTGAAGCTATATAACATGATAAAATAACATACGATTGGCATAATAAACAAATTGAATAACTAATTCGGAAAGAAATAATGAAAAAAATCATATTGACTCTAGGAATATTTTTTGCTATTGCAAATGCAAATGCGCAAAGTAAAACGCAAGCAAATGTGAATGTTATGACGTTTAATATCCGTTATGATAATCCGGAAGACGATCCAAACAACTGGGAGCAACGTAAAGAAAACGTACTGAAAATGATTCGTTTCAATGAAGTTGATATCCTTGGTACGCAAGAGGTTCTGACGCATCAACTAAAGTACCTTGCAGATAACCTTACGGAATATGGAGTTTTGGGAGTAGGTAGAGAAGACGGGAAAGAAAAAGGGGAATACAGTCCGATTTTATACAATAAAAATAAATTTACACTTATAAAATCAGGGTATTTCTGGTTGAGCGAAACTCCTGAAAAACCTGGAAAAGGTTGGGATGCTGCCTGCGAACGCGTTGCTACTTGGGTGCAGTTGAAAGACAAAACTACTGGTAAAAAACTATTTGTCATAAATACGCATTTTGATCACATGGGTAAAGTGGCAAGACGAGAAAGTGTAACACTGATTAAATCAAAAATCGCCCAACTAAGTGAGGGAATGCCTCAAATCATGATGGGGGATTTGAATGCAACACCGGATTCATCGGTTATACAATCATTGCTAACGGCAGATAAAACTTTAAATCTGTTGGATTCCAAAAAACTCGCTTCAATTGTATATGGTCCAAATTGGTCTTTTCATGATTTTGGGAAAATACCTTTCAATGACCGACCACTCATCGATTATATTTTAGTGACCAAAGGGATTACAGTTCATAAATATGCAGTTTTTGCAGAAACGTTAAACGACCTTTTCCTTTCTGACCACGCACCAGTATTTATCAATGTTGCTTTCTAAGTAATCAATATTCGTTCGAAAGAGTTTAAAAATAAGAATCATGTTTACAACATTATAACATTCCAAATAAATGAAAAATAATTATTACACAGTAGGGTTAGTTTTTTTGATATTTTTTGTAATTTCATTTTTGACAAATATCATGGGACCTTTAATTCCGGATATTATCAATAGCTTTAATTTATCACTTGGAATGGCTGGGTTTCTTCCATTTTCATTTTTTGCGGCTTACGGGGTTATGTCAACCACATCTGGTGTTTTAATAGAAAAATATAGTGAAAAAACGGTAATGATATTTTCATTCTTGTTGGCGGCTTTTGGCTCTTTGTTATTTGGTTTATTTCCTGTTTATTACGTCGCATTGCTGTCTTTGTTTTTAATAGGAATAGGAATGGCTTCATTGCAAGTGGCTATAAATCCATTGCTTAGGGTTTCGGGCGGTGAAAAACATTTCGCTTTTAATTCTGTTATGGCACAACTTTTTTTTGGAGCGGCTTCATTTTTAAGCCCGTTGACATACAGTTATTTAGTGACAAATATTAAACATGATGGGACTAATTCAAATGGATTTCTTAAAATACTATCAGATTTGGTTCCAGAGAATTTAAACTGGGTTTCCCTTTATTGGATTTTTGCGATTACGGCACTTGCAATGGTTGTTGTAATATCGTTTTTCAAATTTCCAAAATTTGAATTAGATGAAACCGAAAAAACTGGTACTTGGGCTGTTTACAAAGATTTAGTGAAAGATAAAACGGTGGTTTTGTTTTTCTTTGGAACATTCGCTTATGTTGGTACTGAACAGGGAATTGCAAACTGGATGTCAAAATTTTTAAGTGATTATCATGGTTACGACCCACAAACTGTAGGTGCTGAAATGGTAGCTTATTTTTGGGGTTTGCTTACTGCGGGCTGTCTATTGGGTTTATTGCTTCTAAAGTTTTTGGATAGCCGTAATGTGCTCAAAGTATTTACAATTGGTGCTATTTTATGTCTTACAGTTGCTCTATTTGGTACATCAAAAATGGCTTTGTATGCTTTTCCACTTTCTGGGTTCGCGCTTTCGGTTTTGTGGTCTGTTATATTTTCACTTGCCTTAAATTCACTTGAAAATAATCACGGAGCTTTTTCGGGGATTTTGTGTACAGGTATCGTAGGTGGAGCCGTAATGTCTTTAATCATTGGTAAACTTGGCGATATGATAGGATTGCGATATGCCATGACGCTGTTATATGTTACACTGGCATATATTTTATGGTTGGGCTTTTGGGCAAAACCTTTGATTAATAATGCAATTATAGATTTAAAAAAAGCAAAAGAAGATAAATAATTAAACAATGAATGTTGTGGTAAAATCATATTTTTTACTGCAACATTCTTATTTATAGTAAATTGTGTTCTAAAAACGTTTTCTATTGTTAAAACATTTTTGTTTACATGTAATCTAATCAAATACTTTCTAAGATGATTTCAATAAGAAATTTAATTTTACTTTTTATATTTTTTATATATACCAATTCTTCATTTTCACAAAGAAAACAAGAAATTGATTATGTAAATTCATATATAGGAACAGCCGAAAAAGGAGAAGGAGGCCTGGCATTGAGTGTAGGTCCTCCTTTTACAATGACCAATTTTTCACCTCAAACCTGTGAAAACAAAATTAGCCGAATGTATTATGTATATGAAGACACTTCTATATTGGGTTTTATTGCCAGTCATCAGCCAACGGTTTGGATGGGAGATTATGGTTATGTATCTGTAATGCCTGAAATAGGTTCATTGAAACTAAAACCACAAGAAAGAAAACTTTCTTTTAGCCACGAAGAAGAAATAGCGACTCCATACTATTATTCGGTGAAAATGAAAACAGCTGAAAAGAAAATAATTAAAGCTGAAATAGCAGCAACAGAACGTTGTGGTATTTTTAAATTTACTTTTCCGGAATCAAAAAATTCGCATCTTGTATTTCAATCCATAAACATTGACGATGAAAAGGATGAAGACGGTATTAATTCAAAGGAAAATCGTGCGAACAAAATAACAGCCTACATAAAATTTGATAAGGCAAAAAATCAAATAATCGGGTATAATCCAGACAGAGCATCCTTTGATATAGGTCCTGAACTCAAAAACTTTAAGGGATATTTTGTAATACAGTTTGATAAATCTTTCGATTCTTTTGGTACTTGGAACAACGAAAAAACTTTTCCTTCATCAGATGAACTATCGGCGAAAAAACGATTAGGGGCTTATGTTACTTTTTCGACAAAACAAAATGAAGTCGTAAAAGTAAAAATAGCAACTTCATTCATTAGCATTGAGCAGGCCAAAGAAAATTTATCCAAAGAAATTCCAGATTGGGATTTTGATAAAACGGCATTAAAAACAAAACAAGCTTGGCAGTCCAATCTTGAAAAGATTAAAATTGAAGGTGTTGATGAAGAAAAAAAGAAAATTTTCTACACAGCCTATTACCATACCTTATTGTTTCCCCGACAATTTTCGGAATATGGTAAATATTACAGCCCATTTGACGACAAGATTCATGAAGGTGTTTCTTATACTGATTATTCGCTTTGGGACACATTTCGAGCGTTGCACCCTTTCTTATTATTTGTGCAGCCAGATAGAGCAAACGACATGATCACTTCGATGCTAAATATATACAAAGAAGGAGGAAGATTGCCGATGTGGCCAAACCCAGCCGAATCGAATATAATGATTGGGACGCATGCCGATGCTGTTATCGCAGATGCTTATGTAAAAGGAGTAAGAGGTTATGATACAAAACTAGCTTACGAAGCCATGCGTAAAGATGCAATGGTTGCAACAGATTGTGATGGGGAGAAAAACAGAATGTCAGACAGACAAAATTGGGGCTGTTATGAAGGGCAAGCCGGTTTACAGTTTTTCCACACATTGGGCTACATTCCCTCAGATTATAAATCCGAATCGGTTGCAAGAACTATTGAATACGGTATTGATGATTATTGCGTGGCGCAAGTTGCAAAGGATATGCAAAAAAACGATGATTTCGAAAAATTAACGGGTTGGTCTAAAAACTACAAAAAACTGTACAATTCAAAAACAGAATTTTTTTCTCCTCGTCTTTTTAACGGCGAATGGGATAAAAATACGAACGAAGGTTTTACCGAAGGCAGTCCTTGGACCTATCTTTTTGGGGCAATGCACGATATACCTGGTACAATTGAAATCATGGGAGGAAATGAAAAATTCGCTAAAAAATTAGATCAAAATTTTTCAGAGAATCACTATAAGCATGATAATGAACCGGGGCATCATTACATTTATTTATATGATTATTGTGAGCAACCTTGGAAAACACAAGATTTGATTCGGACACACTTTAATAGTAACTATAGAAATACACCGGACGGCATTAATGGCAACGACGATTGTGGACAAATGTCAGCTTGGTATATTTTTAGCGCTATGGGATTTTATCCGGTTACGCCAGCCTCAGGAATGTACGCCATTGGAGCACCTCAATATCCTAAATTAGCCATGAATTATTCGGTTAATGGTGTTCCGAAAAAATTAGAAATAATTGCAAATAATATATCCGAAAAAAACAAATACATCCAAAAGGTGACAATGGATGGGAAAATAATACCAAGACCATTTATCAGCCATGCAGAAATTATTAATGGGCAGAAACTAATTTTTGAAATGGGAGAGAAACCGAATTGTGATTGGAAATAATCAAAAATAAATTTAGAACACAAAAGTCTTTAACTAGTAAAGAATTTACATTTAAACATCAAAGTATATCTCTTAAAATAAAACAACAATGAAAAATAACGTATTCTTAATGCTTGTATTATTTTGCTGCTCTTTTGCGAAAGGACAAAGTAAAATATCGAATCCAGCTGATTATGTAAATCCATTGATCGGAACACAATCCAGCCGTGATCTGTCTAATGGGAATACTTATCCCGCAATTTGTCGTCCTTGGGGAATGAATTTTTGGTCACCACAAACAGGTGCAATGGGAGACGGATGGATGTACACGTATACTGCCGACAAAATTCGTGGTTTTAAACAAACGCACCAACCATCTCCATGGATCAATGACTATGGACAGTTTTCGATCATGCCCGTTACGGGCAAAATTGCTTATGAGGAAGAGGATAGAGAGAGCTGGTTCAGCCACAAAACTGAAATTTCAAAGCCTTATTATTACAGCGTTTATCTTGCTGATTTTGATGTTACAACCGAAATTACAGCTACAGAAAGAGCGGCCCATTTTCAAATTACTTTTCCAAAGAACGATGAATCTTCAGTTGTAATTGATGCTCTTAACGATGGATCATACATCAAAATAATTCCTTCAGAAAATAAAATAATTGGTTACACAACCAAAAATGATGAAGGTGTACCTGACAATTTTAAAAATTACTTTGTTATTGTTTTCGACAAAGCTTTTGAATTTAATTAWACATGGAATAAAAAAGGCTTGAAGAAAGAAAAACTCGAAATGCAATCGGATCATTCTGGAGCTGTTGTAGGTTTTAAAACCAAAAAGGGAGAGAAAGTGAATGTTCGTGTGGCTTCGTCATTTATAAGTTTTGAACAGGCAGAACAAAATTTGAAAGCGGAATTAAAAAATGCTTCATTTGAAAAAGTAGTAGCCGAATCTAAAGCTGAGTGGAATAAAACGCTTTCGAAAGTTACGGTTGAAGGTGGTACAGAAGACCAACTGAAAACTTTTTACTCTTGTCTGTATCGTGCTACTTGTTTTCCGCAAAAGCTTTACGAAGTAAATTCAGCTGGAAAAATAGTTCATTACAGCCCTTACAACGGAAAAGTTCTAGACGGATATATGTATGGTGGAACTGGTTTCTGGGATACTTTCCGAGCCTTGTACCCATTGCTAAATTTAGTGTATCCTTCCGTAAATAAAGAAATGCAGGAAGCGTTAATAAACGATTATAAAGAAGGCGGATTTTTGCCAGAATGGTCAAGTCCAGGTTTAAGGGATTGTATGATTGGAAATAATTCTGCATCTGTGGTTTCTGAGGCTTATTTGAAAGGGATGCGAGGTTATGACATCAATACTCTGTATGAAGCCTTGTTAAAAGGAGCAAACAATGAAGGCCCAAGCGCTACAGGTCGAAGAGGTGTAGAATATTATAATACGATTGGTTATGTACCTTATGATGTAAATATCAAGGAAAACGCAGCTCGAACATTAGAATATGCATATGATGATTATACAATTTGGAAATTGGCGAAAGCCTTAAATCGTCCTGCAGCTGAAATTGCTTTGTATGAAAAACGAATGATGAATTACAAAAATGTTTTCAATCCTGAATTTAACCTAATGGCAGGCCGTAATAAAGATGGTAGTTTCACAAAAGGTTTTAACCCTTTTAAATGGGGAGATGCCTTTACGGAAGGAAACAGCTGGCATTACAGCTGGAGCGTTTTTCACGACATTCAGGGATTGATTGATTTGATGGGTGGAGAAAAAGCTTTTACGGCAAAATTAGACGAGGTGTTTACATTGCCTCCTACATTTGACGATTCCTATTATGGTGGAGTTATACATGAAATTCGTGAAATGCAAATTATGGGAATGGGACAATATGCTCATGGAAATCAACCTATTCAGCATATGATTTATTTGTATAATTATGCTGGTGAACCATGGAAAACACAATACTGGACACGTGAGGTTATGAATAAACTTTATAAGCCAACTCCAGACGGTTACTGTGGCGATGAAGATAATGGACAAACTTCGGCTTGGTATGTTTTCTCGGCTCTAGGATTCTATCCTGTTACCCCTGCTTCAGACGAATATGTTTTGGGAACTCCGTTCTTCAAGAAAGTGACCGTTAATTTAGAAAACGGAAAACAGATCGTAATCAATGCCAACAAAAATTCGGATGAAAACAAATATGTTCAAGAACTAAAATGGAACAACAAGGTTTATGACAAAAATTACATAAATCATTTTGACCTTCAAAAGGGGGCCGAACTTAATTTTGAAATGACTAATACTCCGAATAAAAAACGAGGAACTACTAAAGAAAGTTACCCTTATTCGTATTCAAAAAAATAAAATGCACTTTAATTGTAAAAAATAATAATTATGCAATCAAGAAGAAAATTTTTAAGAAACACTGGAATTTTATCAGCAGGAATGCTCGCCATAAATACGGAAGTTTTTGCTTCAAGTAGTAATTCGTTTTTCAATTTTGCTTCTGATTTTGTTAGTCAGCGTCCGCCATTGGCACAACGAAAATTTACCAGCAAAGCCATTGAAGATGCTATTGTCAGAATCAAAAAACAAATTGCCAATCCGGAATTGGCCTGGTTGTTCGAGAACTGTTTTCCAAACACTTTGGACACGACAGTGGATTTTGAAATCATCGATGGAAAACCAGATACGTATGTAATTACTGGTGACATTGATGCAATGTGGTTGAGAGATTCTAGCGCTCAGATTTGGCCTTATGTTCCATTTGTGAAAGAAGATAAAAAACTGAAAGAGCTTGTAAAAGGAGTAATCAATCGTCAGACGAAATGTATTTTGTTAGACCCTTATGCAAATGCTTTTTTCAAAGATTTCAATAAGGAAAGCGAGTGGAAAAGTGACTTTACAACAATGAAGCCAGGAATCCACGAACGCAAATGGGAAATAGACAGTTTGTGTTATCCAGTTCGTTTGGCACACGGTTACTGGAAAGAAACTGGCGATACTTCGATGTTTGATGGAGATTGGAATAAAGCGATGCATTTGATTTTACAAACGTTCAAAGAACAACAGCGTTGGACAGACAAAGGGCCATATACTTTTCAAAGAAATACAGAATGGGCGACTGATGGTGTGGCTCTTTCCGGTTATGGTTATCCAGTAAAACCTTGTGGCTTGATTGTTTCTACTTTCCGTCCGAGTGACGACAGCACGGTGTTTGGATATTTGATTCCAAGCAATATGTTTGCCATTGAGATATTGGGCTACATGATTGAAATGTGTTCGACTGCAGCTTTGAAAGATGATGATATAGTAAAAAAAGCGACAGAACTAAGAGCTGAAGTTCAAAAAGGACTGAAAGAAAACGGAATCATTACACACCCTAAATTTGGTGAAATCATAGCTTTTGAGGTAAACGGATTCGGTAGTTTTCACTTTATGGATGATGCCAATGTGCCTTCGCTATTATCATTACCATATTTAGGAGCGGTAAAAGCCGATGATCCATTGTATTTGAATACTAGAAAAGTGGTGCTTTCAGACAATAATCCATTTTTCTACAAAGGAAAAGCAGGCGAAGGAATAGGTGGGCCACACACAGGAATAGACACCATCTGGCCTATGAGTATCATTTTAAGAGCGATTACGAGCGTGGATGAAAATGAGATCAGATACTGCATCAGCACTTTGAAGAAAACCCATGCAGATACAGGATTTATGCATGAATCATTTCATAAAGACGATGCAAAACAATTCACCCGTAAATGGTTTGCTTGGGCCAATACATTGTTTGGTGAATTGATCGTAAACATCAGTAAAAACCACCCGAATATATTAATGGATAAAAATATTTAAATAACTACTTATGAAAAAAAATGTATTGCTATTGTTATTTTTCATGGCTGTTTCATCTTATGCACAGCAAGCAGAAAACATTATCATTATAACGACTGATGGTCTAAGATGGCATGAGATGTTTGAAGGAATGGATCAGACAATTGCCAAAAACCAAAAATTTAATCAGGGGGACAGTACTTATATTTTTAATAAATACTGGAGTAATGATGTTACGGAACGAAGAAAAAAATTGATGCCTTTTTTCTGGTCAGTTGTTGCTTCACAAGGACAATTATATGGCAACAGAAATTATGGAAATAAAGTAAATAATGCCAATCCGCATTGGTTCAGTTATCCAGGTTATAGCGAAATAATGACTGGTTATGCTGATCCTGCCATAGACTCAAATGATTATGCTCCGAATCCTCATGTTAACTTACTGGAGTTTTTAAACCAACAACCAAAACTAAAAGGAAAAGTGGCGGCTTTTGGCGCGTGGGAAGCATTTGACAGAATCTTAAATGAAAAGCGAAGCGGAATACCTGTGGCTTCTGCTTTTGACAATGTAGGAGGGAATACCCCAACGGAACAGCAGAAGTTGATTAATAGCATGCGCAATGATTCATTTAAGCCTTTTCATGAAGGTGAATGCCTTGACGTCTTTACGCAGTATGAAGCGATGGAGGAATTAAAAATAAATAAGCCAAAAGTACTGTATGTTGCTTATGGAGAAACAGACGAATGGGCACATGCGGGCCAATATCGGTCTTATTTGGATGCGGCTCATCAGGTTGATGCTTGGGTAAAACAAATTTGGGACTACGTGCAAAATGATCCCAAATATAAAAGCAAAACAGCTTTGTTCATTACTACAGACCATGGTCGTGGTGATAAGATAAAAGAGGAATGGACGGATCATGGTAGTTCTATTCAGGACGCATCCGAAATATGGTTTGCCGCTATGGGGCCTGGAATTAGCAACAAAGGAGAAATGAAAATGGAAGGACAGCTATATCAAGAACAATTTGCTCAGACCATTGCTAAACTGTTGGGATATACTTTCAAGGCAGAGCATCCTATAGCTAAAGAAATAACAGAAGTATTGAAATAATATTTCTTTTTCGAGTAATCGTTTTTTAATGAATCATTAGTTTTCAATTATTCAATTAGCTAAAAAATATTCAGTGGTATTTATATTAAAATTTGCGAATCTGCGGTAAAAAATAACTCATGCGTTTGCCTGGATTAAACTGTTTTATCAATAAATTATTAAACATATAAGTCATATAAGTTTTTAGTTGAAACACTATCAAGTAAAATTAATAGTTCAGTAAAGAAAAGATATTTCTCTTAACACGTTTTACTTATTTATCTTTTTAAGTTCCAACTTGACAGTGTAGTAACAGAACTTATATGACTTATATGTTTAAAAAATAATTGCACTCAACGGGTTATATAAATAATTAGTTATGATTAGATCATTTGTCGTTTTATTTCTTTTGTGCAATGCTTTGTCATTTGCACAGGAAGTAAATATTATTCCTCAGCCGATACAAGTTACCATTAGCGACGGCAGTTTTACAATTAATGCTAAAACTAGTTTGGTTGTTACCAATGATGAAGACAAGAACACAGTAGTATTCTTGAATAAATATCTAAAGGATTACTACGGTTTTGAATTGCCAATTGTTAAAAAAGCAGATAAAAATTGTATTCAGTTAAAAAGCCTTAAAGGTATCGAGGGACTTAAAAGCGAAGGTTATAGTTTAAGTTCGGATGAAAAAGGAGTTGAAATTATCGGGAATTCAGCTATCGGTACTTTCTACGGAATGCAAACATTAATTCAATTGTTGCCTACAGAAAAAAGTAACACTTTGGTAATAGCATCGGTTAATGTGAAAGACGAACCTCGTTTTGCTTATAGAGGATCTATGTTAGATGTTGGGCGTCACTTTTTTCAGGTAGCCTTTGTTAAAAAATACATCGATTATTTAGCCTTGCATAAAATGAATTATTTTCATTGGCATCTAACCGACGATCAAGGTTGGAGAATTGAAATAAAAAAGCACCCTAAGCTGACCGAAATTGGTTCCAAGAGAAACGGAACCATTATTGGCCATGATCCAGGTACAGGAAGCGATAATACTCCAGAAGGAGGGTTTTATACCCAAGAAGAAATTAAAGATATCGTAAAATATGCCTCGGATCGTTTTATTACCATAATCCCAGAAATCGAAATGCCTGGACACAGTAGTGCCGCGATTGCTGCATATCCTCAATTGAGTTGTTTTCCTGACGAAAAAACGGAACAACTTACTGATGACCAGATTTCAGATAAAAGCAGACAAGAAATGGCAAACGGACGAAAAAAGGTCGTTCAGGAAACATGGGATGTTTTTAATGATGTGTATGTTCCAACTGAATATACATTCCAATTTTTGCAAGACGTTATCGATGAAGTGGTGACTTTGTTTCCTTCAAAATATATCCATATTGGAGGGGACGAATCTCCTAAAAATAATTGGAAAAGAAGTGAGTTTTGTCAGCAATTGATAAAAGAAAAAGGCTTGAAAGACGAGCATGAACTTCAAAGTTATTTTATCCAGCGTATGGAGAAATACATTAATGGAAAAGGAAAAACAATAATAGGTTGGGACGAAATTCTTGAAGGTGGGATTGCTCCAAATGCTGTTGTAATGAGTTGGAGAGGAGAAAATGGAGGTATAACTGCAGTTAGATATAAACATTATGTAATTATGTCTCCAAGCAGTCATGTTTATTTGGATTATTCACAAACCCAAAATGAAAAAGAACTTACTATTGGAGGTTATATAAACTTGGAAAAAGTGTACAGTTACGAACCTGTTCCTGAAGAATTGAATGTGGAAGAGGCTAAGTATATCATGGGAGCTCAAGGAAATGTTTGGGCTGAGTATATAAACAATCCTGCCAAAGTAGAATATATGATTTTTCCACGTTTGAGTGCTTTAAGTGAAGTTCTTTGGTCTCCAAAAGAGAAAAAGAACTGGTCTGATTTTCAGACAAAAATAGAGACCCAGAAAAAAAGATACAGTTTGTGGGGAGCTAATTATTTTAAGGGACAGAACTAATTTACAAAAAACAACGATTTTATTATTACAACAAAATAGTTTTATGGAAAGACGTAAATTTATTACGAATTCACTGTTAGCATCGGCAGGATTACTAGCCTCATCATCACTAGGAAACAGTTTATGGGCAGCCAATGAACTTCCTCCTTTTTTATCGATACAGCCATTGATGGGCGGCAGGTTTGTTACCCTTTGCATTATGATCCGTACTACGCCTTGGGAAGTTTCAAGGGATGTTAAATTACTTGACATTGACGAATCAGAGATTCACACGTTGGAAGTAGTACGCAGTATACGCGAAGCCTTTATGAAGAACAATCCCGATGGTCGCCTTACTTGGGGATTTACCCTTAACGCATTGGAAGATAAGCGCGAAAATTATGCAGATATTAGAAAATATGCAGCGGAGTGCCAAAAAAAATATAGTGATGAAGTTACCTATTTTCCAGGCTATTTCCCTGGAATGTACCTTCCGAGGAAACGGGTTAACAAAGAGATAACGGAAGCTTTAAAGACTATTACCGGTTTTGTTGGCGACGGATATCGTCCAAAATGCATAATAGGAGGATTTATGTCAGCAGAAAGTTTGCGCTATCTTGCTGAAGTTGAAAAAATACATGTTGCGCATGCCGTAATATGGAGTCAGCATGCTGTGGATGGCGGAGGGGCAGATGGTTCTCCTTCTTATCCGTATTACCCATCAAAGGAGCATTATTGTAAACCAGCCCAAAGCAAAGCTGATTTTATTGATTGCGTTAATTTGGATGGTTGGAGTGTGGATTTTCTGTGCGCCATGGAAAGTGGGGGTATTGAAGGAACAACTCCTTTTAACGGGACTTCCAGTAGACGTGGTGTTGGGCCTATAGAAACCTATTGCGAACAAGGATTGGACATAGGCCATTACTCCGTTATGCATACTCAATCGCTGCATTTCGACCGTGGGCTTGAACTGAATGGTTTTGGATGGATACCCAATATCTGGGAAGCGCAACTGGTAAAAAAACCGGAACGACATGAGTGGGGGGATAAATTTATCTTGCAGGCTATGGAAAAATGGGTTGGAGATACAAAAAAAAGATGGCCAGATGTCCAATTCATCACATTCGGTGATTTTGGTGAGATTTGGCGCAAGGAATACCCCAACAACGATAAATGGAACTACCGTTTTGAGGAGAAAGGACTAGGGATCGGGAATTCTTATGGCAATGAAGAAATACGTTGGTTTATGAACAAAAGCTTCAGATTGGCATTGTTGCGTGACTGGCATAAAAACACGCCCGAAAAGGTGATTGACTTTACACGATATGATCTTACGACTAGCGAACCTGCTGATCCAAGTCCTGAGCATCCAGTAACTGATTGGAGTTTGATGAACCGAATAAATCAGAAGGGATTGCGTCCACAAGATGTTCCTACTTCCCTGAAAGACCTGAGTGCAGATGATCAGCAACTGATTGCAAAATATTATCCCGAGTTGTTCTCAATAAAAATTTAAGAATAGTAATGATGAAAAAAATAGCTTTATTTTTTCTGTTGACAATGAATATGATTTCATTTTCACAGACAAACGATTGGGAAAACCCTTCTGTTTTTCAGATAAACAGGGAACCTGCCCGCGCTGCTTTCGTGCCTTATTCTGATGAAAAAACTGCCATAGCCGATGATTTTTCTGCTTCGCCTTGGTATATGAATTTGAATGGTAATTGGAAATTTAATTGGTCTCCCACACCAGAAAAACGACCAGCAGATTTTTATAAAAATACATACAACACTTCGGATTGGAAAGAAATTCAGGTGCCTTCCAATTGGGAATTAAAAGGGTATGGAATTCCGATTTATACTAATATAACGTATCCTTTTCCTAATAATGAGCCTTTTATTGATCACTCGGATAATCCTGTTGGATCTTATAAAAGAGAGTTTCTTTTGCCTAAAAATTGGGACAATCGCCATGTATTTCTGCACTTTGAAGCAGGAACTTCTGCAATGTATATTTGGGTTAATGGCGAAAAAGTGGGCTATACTGAAAATACCAAAAGTCCAGCCGAATTTGATATTACCAAATATGTGAAACCAGGGAAAAACGATGTCTCCGTCGAGGTTTACCGCTGGAGCGACGGTTCTTATATGGAAGATCAAGATTTTTGGAGAATTTCAGGAATTGATCGCACTGTTTCTTTGTACAGCACCGCCGATATTCGTATTAATGATTTTTTTGCAAAACCAGATCTGGATGCGAACTACAAAAACGGAAGTTTGACTGTAGAGGTGAAACTTAAAAATTTAGGTTCTGTTGCTAAAAATAACCAAGTTGTAGAAGCAAAATTAGTGGATGCATCTGGCAAAGTGATTTTTATAAAAAGCAAAAAAGTAACTATTGAAGCAGCTAATTACCAATCAATTGATTTTACCGAAAATGTTGTAAAACCAAATTTATGGAACACTGAAAAACCGTATTTATATACATTGTTACTTTCTCTAAAAGACGAACAGGGTAAATTAGTCGAAACAGTGTCAAACTCAATTGGTTTCCGAAAAGTGGAACTAAAAAACGGCCAACTTTTGGTAAACGGAATCCGAATCATGGTACACGGTGTGAACATCCACGAGCATAATCCCGTTACTGGACATTACCAAACGGAGGATATGATGATAGAGGATATCAAAATGATGAAAAAACTAAACATCAACTCAGTTCGCTGCAGTCATTATCCGATGAATTTTGCATGGGTGAAATTGTGCAACAAATACGGAATTTTTTTAGTTGATGAAGCCAATATTGAGAGTCATGGTTCTGGTGCAGAATACGACGAACCTTTAAATAAAGCTAGACATCCAGCTTATCTTCCAGAGTGGAAAGCTGCCCATATGGACAGAATTTATAGTTTGGTTGAAAGAGATAAAAATCAACCATCCGTAATTATTTGGTCACTTGGGAACGAATGCGGTAATGGTCCAGTATTTTATGATGCTTACAAATGGATAAAAGAGAGAGACAAAACTCGGTTGGTTCAGTTTGAGCAATCAAGGGAAAAAGAAAACACAGACATAGTTTGCCCAATGTATCCGTCGATTGAGTACATGAAGGAATATGCAGCGAGACCTCAAGTAAACAGGCCGTTTATCATGTGCGAATATTCACACGCGATGGGGAATAGTAGTGGTAATTTTAAAGAATACTGGGATATTATTCGCGGAAGCAAAAACATGCAGGGGGGATTTATCTGGGACTGGGTAGACCAAGGTTTCAAATTGAAAGATGAAATAGGTCGTGAATATTGGGCTTACGGTGGAGACATGGGCGGACAAATATATACAAACGATGAAAATTTTTGTCATAATGGTTTGGTTTGGCCAGATCGAAAGCCACATCCAGGAGCATTTGAAGTCAAAAAAGAATATCAGGATATTTTGTTCAAAGCGGTTGATGTTAAAAAAGGAATTATCGAAGTTCAGAACGATTTTGGTTATACTAATCTTTCGGAGTACATTTTTAAATATGAAGTGTTGAAAAACGGAAAAGTAATAAAAGAAGGAGTTTTAAATGTTGCCCTGAATCCTCTTTCTAAAAAACAAATCAAAATTGAATTACCGCAAATTAATTCAATTGCCGGAGAAGAGTATTTGTTGAATGTTTTTGCTTTGACAAAAGTTGAAACAGAAATTTTGCCCAAAGGCCACGAAATAGCCAGAGAGCAATTTGTAATAGAAGACACTAAATATTTTACTGTAGAAAATACTAAATATATTAGACCAACTGAAGAAACCGATTCTTTTGTGTTTAAAGCAGCGAATGTTGAAGTAAAAATCGATAAAAAAAGTGGATTAATCTCTGATTATTCTAATAATGGGAAACGCTATTTTGAAGAATTTCCAAAACCTAATTTTTGGAGAGCCCCAACTGATAATGATTTTGGAAACGGGATGCCTTTAAAGTGTAATGTTTGGAGAACCGCTGGCGACAATATTACTTTAAAAAATGTAGCCGAATTTGCTGATGAAGGTGGAAAATCTGGTTTAACTGCAGCGTTTATACTAAACGATGTGGCTTCTGAATATAAAATTGAGTACTTAATGAGAGTAGACGGTAGTTTAGAAATTATTCCTTCTTATAAAAAAGGTACTAATGCAGTTCCGGAAATGCCTCGTTTTGGGATGATTTTCTCTTTAACTAATGAATTTGAAAACTTCAATTATTACGGTAGAGGCCCTTTAGAAAATTATTCTGATAGGAATACGGCGTCCTTCAAAGGAATTTACAACAGTAAAGTTGCCGACCAATATGTGCCTTACTCACGCCCACAGGAAAATGGTTATAAGACAGATATTCGTTGGGCTGACCTTACAAACAATGCTGGAAAAGGAATAAGTATTACTGGAATTCAGCCTATTTGCATGAGCGCTTTGAATAATTACCCTATGGATTTCGACCCGGGAATTTCTAAAAAGAACCAGCATTTGAGTGATATTGCACCAAGGAAACTATCAGTGATCTGTGTAGATTTAGCACAAAGAGGGCTTGGCGGTGATGATAGCTGGGGAAGAAATCCTCACGAACAGTATTTGTTAAAACAGGCAACGTATAGTTACGGATTTGTGATTAAACCAATTAAAGAGTAAAATTAGTTTGGATGTATTTATTTATTTATGGTGAAAATTTAAAAAGGGAACTTGATTAATAATTAATGATTTGTAAGTAAGCAGAGTTTTGTAAACAAAACGAAATGATGTACTTTCCAAGCTATTTTTCGAATGCTTTAAATGGCCTGCTTTTTTTGTACATTTGAATACGGGATAATTACCTCAATTCCTGTAGAAAATCTTCTTTTTGTATTGTTATGTGCCTCCAAAATAATTAGATTGCTGTTTACATCCTAATAAAGAAAACGCAAATAATTTATGTGACAACACTAATAATCACATGGTTGGTTTGATAAAAACTAATAAACACTTACTAAATTGAAAATTAAAATTATATTCATCAGCTTTATTTTTGCAGGCTTTATTTCATGTAATAATAAAGAGAAACCTGCATCCTTAGATAATGGAGTAACTAAAAGTCTTGCGGAAACTCAAAAGTTGGAGATTAATAATAATCACAAATCGCTTTTAGATTCATCAAAGGTTTTTGACTTGAAATATTCATTGGAACAATTGGATAATACCAAGGGATTGTCAAATAGTTCTGTTAATGCCATTTTTCAGGATTCTGAGAATTTACTTTGGGTTGGGACCTGGGACGGATTAAACCGATATGATGGAAATAGTTTCAAGATTTTCAGACCAGAATTGGATAATGAGAACAGCCTGAGCAATCAGGTAATCTTTAAAATAGCCGAAGATGATGCAGGTCAAATTTGGATATTGACGATTCATGGTATTAATCGTTATAATAAAAAAACGGATGCATTCCAGCGATTTTACTTTTCCAGAGAAAATAAACCCCCATTATCAGAATCCGAATTTAACATGGCATTGGATGCTTCCAAGAAAGTATTTTGTGCCGTAAAAGATTGGGGAATTGGTTATTTTGACGGAACTGCTTTTCAATTATTAAACAACAAAAATCTTTCGACTAAAGCAGTCAAAAAAATGGAATTTTCTCCAACGGGAGAATTATTGGTCTTGTTAGATAATAATGAACTTTATGCTTTATCTCTTAAAACCACAAATGAAGGGAAAAAAATAATTTCAAAAGTAGAATTGATTTCAAAAAAGATTCGTGCTTTTGAAGTGGTCTCCAATCAAAAAGTATGTGTCATTCCAGATTCGGGCAATGCTATTTTACATTCTTTATCCGATAATAAAAATCAAACGCTGTCGACTCAAAATATTGATAATATCATTGGTCATATTCCAGAGGGAATTGTGTTTTCTGGCAAATCTGGTTATTTCATAATGGATAATTCAGGGAATATTGTTTCCAAACCATGGTTGAAATACCTAAAGAGTCAAAAGGTTACCACATTAATAAAAGGAAGTGAAAATGTGCTTTGGACAGGAACGGATGGAGATGGATTATTTAAAATATATCCACTGAAAAAAGCGTTTAATTTAATTTCAAAAGCACAAGTTCCAGAGTTGGACGGGGGAATTATCAGAACATTTCTGGAGGTGGAAGGGAATTCTTTTTTGGTTGGTACAAAAGGGAAAGGATTATTTCGTTTTCCCTCTAATTTTTATCTAAATCCAGAAAAAGCATTACAATATCAAAACTTCAACGAAAATAACAGCTCCATCAATAATGCCGTATTTGCTTTATGTAAAGGTCAGGATAATCTTGTTTTTGTTGGTACAGATGGGGATGGAGTTACGGTTTTTGACCTAAAAAAATCTAAACTTATCAATTGGTCTGCTATTGAAGGGAATGAGAAATGTGATTATTTTAAATCAACTTACACTATTTCTCAGGATTCAACTGGTTTTATTTGGCTTGGAACCAATGGCTACGGAATGATTCGATGTAAAATTGAACGTTCGGGAGAAAAGTTGAAAGTAACAGAATTCAAAAGATATCTTGCCGATAGCAACAAAGCAAAATCATTAAGCAGTAATATTATTTTTTCTATAGTTCCTAGGAACGAGAATCAGCTTTGGATTGGAACCAGATTAGGAGGTCTTAATCTTTTTGATAAAAAAACTGAAGAATTTCGAACGTACAAAAACATTAAGAATAATTCCAAGAGTCTATCCAATAATGATATTTTGTGTTTACGTACAGATGTAAATAATCGACTTTGGATRGGAACAAGTTTTGGTTTGAATTTATTGGAAGATTTAAAGAGTAACGGAAGCGCCGTTTTTAAGAGCTATACGGTCAAAGAAGGATTGCCTAATAATACTATTCATGGAATTGTTTCTGATAAAAAGTCCAATCTTTGGATAAGTACAAATTTTGGGCTGTCTAATTTTAATCCTAACGGTTCTAAGTTTATTAATTACACCAAAAATGAAGGACTTCAGAATAATGAATTTGCCGACGGGGCATTCTATCAAGATATGAAGTCAGATTTTGTTTTTATGGGAGGAATAAAAGGATTAAATTATTTTTTACCTGAAAAAATAAAAGAGTCTTCTGTTATTCCAGATATTTTAATAGATAAGATCAGTGGCCAAAATCAGTCTATTCCGTATTATCAAGGATTAGTTATATCTCCTGATTCAAAGACGAATCCTTCGATTGTTTTAACTCATAATCAGAACTTTTTTGATATTGAATTGGCGGCTTTGACTTATGTTAACAGTGAAAAATGCCAATATGCCTATCAATTGAAGAATTTCGATAAGGGTTGGAATACCATAAATAATCGAAGAATTATATCTTTTACAAACGTTCCAAAGGGTAATTATTCCTTGTGGATAAAATGGTCCAATAGCGATGGAGTTTGGAGCAAACCAGTTCACGCCATAGATATTAGGGTTAAACCCGTGTTTTGGCAATCCAATGTGGCTCTTGTAATTTATCTGATCCTAACTACCCTTTTTGTTCTTTTTGTGTTGAGTTATTACAAAAAGCGACAATCATTGAGTCAAAACATTCTTTTTAGAAAGAGGGAAGAAGAGCTTCACGAAAACAGGCTTACCTTTTTTACGAATATTGCCCATGAATTTCAGACTCCTTTGACTTTGATTGTTGGTCCTGTTCAAAAACTATCCGAAACGGCAAATCTTAGCGAACGCAATCAAAAGTTCCTACAGATGATTCAACGCAATTCGTCAAGGTTATTGTTTTTGACACAACAATTATTGGAGTTTAGAAAAGCTGAATATGATTATCTGGATATAAATGCAAGAGAATTTGATCTTGTAAGCTTGGTTGAACAAATAGCGGAATTGTTTGATGAATGGGCATTGGATAAAAAGATTGATTACAATCTGAATATTCCATCTGCATTGCCAGGCTGGTTTGACAAAGATAAGATTGAAAAAATAGTGTTTAACTTGATGTCAAACGCATTCAAATACACTCCTATAAAAGGGAAAATTGATGTTAAGTTTACTCTTCAGGATGATTCCAAAAGATTGAATATTACAATAGTTAATACTGGAAACGGAATTCCGAAAGAGAAATTAGATTCGTTATTTGATCGATTTTTTCTGTCGGATACAAATAAAGCACCAGACAATGATTTGTTTAGAACTGGTATCGGGTTGGCCTATATTAAAAAACTGGTTACAGTATTGAGAGGGGAAATTCTGGTTTCAAGTATAGCCAATGAGCAGACCACTTTTACTGTTCTTATTCCTTGCGGTGAAGAGTCTTTTACCGAAAAAGAACTGGATGTAGAAGTAAGCCCGATTTTGATTTCTCATCATCTTAAAAATATTCTTGAAGAGATTCCGAACAAGTCTGATGATACACCTGATAAAATTGCTTCACTTGAAGATATTCAAGACATTCGCCAAACAATTTTATTAGTTGAGGACGAGAAAGAAATTCATTTGTTTCTTGATGATTTATTAGGAGAGAAATATAAAATCATACCTGCTTATAATGGACTAGAAGCTTTGGAAATTCTTGAGAAAGAAATACCAGATATTATTATCAGCGATGTTATGATGCCGATGATGGATGGGGTAGAACTTTGTAAAAAAATCAAACAGGATATCAAGACCTGTCATATTCCATTTATTATGCTTACCGCAAAAGATTCTGTCATCCATAGAATTGAAGGATTGGAAAGCGGTGCCAATTCGTATATTCCGAAGCCTTTTTATCCAGACCATTTATTAATACGAGTACAGAAACTTCTTGAAGAGAAAGAATTAATACTAAAACATTTTACACAAGATACTCTTACAGAGAATCTGGCTACACTGCCAATAAATAATGATGAAAAAGATTTTGTAAAAAAGGTGATCGAACTGATTCGTTCCAATATTGATAATGAAGATCTTCAAAGCTTATTTATTGAAAAAGAATTGGGTATCAGTAATTCGCAATTGTACCGAAAAGTGAAACAGATTTTTGGCTTTACTCCTGGAGATTTAATTCGGACGATACGATTAAAATATGCAGCAGAACTACTGCGCAAAAATGTATTGACTGTATCGGAGGTATGTTACCAATCTGGGTTTAATAACCGTTCTTATTTTTACCGCGAGTTTAATAAGATGTATAATGTGACTCCAAAAAATTATCAATTGAAACATAAGGTAAAACACTAAGTATTATTTTTTAAATTACTGAAAATCAACATCTTTTGTAAAGGTGTACACTTTTGAAGAAATAGTGTACACCTTTTTTTGTGTCTACGGAATAAATTTACGAAATCGTTTTTTGAGTATAAAAAAAACTATTAACGCATTTAATCAACCTAATTTTTATTAACATGAAAAATTTAACTCGAATTAGTAATCAATTTAATAATTCCCTATGATGAGAAAGAAAATTATTTATAATTTGTTCCTGTTTGGAATAATATTATCAGGGAGCATAATGCATGCTCAATCGGTAAAAGGGAACGTTTCGGATAACAGCGGTCCAATACCTCAGGTGAA
Organism: Flavobacterium sp. P1_E4; assembly: GCF_056405915.1. NCBI lineage: Bacteria > Pseudomonadati > Bacteroidota > Flavobacteriia > Flavobacteriales > Flavobacteriaceae > Flavobacterium > Flavobacterium sp. P1_E4. The sequence goes on from NZ_JBFUBE010000010.1 coordinate 143,952, forward strand.
TGTTGTTGTAAAAGGAACATCTTTAAGTACTTCAACAGATTTTGATGGAAACTACAGTCTCAATAATGTAAGTACTGATGCCGTTTTGGTATTTAGTTACATTGGATATAAAAACAGAGAGATTGCTGTTAATGGACAAGCTGTAGTAAATGCCAAGTTAGAAAGCGACTCACAAAAATTAGACGAAGTAATTGTTGTTGGGTATTCCAGTCTAAAAAAGCAATCTATAACAGGTGCCGTAGCGCAAGTAGACATGGGGGAATTGGCTAAAACAAAAGTGGCTGATGTAGGTCAGGCTTTGCAAGGACAAGTTGCCGGTGTTTCTGTTTCTGCTAATACTGGTGCTCCTGGAGACGGGCTTAAAATACGTATTAGAGGGGAAGGTACACTAGGAAACAACGATGTACTTTATGTTGTTGATGGTGTTGCTACCCGCGACATTTCTTTCTTGAACATGTCTGACGTAAAATCGATGACTGTATTAAAAGATGCTGCAGCTACCGCTATTTACGGATCTAGATCTGCGGGTGGAGTTGTAATTCTTACTACTAAAAATGGTTCAAAAGGGAAATCAAATATAGATGTAGAATATTACTCTGGAACCAGTTTTGCTACAAACCTTCCTAAAATGCTAAATGCAAATCAGTATTTGACAGTAATGGATCAAGCTTGGCATAATTCTAATAATAATTCGGCTGGAGCAATAAGCCCATACAAAACAGATCAAACTAATGGAAACGTTAATGGGATAGCACTATCAGATACCAATTGGTTAGACGAATTATTCACTTCTGGAAGAACTAATAATCTACAGCTTTCGGTTAGCGGAGGTTCAGAGAAAACACAATATTTAATATCTGGTGGTTATTTTGGACAGGATGGTATTGTGGTTGGTGATAATGACACGTACAAGCGTATTAATTTTAGAACTAATATCAATACTGAAGTTACCGATCGTTTCAAAGTTGGAACAAATCTTCAGATTACTAGTACTAGACAAGATAAAATGTCTTCAAGTGGAGACGCTCCCGGTGTTATCAGACATGCTTTATTGCGTCCATCGGTTTTAGGAGTGTATAAAGATGTAAATGATCCAACTTATAAAGCAAATGATCCTTACACTGATTTACCTTTTTATTTGAATAACAATCCTAATGGTGGTTGGAATCCAAATTATGAATTAACTTCTAATCCGTTGGCAATTGTTCATTTTACAGATGACACACGTTCTGCTTTTAAAACTTTTGGAAATGTATATGGAGAATATGCTTTTTTAGCGGATAAATCTCTGAAATTCAAAAGTAATTTGGGAGCTGAAATCACTTTCGATCACAACAAAGCTTTTGGAGAAAATTTTGGAGATGATAATGACAATAGTGCAAATGAAACGTATCCTGGACAAGGTAGGCAAAATAGACCTTCAAGCCTGAATGAAAATAGAGGTGAAGCGACTACGTTTACTTTTGCAAATACTTTGAATTATACTAAAACAATTGCTGATAAACATAGCATCAGTGCATTATTAGGATCTGAAACGGTATCATACGACCAGTCTGCAGTAGGTGGGAGCAGACAAAACTATAATAATACTACTGATCCTTTCCGTTATCTTGATTATGGAAGCGATGTTAATAAACACAGTTCAGGATCTGCTCAAAGTTGGAACCTTATTTCTTTCTTTGGTTCTGCAAATTATGGATACGACAATAAATATTTAGCTTCAGGTACTATAAGAGCTGACGGTTCTTCTCGTTTTGGACCTAATAATAAATGGGGTTATTTTCCTTCTGTTTCTGGTGGATGGGTAATGTCTAAAGAGAAATTCATGGAAAAAGCAGATTGGATTTCCAACTTAAAATGGAGAGCTAGCTGGGGTCAATCTGGAAATCAAGAAATTCCTAATAATGCCTATGAAACTCTTGTTACCGAAACAGGTGGTATCATAAACATAGTTCGTTATGGTAATCCAGATTTAAAATGGGAAACTACTACACAAACTAACTTTGGTCTTGATTTGGGTGTAATGGATAATAAACTGACTTTCTCAGCTGATTATTTTGACAAAAAGACCGATGATATTTTATTAACTGTAGGTCTACCTTCATCTACTGTTGGTCAAATTAATAGAACTTTTGTCAATGCTGGAGTTGTAACTAATAAGGGTTTTGAATTTGGAGCTAATTTTCAAAATAACGACCACGAATTTAAATACGGAATCAATGCAAACATTGCTACACTAAAAAATAATGTAGAACAACTTCAGCAATATGTTACCGAGATTAATGATGACAAAACTCATACTAAAACTGTGGTTGGACAACCTATCAGTTCTTATTACGGATTAAAGTTTGATGGTATTTATCAAAATGCTGCGGAAGTGTCTTCTACTTTATTCTCTAATGAAAACGGTACAAAACCTGGTGATATTAAGTTTAAAGATTTAAATGGAGATGGTCAAATTAATGCTGATGATAGAACATTCATAGGAAGTTCAATACCAAAAGTAACATACGGCTTCTCATTCAATGCTGAATATAAAAGATTTGACATGTCATTCCTTTTCCAAGGAGTTTCAGGTGTAGATCGTTACAACGATTTGAAACAAATTTTGGATTATGATAGCCGCCCTTTCAACTCTACTACTGCAGTTTTAGGCGCATGGAATGGAGAAGGTACAAGTAATACAACTCCACGTAACACACTTAATGATAATGGAGGAAGCCAAGTTTCTAGCGTTTTTGTTGAAGATGCTTCGTATTTACGATTGAAAAATCTTGAGATTGGATATACGTTTGATCCTAAAATCATTGGTGATACGTATTTAAGAATGTATGTATCAGGTCAAAACTTATTGACTTTCACGAACTATACTGGTTTGGATCCAGAATCAACTTCTTTCATAGATCAGGGAACTTATCCTCAATCTACTTCAATCCTAATAGGTTTAAAATTTAAAATTTAATAAACGAACCATGAAATATACATATATAACAGCGATTATGATTTCGCTAGCGTCATTGACAAGTTGCCAAGATGAACTTACTACAGAACCTGTAGGGGCGTTAACTCTGGAGCAGGCGAGTTCCAAGCCAACATTGGCTTCCGTAGAAAGTTCAGTAACCTCATCTTATGATATGTTATCCAATAAGTTGAACCAGTTGGCCGAATGGGATTGGAATGGTGGTTTGGTGTTTCAAAATGATATTGTAATAGATGATATCGCATCCGATGATATGGAAAAAAAATGGTCTCCCGATGGAGATCAACCTTGGATGGATGAAATTAACAATTATACTTTTACTTCGACCAATGGAGGACCAAATGGATTGTGGAAATATGATTACGAAGGGATAAAAAGAACCAATATTGCATTGAGTTTTTTATTAAACCCAGAAATTGAGACAATTACCGGAATATCTGCCGAAAGAAAAAATCAATTACTTGGAGAAGCTTATTTTCTACGCTCTTACTATTATTTTTCATTGGTAACTAATTTTGGAGACGTACCTTTACTTCTTTCGCCTGCAAAAACATATCAAGAGGCTTTTGATTTGGCAGTAAGAGCACCGAAAGAAACTGTATGGAATCAAATTAAAACCGATTTAGAAAAGGCAAAATCACTTTTACCTAATTCAAAATACGGATCCGATACAGAAAAATGGAGAGTTTCTAAGGGGGCTGCAATCGCACTTCTTGCCAAAACGGCTTTATATAACAAAGATTGGGCCAGTGTAACAACATTAGTATCAGAATTAGAAGCTACTGGTTTTTTTAGTTTGGATGCCAATTATTTTGATAACTTCAACATGAATACTGAATATGCAGACAACGAAGTTATCTTCTCTTATAACCACCTTAAAGAAGCCGACCCAAGAAAAGGAAATGGAATTTGTGCACCTCTTGGGTGGGGATTCTTTGCTCCAAGTGCTGATTTTTTGGCTTCATTTGAGCCTAATGACCCTAGAAAGTTATATACAGTGAATGCTCCTCAACAATGGGTTAATAAACTTTTAGGAACCACAGATGGTAGCAACAAAGGAGATGATGATGCTTCAAACAATAAAGTGTTTATTCGTTATGCCGATGTTTTACTTTGGAAAGCAGAAGCACTTAATGAAAATGGTGATTATTCAGGTGCCATTAGCATCATAAATCAAATTAGAACAAGAGCCAGAAGCACCGTTACAGCAGATGGAATTCCAGTACCAGCCGGAACATTACCAAACAGAGCCGCATCTACAGATAAAGCAACTATTAAAAATTGGTTGATTTCTGAAAGAAGAGCTGAACTTGGTTTTGAAAACCAAAGAATGCCTGATTTAAAAAGATGGGGTATTGCTAAACAAGTGATGACTGCCCATGGTAAAAATTTCCAAGACAAACACATGTTGTATCCAATTCCTCAATCAGAAGTGGATGCTTCAGCTGGATTGTTAACTCAAAATCCTGGATATTAGTGATTTGTTAAATTAAATTGGTTATTTGTTTAATTAGTATCCTTATGAGAAGTAGCAATTGCAATTAAAAAAAATTGCTACTTCTCTATTTTTAAAATATAGAAATAGAATTCCCCAAAAGCATTAATAATAAAGTCTAAATCTAAGAACTCTGGTTAGTCTTATAAATAATAAAACATTTTACTATGTGTAAATTTTTAAATACCCTTTCTATTTTGCTATTCTGTTTTGTCGAAACAATTTCGTCAAGCCAGAATATTAATTTAAAAGTTGTAGGCGATAATATACAAGGTTATAATGTTGCTGTTTATAATGGAAATCAGCTTTTGGTTAAAAATAMCGAAGAGTTTTCGATTGATTTGGCAAATACTGATTTTAGTGAAAAAACAAGTATAAAAAGTTGGACAGGAGCAGAGTGGAAAGGCGATTCAAACAATATGGAACTAACC